>CAZJPB010000012.1:13969-19271 GCA_964547785.1 uncultured Pseudomonadota bacterium | reverse complement strand
TGGTGGGCCCACCAGGGCTTGAACCTGGGACCTCTCGGTTATGAGCCGATTGCTCTGACCAACTGAGCTATGGGCCCCACCTTTTGATATACGCACCAAAAAGAGTAGTGTCTTTAAGAGTAAATATTTTTTTGAGTATTGCAAGACCAAAAAGCATTTTTTATCAAACACTCCAAGATCTTACTTCCTCTAAAACTGCTTTTTCTTCATCATCTGACACAATCGGCAACTCTAAAATAATAGGAATATTGCGTAATTTTTCGTGATTCATAAATCGCGTCAAGAGCTTTTTACCTATATTCCCTTTGCCTGGAATTTCGTGTTTATCAATACGCGATCCACACTTTTCTGAAGCATCATTGATATGCAAAGAAACAACGCGCTGAAAGCCAATCATTGTATCAACATATGCTATAAAATCATCGATCGCTTGATCACTCGAAAGATCATAGCCATAAGAATACGCATGAGCCGTGTCTAAACAAAACCATATTTTTTCAGGCTGATCTAAAAGCGTTACTAATTTCTGAAAGTCTGCAATATCGCCACCAACTGTTTTGTTCGCATGCGCCGTATTTTCAAGCACGATTTTTATCGTATCTTCTTCTTTCAAGATCTTATTTAACGCTTTTGCTAAATACTCAATTCCTTCTTCTTTGGTCGTACACCCTGTTGCAGAGCCTGGATGAATAACCATATGCGTAAATCCAAATTCTTTTGCTAATTCCAATTCACGCTTGAATGGCCTCCATCCATTGCGATAACGACCTGCAAGATTAACCCAATACGAAGCATGCAAAAATAAATGCGTAAAATGTTTCTTCTTTTCTAGGCATAAAGCTTTTTCTTCTGACGAAAATTCAGGATAGGTTGCTGCACCCTGCGGTAAGAAAAAACATTGCATGATAGAACTTTTAAGCATTAATGATTTATCAAGCAATGATGATACATTCTCAACAAGCCTACAATGCAATCCTACAGGTCTCACAAAAATCCTTTATTTATAAAATATCATTCTTAGCATGTCATCATTATACCATTCTTTTAATAAATCGATAACAAGGTTTTTGCAATAATTAAGTCCTTCGACAGTCTCCGATTCAAAGCGTATAGACAAAACAGGCTGCGTATTAGAAAGCCTTATTAAGCTCCATCCTTCACAGATTCTAATAGCAATACCATCAATAGAAATAATTTCAGCATTTTCTAAGAATTGAACTTTTTCCAAAACTTTTTCTATAATTTTTTTTCCATCCTGCAGGCACTCAATTCTAAATTCTGGAGAACTTACTCGCTTAGGAATAGCATCTACAAGCTCTTCTAGCGATGCATCTGATTCCACTAAAATTTCTATTAAACGTAATGCTGCATAAATTCCATCGTCAAATCCAAAATAGCGATCTTTAAAGAAAAAATGGCAACTCAATTCACCACCTACTACCGCTCCTGTCTCCTCCATTGCATCACGCACAAATACGCTTCCTGTTCTTGAAATAACCATTTTGCCTGAACGATTTTCTACATATTCCTTTAAAGCGCTTGAACATTTTATATCTCCAACAATCATTGCACCTTCTTGAGCACTTAAAATCTTTTCACTAAAAATTGCAAGTAAATGATCACCGCCAACAAAATTTCCTTGATGTGTTACCGCAGCCATACGATCACCATCACCATCAAAAGCAATACCAACAACAGCGCCTTTTTCTAGAACTACAGTTTTAAGATCTTCCATATTTTCTTCTACCGAAGGATCTGGATCATGATTCGGATAATTACCATCAATATCTGCATACAAAATAGTAGCTTGAGAAAATTCAAATGCTTCACATAATCCTGGTAAAACTGCACCAGTAGCGCCATTACCGCAATCAAAAACAATCGGTAACGAACATCCAACAAGATGCGGAAATAATTTTTTTAAAAACAATATATAATCAGGGATAAAAGAATCTTTTAGAAAAAATCCTGGCTCATTTTCAACGCCTTGAACATTTAAATAAGTAGCATAACCTTTAATCAATTGAATTTCTTCGTCAAAAAGGGGTTTTTTTTCAGAAAATAATTTAAAACCATTATATTCTTTTGGATTATGAGAAGCGGTAATCATACAACCTGCGCCTATATTCATACAATACAAAGCAAAAACAAGTATAGGCGTTGGACATATTCCTATAAAAAAAACTGTATGTCCGCAATGTTGTAATGCATTAACAAATGCTTCTTTGATATCAGGCGAATGTGTGCGCCCATCCATAGCAACTATTATTATATCGCTTTCAACATCCTTTTTAAAAAGATGAAAAGAAAATGCCGTTGCAATTTGAGCAACATCTTCTAACAATAAATCTTTTCCAACAATTCCACGAATATCGTACATACGAAAAATATGATCTTGCATAAAAACTCCGTTATGCTTTGTAAAACTTTATACTATGCAAAGGTGTAATAGAGATAGTTTAAAATTGCAAGGAGAGATCTTGTCATGATTCCATTAAAAATAAGCATTCACAATTTTTTAAGTTATGGACCCGTTGTTCAAACTATAGATTTTACGCACTACAAGCTCATCTGTCTTTCTGGAAAAAATGGTCATGGCAAATCAGCTTTGCTTGATGCAATTACGTGGGCACTTTGGGGCCAAGCACGCAAGGTTTCCGCCAACACTAAACCTGATCATGGCTTACTCAAAATCGGTCAAACTGATATGTCTGTTGCATTAGATTTTATTTTTAATAACCAAAAATATCGAGTCAAGCGATTATTTTCTACAAAACATGGCAAACATGCAAGCTATCTTGATTTTGGAACGTATGACGCAATAAGCGATCAGTACAAAACATTAAGCGAAAAAACAGTACGAAAAACACAAGAAAAAATAGAGCAAATTATTGGCCTTGATTATGAATCATTTATTAATTCTTCATTTTTACGTCAGGGACAAGCAAATGAATTTTCAAAAAAAATGCCCAAAGAGCGAAAAGATATTTTAGCAACAATTTTAGGATTACATACATATGAAAAAACTAAAAAATATGCTTTAGAAAAAATAAAAATTATTACACAAGAAAAAGAAAATCTTTCTAAAATGAGCGAACATCTTTTAAAAGAATTAGAACATGCGCCTCTCATTTCAGAACATCTTTTAAAAAATACTGCACACATTCAAGACCTTGAACAGAACGAAAAAACATTACACAATAGGCAACAAGAACTTGAAAAAACACGAGCAGAACTTTACAAAAAAGAATTAGCCTATAATCACGTACAAAAAGAATATGACGTCCTCATTAATGAAAAAACAACGAAAGAAAGACTCTTTTCATCTTTAGTTGCAACATGGAAAACCATTCATAAAAAACATATTTCTTTACCACACAAAAAAGAAACGCTAGAAAAAAAACAAGCAATTACAAAACAATTAGAAACATCGCAAAATCTTTTTCAAAACGTTCTTGAGCAAAAAGAAAAATATTTACACTATAAAATGCAAAAACAAGAACTAATCAACACATTACAAATTTCTCATAAAAAAAATCTCTACGAAAAACATATTGCTCTAGAGCGAATTATTGGACATGAAAAAAATATTTTAAAAGAAGAATTGGAATTAAAAAAATTAAAAAAAACATTAAATCTTCAGATTACGACTATCAAAAAAGAAATTGCCAATCTTGGAAATAGTGTTGATACTTCACTTTTAATTAATGACACAAAAACACTCGAAAAGCTTTTTGAGCGACAAAAAAAATTCTATCTTACGTGGGCACAGCAAGGAAAACTGGCAACACAAACATTACAAAATATTAAACAAAAACAATCCCTGACAGAAGTATTAGAAATACCAAGTTGCCCTTTATGTGAGCAGAATCTTTCTTTGGCTCGCAAACGATTACTGTACAAAAAATTTGAAGACGAAGAATTTTTTTTAATGCATCATATTGCGCACATTAAAAAAAATTTAGAAATCGTTAAACATATGATAGAAGAGCAAAAAAAGGTAATCGAAAGCAGCAAAAAAATAGATACTTTATTACAGCAACAAACAGATTGCACAGAGAAATTGTGCGCTCTTGATGAACAATTAAAATCCCTTGCTGCACAATTATGTGAAAATCAAAAAGCAAAATCTGAATGTGAACAAGCAATACTTATTTTTGAAAAAAATATCGAAATTGATATCGCATCTCATACCGAAATCATACGCTTAAAAAACTTAGAATTAGCTTGTGAAGCTATTATCACACAACACGAATCTCTTGCCAACACGATTCAAGCAGATAAAGAAACTTTAGGACGCCTGAACGACATACTTGATCAATGGAATATGCTCGAACAAGAGCAAGCAGAACAACAAGCACGCAAACTAGAAATGTCTGCATTGACTAAAACTATAAGAAATCTTACAAAAACTCTTTTAAAAATAAAAAAAAGACTCACAACATTTGACACCTTGCCAGAAGATTTAAAAAAACAAGCTTGCATCGAACGAGAACATGCAAAACTGGCACAGGATCACAGCAAAGCAAAAGAACTTGCCTTACACAATCAAGGCCGACTTCAAGCAGAACAAAAAAAACTACATGAACAAATGCTGTATCAAAAAAATTGCTTAGAAAAAATAGTTCTTTTGCAGCAAGAAATACATGAATATCAAGTAATAGCTCAAGCATTTGGTAAAGACGGCATTCAAGCACTTTTAATAGAAGATGCGTTGCCAGAAATTGAATATGAAGCAAATGATTTACTCTCTCGATTAACCGATAATCAAGCACATATTTTTATTGAATCATTACGCGATTTAAAAAAAGGTGGCGTCAAAGAAACACTTGATATCAATATTTCAGACGCAAACGGCATACGACCGTATGAATTATTTTCAGGCGGCGAAGCCTTTAGAATAGATTTTTCCTTACGAATCGCCATTTCAAAATTACTGGCAAAGCGATCTGGTACCTCTTTGCAAACACTTATCATAGACGAAGGATTTGGATCGCAAGACGAGGAAGGGCTAACAAAAATAATGGATGCGTTATACAAAATTCAAAATGACTTTGAAAAAATAATTATCGTATCTCATTTATCAACGATGAAAGACCAGTTTCCCGTACATTTTATTATCGAAAAAAATCCGCAAGGCTCGCGAGTAATGATTAAAGAATTAGGGTAAATAAAAAAGGAGACACTTTTTTTACAAAATGTCCCCTTTTTATGTAAACCATTGCATAACAAAAGATGGATTAATCGAAGATCAACACTAAGAAGTACTAGAGATAATTGAAGTTGATTGGATTAAGAAATT
>CAZJPB010000012.1:0-13869 GCA_964547785.1 uncultured Pseudomonadota bacterium | reverse complement strand
CAGAAAAATATCTGTAAGCAAGGCCACCAATAAGTCCAAGACCAGCAACACAACCAATTGCAGCAGCTGTATATGGATTTCTTTGAGCTAATTCAACTACGCGGTTTGCGTAAGGAGAAACATACTCAGAAACTCTTGTACCAACAGTTTGAGCATAACCAGCTAATGCTTCACGATAGTAAACAACTGGAGCAACTACAGCAGCACCAACTAAACCAGCACCTGTTCCAACTAAAGCTCTACGACGCATTGAAGAATCATCATTGGTGAAATACTTGTAAGCTTTAGTTGCAGCAACTGCAGCGCCAGCAACAGTAGCAGCGATAAGACCATTTTGAACTGTGAAATAAGGAGAAACTGTATCAATAACAGTAGAAGTAGCACTTTTTACTGCATCTACAGATCTTCCTAAGAAACCTTTTGCAACAACTTGAGTAGTAGCTTGAGCAGTTTCAGCAGCCAAACGAGCAGCTTGTTGTTCAGCAGCAACTTGTGCAGCAGCAACTCCAAAACCAGCAACACCAGCAACAGGAGCAACAGTAGCAGTAGCTAAAGCAACACCTTGCTTTGACATAACTTTTGCAGCAACCGTTCGAACAGCACCTTGAGCAGCAGCACGAGCCAAATTTAAACCAGTTATGAATGAAGAACCGCAAGCTATCGCAGTTGTTCTAGCAGCAGCAGCAAATGCTCCGACTTGTGCCATTGACAAAATTGTTGATGGAACCAAAGATATTATAAATATAATAGATAAATATTGTTTATTCATGATTAACCTCCATGAATTAAAACCTCACATATGTTTACACACATTGTTTGCTCGAACATGAACTGATCTTGCAAAACAACTATCACCAGAATAACACTGCCATTATTCCACGCAACAGCCCCCTCCAGAACCATTTTTAAAATAAGCTTATGTGTAAAAATGTGTGCTTATTTTTTATCTATTAAAAACAAAAAAGCCATGATAAAACATGGCTTTTTATAATAGTTTTTTTTATGAATGGAACTATTAAACCCATTCAAGACGAGCTATAGTTGCCGTATCACTTGGTCTTTTTCCCAAAGGAATAATTCTTGTATAACCGCCAGGACGCTGAGTATAACGTGGTGCTATATCAACAAACAAAGTTTTGAGTGCTTCTAATTTATAAGGCAAGAGCGCTTTTACACGACGCTTTGTATTAAAATCAGATCCTTTGCGAGCTAACGTAACTGCTTTTTCAGCAAGACGCTTAACTTGACGAGCCTGAGCTTTTGTTGTTGTTAAGTGACCATACATAATCAAATGTATAACTTGATTTCTCAATAATGCTCGTTTATGAGATTCTTTAACGTTTAATTTTACTTTACCAGATTGATGTCTCATTGTATTATCCTTTTTGCTTTATTACTGCTTATCAAGCATTAACGAAGCACCATGTTCTTTCATAATTTTTTCTAAATCATATTCAGTAACATTCATGCCAAAAAAGAGATTAAAGGCTTTCATGCTTTCTTTAACTTCATTTAAAGACTTGCGACCAAAATTCTTAATACGCAAACCTTCATCTTCGCTTAAATTTACTAAATCAATAATGCGCTTGATATTAGCATTCATAAGACAATTATGTGCACGCACAGAAAGCTCAAGTTCATCGATAGGCTTTAAAAATAGTTCCACAGGAACACCTTTGTAAAGCAAATCTCCAACTGGTTCTGGTGCAATTTTAATATCTTCTTGCGCTGGCAACGAAATACTATTAAACGGAATTTCTTCTTCCATCAAAAATTGCTCTAATTGCGTGCGTAACACTGATACTGAATAATTTAAAGCTTCTAAAGGACTGATTGCTTTATTGGTATGAATATCCAAAATAAGCTTATCGTAATCAATTTCTTTTCCAACACGAGTCTTTTCAATAAAAAAAGCAACTTTTGCAACAGGAGAAAATACTGCATCAAGATAAATACGTCCATCATCTTGCAACATTTTACCTTCAGGCCATTGAGCTGGACGATATCCTCGACCAGGTTCAACAAAAAATTCTATTTCTAATGATCCTGCTGGAGCAATATGAGCAATAATATGATCTTTATTAATCAATTCTAAATTATCATCTGCTTGAATATCAGAAACCCTAACAATACCTTCTTTTTGTATATGCAAAACCATTTTTCCTGGCTTTCCATCAGTACTGCGAATAACGATTTGCTTAATATTAAGACATAATTGCATTACATCTTCAACAACACCAGTAAGCACCGAAAATTCATTATTTACGCCTTTAATAATTACAGAAGTAACAGCGCTTCCTTCTATTCCACCCAAAAGAACACGGCGAAGTGCATTGCCAAAAGTAATTCCAAATCCTGGTTCAAGTGGTTGCGCAACTACTTGTCCAAATGAATCTGTTATTCCTTTTTTATCCCACGTCAAACGAGGAATAGTTAATGGTTGATATTCTCTACTCATGTATGATCCCCACGCATTTTGTCTACTAAATTTTATTTACCTATTTTGAATACAACTCAACGATTAAATGCTCCTCAATAGGAACTTGAATATCAGCTCGGACAGGATTGCGTAATACCTCTCCTTTGCGATCTTTTTTATTAAGTTCAAGCCATTCAGGAACTTTAATTCCAAGATTTAATCGCTTATCAACAACTTGTTCAAGAAATTTTTCTTTTGTATTCACAGAATCAACTAAAGAAATAACATCACCTACGCTCACCAAAAATGAGGGCGAATACACATAATTATTATTAACAAGCACATGCCCGTGAGTAATAATTTGACGCGCTTGACGACGAGTGATTGATAATTTAAGCCGATACACAACATTATCAAGACGACGTTCAAGCATGGTTAAAAGGTTTTCACCAGGAGCACCATGTTGTGCAGTTGAAGCATTTTTAAAAAAACGACGAAATTGTTTTTCACGCATTCCATACATTTCTTTTACTTTTTGCTTTTCATGCAGTTGTTTACCATACTCAGAAAGCTTACTTTGACGCTTTTCGGTTGAAGGTTGCTGTTCAGCTTTTCCTTCTTTTCCTACTACTTTTAAATTTTTTTTATTCATATAAATATTCTCATCTATTGTGTACTAAGAAGCTTAAACTCTACGTTTTTTAGGCGGACGACATCCATTGTGAGGAAGAGGCGTTACATCGCGTAAAACAGAAATTGAAAAACCTGATGATTGGAATGCACGAACAATAGAATCTCTACCAGATCCAGGACCTTGCAAATTAACTTCTAACGTACGAATACCAAAATTAGCCATATCTTTCGCTAATGTTGTTCCAATTTGAGTAGCCGCAAATGGTGTGCCTTTACGAGCACCTTTAAAGCCAAGACGACCAGAACTACAACGTAACAAAACTTCTCCTTCTGGAGTTGTAATAGAAACCATTGTGTTATTAAAAGAGGATTTAACATGCACGATCGCTGTCTCAACACGACCTCTTTTATTTTTTTTTGATTTTTGCTTATATGCCATTTATAAATACCTTACTTCTTAGCAACTTTACGCTTTAATGCAATAATATTAGTTGAACGACGAGGACCTTTTCGTGTACGCGCATTCGTTTTTGTACGCTGACCTCTTGCAGGCAAGCCTCTTTTATGACGCAAACCGCGATATGATCCTATTTCCTGTAACCGGCGAATATTCAAAGATATCTCTTTGCGTAACTCACCTTCTGTTTTATAGTTTTGAGTTATTTCTTTTTGAATAGAACCAATTTGATCATCAGAAAGATCTTTTACACGAACATCAAAATCAATGTTTAATTTATTTAAAATAATTCGTGAAGTTTTGATTCCTATCCCATACACATAGGTAAGACCAAACTCTATTCTTTTATTATACGGTAACGTTACACCTTCTATACGTGCCATAGCACAATACTCCTGAATTAACCTTGTCTTTGTTTATGTCGCGGATTTTTTTTACAAATAACACGAACAACACGTCCACGCTTTACTACACAACAATCATTACAAATTTTTTTAACTGATACTCTTACTTTCATACATACAACTTTCTGATACTAATAAATGTTTAATTTTTATACCGCAAAACAATTCTTCCTCTGTTCAAATCATAAGGAGAAAGTTCAAGAGCAACACGATCACCAGGAAGTATCTTGATATAATTCATTCTCATTTTACCAGATACATGCCCTAAAACAACATGCCCGCCCTCAATTTCAACTTTAAACATAGCATTTGGTAATGTTTCTTGAACAACACCATCTACTTTGATAACATCTTCTTTCTGTTTTTTTTCCATACAACCCTTTTACCTACCCTCATTTTCTAATCTTGTTAGCACTTCTGGACCATTTTGCGTTACAATAATTGTATCTTCAACATGCGCTGCCAAACTTTTATCTTTTGTTTTCACAGTCCAGCCATCAACATCAATATATACTTGATATGAACCTTGCGTAATCATCGGCTCTAATGCAAATGCCATGCCTTCGCGTAATCGCGGCCCCTGTCCAGGATTACCATAATTCAATATTTCAGGATCTTCATGCATAGACTTACCAATACCGTGACCTGCAAAATCTCTCACAACGCCAAAATCAGCAACTTCTACTTCTTTTTGAATAGCAGCAGATATATCTGTTAAATAATTACCACTATGCATCTGAGCAATACCTGCATCTAATGAAGCTTGCGCAGTAAAAACTAATTTTTTAACAAGAGCATCAACTTCACCAACAAAAAAACAACGTGTCATATCTGCACAATATCCATTCCAAGAAGCACAAATATCAATTTTAACCAAATCGCCAGTTTTTAATTTTTTATGTTGACTCGGAACACCATGAACAACTTCATCATTCAAAGAAATACAACTTGAATGCTTATAGCCTCTATACCCTTTAGTCGAAGAAATAAGCCCATTTTTTTTTAAATATTCCTGCACAAAAGAATCTAAACATAATGTTGTAGTATCTTCTTTCACTTGAAATGCAAGAAGTTCAAATAATTCCGCCAAATAACGACCAGCAGTTCGCATTTTATCTAATGCAAGTTTGTTTTTTATTGAAATCATTAAGCTTCCACGTGTTTAAGAAATTTTTCAAAAACATTAACGCTTTCTCTGTCTCCATCAATAACATGGACCATATATCCACTATTTTTATAAAAGGAAGTAAGCGCATTGCAATGCTTATGATATGCTTCAAGGCGGGTCTTAATAACATCTTTTTTATCATCATTTCTTTGTGTTAACGCCGATTGGCAAAAATCACAAATACCCGAAACTTTTGGTTTAAGTTGTTCAGACCTAAGAGAAAAAAATGCTTGACAATCTTGATTTGTACACATTAAACGAGAACTCAATCTTTCAATAATTTCAGTATCAGGAACACGCAACTCTATTATAACTAATTTAACTTCTGAATAATTATTTTCTAAAAATAATTTTAATGCTTCTGCTTGCTTAACTGTTCTAGGAGCTCCATCTAACATCAAATGATCTGAATTTTTTATTTCCTGATCAATCCATAAAGAAACAACTTCAATTATAACTTCATCAGAAACTAGTGTACCAGATTTCATAGCAAAATCTATCTGCTTTCCAAGCGCTGTTCCCTCAGCAACATGCTTTCTGCAAAGATTGCCCGTTGAAAAATGCTTCCAGCCAAAATTTTCAACACACAATTTTGAAAGAGTTCCTTTTCCTGAACCTGGCGCACCTAATAAAATAATAATTTTTTTCTTGTTGCTCAACGGGTTCCTCGTGAATATTTAAGCTTTCCAGAAGTTAAAAAACCTTCATAATTGCGTTCAATCAAATACGCTTCAATTTGTGACATTGTTTCTAATCCAACACCAACAACAATGAGTAAAGCTGTTCCTGATAAATAAAATGGCATACCAGTAATTAACGCACTCAAAACATTAGGTAAAATAGCTAACACACCTAAATAAATAGCGCCAACTAATCCAAGTCGTGTCAAAATATGATCAAAAAATTCTGCTGTACTTTTTCCCGGACGAACATTCGGCACAAACCCACCACTTTTTTTCATATTATCTGCTAATTCAACCGGATTAAAAACTAACGATGTATAGAGATAATAAAAGAAGACAATAAGCGCAAATTGAATCGCATTAGAAAGAAAACCAGTATATGCCAATTTTTGTGTAATCAGAGCACATATTTTAAATTTATTTGAAAGCATACTTGGAATACCTGTCAAAATATTTAAAATAGTTCCTGCAAAAATAACAGGCATAATTGATGCATTATTAATTTTGAACGGAATATACGTACTTTGACCACCGTACACACGATTTCCAATAATACGCCTTGCATATTGCACAGGAATCTTTCTTTCTCCTTTTTCAAGAAAAATAATGCATCCAGTGATTGCTATAAAAATAAACAAAATTAAAAATGCAATAACTACATCAAGCTGACCAGTCTGAACAGCATGCATTGTTTTAATAACATAATCAGGAAAACGCGCTACTATACCTGCAAAAATAATCATCGAAGTCCCACTGCCTATACCAAAAAGCGCTATCTGATCACCTAACCACATAACTGCCATAGATCCAGCAGAAAGAGAAAGAACAAACATGAACCGAAAAACCCAACCTGGCTCAACTACAAGACCAAAAGATTCAAGTCCAATAGCAAAACCAGATGCCCACACAATACTTAACCCTAATGATAAATATTTTGTGTATTGATTGATCAATTTTCTGCCATATTCGCCTTCTTTAAGTAGTTTTTCAAATTCAGGAATAGTTAAACCTAAGATTTGCATCATGATTGAAGCGGTAATATAAGGAGAAATTCCTAATGCAAATAAAGTACATTGCGTTAAAGAACCTCCAGAAAATACATCTAAATAAGAAAGCAATCCACTTAACTTAGTTGATTGCTGCATAAATTCGCGCAATTTATCAACATTAACACCAATAGCGGGTATATATGTTCCTAATCGATACACAATAAGAACGCCTAAGGTAAATAATATTTTTTTTCTTAATTCAGATATACGAAATATATTTCCAAAATTCCTGAAAATGATCACTACTTTTTATCCTTCTTTTATTAAACTAGCTTTTCCACCACATGATACTATTGCTTGAGAAGCAGAAACACTGTAAGCATCAACCATCACATGTAATTTTTTAGTTAATGTTCCACTACCCAAAACTTTAAATAATTGTTGCGTGTTTTTTGCAAGTCCTTTTTGAACAATGATATCTTTTGTAACTTCTTGACCTGCATCAAAACATCTTTCTAACTGATCAAGAGAAATAAGCACAAAAACTTTTTTAAACTGATTGTTATTAAAACCTCGTTTAGGAAGACGTCTATGCATAGGCATTTGTCCGCCTTCAAATCCTGGTCGCAATTTTCTTCCTGCACCAGCACGCGCATTTTGACCTTTGCTACCTTTTCCTGAAGTACCACCTCTGCTGCCACCACGACCTACACGCTTACGTTTTTTACAAAGAGAAATACGCGTATTTAAAGAGATTGTTTGAGTCATATCATCTTGCATGTTCGTGACTTCCTTTCACAATTTGATCTACTGTTTTTCCTCGTGTTTGCGCAATATGTTTTAATGAACGCAATTGTGCTAATGCGTTTAAAGCAGCCTTAACAACATTCATTCTATTTGATGCTCCCATAGATTTTGCAAGAACATCTTGAACGCCTAAAGCTTCTAAAATAGAACGAACAGCTCCACCTGCAATCACACCAGTACCTTTGTATGCTGGACGCATTATAATAGAACTCGCTCCATGCCTTCCTATAACATTATAAGGAATTGTAGTACCTCTTAAAGGAATATGTATTAAGTTATTACGAGCCCTGTTTGTTGCTTTTGCTATCGCAGAAGAAACTTCTCTGCTTTTACCTTGAGCTATACCAACAGAACCATTTTTATCACCAGAAACAACAAGCGCTGAAAACGCAAATCTTTTGCCACCTTTAGTTACTTTTGTAACACGACGAACAGTAATAACGTGATCAACCATTGTAGAAGTTTCTTTAGTTGTTTCTTCTTTTAATTGTTCAACCATTTTTATTCCTTATACTTTTTCTCATTAAATACATTAAAATTGAAGCCCTGCTTCGCGAGCACCATCAGCTAAAGCTTTTACTCTACCGTGATACAAAAATCTCCCTCTATCAAAAGCAACTTTTTTAATGCCTTTTTCTAAAGCTTTTTTTGCTAACTCTTTGCCAACCATTTTTGCAATTTCAATTTTATTTGTTTTTTCTTTTATTAACAATGAAGAAAAACTAACTAAAGTTTTTTGCTGAGCATCATCAATAATTTGCGCATAAATAAATCGAGCACTTCTAAATACCGAAATTCGAGCTAAAACAGTATCTTTACGCAATCTATTACGAACATGAAACACTCTTCGTTTTCTACCGTTTTTAATTTTTTGCTCAATAGACATAATCTTAAATCCTTACACTTTTATTTTTTCAAAGCACTATCGCATTAACCTGCTTTTGTTTTACCAGCTTTTCTAACAACAATATCAGTAGTAAGACGAATACCAGTTCCTTTGTAAGGTTCTACTGGACGCAAGAAACGAAGTTGCCCACACACATGTCCCAAAAGTTCTTTGTCACTTGATTTAAATGTTAAAAGTTGACCAGTTTTATCAATTTCGAGAGTCACTCCCTGAGGAATATCAAAATTAACTTTATGACTATAACCAAGAGAAAATTCTATGCTACTGCCTTTAGCGATTGCTTTAAATCCCAATCCGACAATTTGAACTTGTTTTTCAAAAGGAATATGTGCGCCTTGAATTTTATTTGCAAGCAATGCTCTATGCAATCCCCATAAAGACTTACCAACACGATTTAAAACTTTAGGAACAAGTGCAATACCGCCATCTTCCATAACAATATTTAATTCTTGAGGAACAATATGCTTTCCAGAAGCATATTTACCAGTATAAGAAACTTCTTGACCCTGAACAGATAATTTTACATCTTGAAGCTTAATAGGTCTTCTTCCAATTTTTGACATATAAATCCCCTACCAGACAGTACAAATAATTTCTCCACCAACACGAAGAGCATTATTTTTTGCTTGTTTATCAGTCATAATTCCACGATTTGTAGACAAAATTGCAATCCCTAAACCATTAATAACAGGTTTTAGATTTTTAATTTTTACGTATTCGCGTTTACTTGGCTTACTAATTCTTGTAATACTATGCAAAACAGATTCACCGTTAACATATTTAAAAAATACTTTTAAACCCTTGTTTGTTGAATTTTCTAAGTCAACAACTTGAACGTCTTTTACAAAACCTTCATCTTTTAAAATGCGCGCAATTTCTGCATTCATCTTAGAATAAGGAGCTATTGCATATGAACTTGAAGCCATAATTTTATTACGCAAAATTGTTAAAAAATTTCCTATTGTATCTATCGACATGCTATTCCCTTACCAACTTGTTTTTTTAACGCCCGGCAAAACACCTTGCAAAGCCAATTCACGAAACATAATACGAGACAATTTAAAAAAACCCATATAACCACGCGCACGCCCTGTAAGCTCACAACGATTGCGAACACGAACATGACTTGAATTTCTTGGCAACGCAGCCATTTTTTCTTGCGCAATCAAACGATCTTGTTTTGTTGTTTGAGGATTTTTTATAATATCTTTTAATTCCATTCTTATTTTTTTATAACGCTCAACTAAAAGTTTGCGTTTATTATTTTTTTCAATGGATGATTTTTTTGCCATTACCTAATACCTATTTTTTAATAACTGTTTTTTGAAACGGCATATTAAATCCTTCAAGAAGCGCTATTGCTTGCTCATCATTAGACGCTGTAGTACAAATGGTAATATTCATACCATGAACTTTATCTAAAGAAGTTGTATTAGCTTCAGGAAAAACAGACCATTCTTTAATTCCAAGATTATAATTACCACCACGATCAAATTTACATTTTACACCACGAAAATCACGTACGTTTGGAAGCGCTACATTAATTAACTTATCCAAAAATTCATACATCATTTTACGACGTAAAGTTACCGTAACACCTAAAGGCATACCTTCACGAATCTTAAATCCTGCAATAGATTTTTTTGCTTTTGTAATAATTGGCTGTTGACCAGAAATAGAAGCTATAACTTTTGTTACATGCTGCAAAATGCGACTATCGCCAACCGCTTCTTTTACACCAACATTAAGTACAATTTTTGAAACTTTAGGCACTTGCATAATATTTTTAAGACCTAATTTCTTTTGTAACTCTGGTCGCAATACTTTTTGATATTTTTCATCAAATCTAGATTTTGTCATTGTTATTTCCTTGCAGCATCATTACATAATTTCTTTACAGCGAACACAGATACGAGCAGATAGTCCATTTTGTAAATCTTTTTTACCAATACGAGAAGCTCTTTTACAAGAAGGACACACAGGCATCACTTTTGACAAACAAATAAATGTTTCTTCTTTTTTAATAGATGAAACATCCCCTTGCCTACGAGCTTTTAAGTGACGAGTTGCAATTGCAACACCCTTCACTTTTACTTTTTCTTTTTTAGGTAACAAAGCAATAACTTGCCCTTCTTTACCCTTATCTTTTCCAGAAACTATTTTAACAATATCATTTTTCTTAACACGCATCATTTTATTATCCCCCCATCACACTACTTCAGGTGCTAATGAAACTATTTTTGGATAACCAACATATCCTGCACGCGGTCTTAATTCACGAGCAATCGGTCCAAAAATACGTGTCGCTAAAGGCTCTCCGTCCTTTATAATTACACCAGCATTTTCACCAAAACGGACATAGCTGCCATCTTCGCGTCTATATTCTTTTGCTGTACGAACAATAACAACCGTTACAACGTCACTTTTTTTAACCATGCCACCCGGAATAGCTACTTTTACCGCACATTTAATTAAATCACCTAAAAACGCATATCGTTTTCTTGTGCTTCCAATAATATGAATACATTGCAAAAGCTTAGCACCAGAATTATCTGCAACTTTTAAATAGGATTGCTTTTGTAACATACCATTACTCCATATCTTGCGTAGTAACTAAACCAGTATCAGCTTTTTTAACTATACGAGCTAAATACATATATTTAGTTTTAGAAACAGGACGACCTTCATAAAACTCTACAATGTCGCCAACATTAGCTTGTTGCAAAGGATCATGCACTTTATATTTTTTCATTTTTTTCAAAACTTTTCCAAACATTGGATGTTTGAAAGTACGAACTGTTGAAACAACAACAGTTTTACTCATTTTGTTTGAAACAACATTTCCTGTAAATATTTTTTTTGATTTTACATTTTGTTCAGATGTCATCATATCATTATCCATTATTGAACTCTTTTACCATTTACTTGCTTTTCAGATAAAATAGTCAATCCACGAGCTATAACTCGTCGAAGTTTTTTAAACTGAGAAAAATCTTCAACATGAGAACCAGCAGCACTTAAACGCAAACTAAATAAAGATCTACGAGCATCTTCAATATGCTTTATTAATTCGCTTTCTTCCATTGCTCGCACTATTTGCGCATTTTTATTTTTCATGAGAAACACCTTCCACTGATTTTTCTAAAGAAACACTTTGTTCTTTTTTAACAAATTTTGTTTTTAAAGGAAGCTTTGAAGCCGCAACTCGAAAAATATTACGCGCTGTTTTTTCATCTACGCCACCAATTTCAAACATCACTCGTCCACGCTTAACAACGGCAACCCACATTTCCGGATTACCTTTACCTTTTCCCATACGAGTTTCTGCTGGTTTTTTTGTAATAGGCTTATCAGGAAAAAGTCTTAAGAAAAAACTTCCAGTCTTTTTAAGACCTCGAGATAACGTAACACGAACAGCTTCAATTTGTTGAGCAGACACCCATGAAGGCTCTATAGCTTCCAATCCAAAATCTCCAAATTCAACTGTCTTACAGCCTTTTGAAAGACCCTTCATTGTTCCGCGCTGTACTTTACGATATTTTGTTTTTTTAGGCATCAACATGTTAATCTCTCAACTCGTTTTGCTAAATTATATTCACCACGACTTACCCAAACTTTAACGCCTATCACTCCATACGTCGTATTTGCACGAGCAGTACCATAATCAATATCAGCTCTCAACGTATGCAAAGGAACAGATCCTGTACGAAGCCACTCTCTACGAGCAATTTCAGCACCATTAAGCCTACCAGAACAACAAATTTTAATGCCTTCTGCACCAGCTCTTAAAGCTAAAACAGAAAAACGTCTCATAATTTTTTTGTAACTTGCACGCTTTTCTAATTGCTCTGCAATACCTTTTGCAATTAAAGTTGCATCCAATTCAGGATTTTTAATTTCTTGCACAGAAACTTCAATAGCATTCTTTTTAATAAGTTTTGCTATGCCTTTGCGCAAAGAATCTATCTCTGAACCTTTTTTACCAATAATAACGCCAGGACGAGCTGTAAAAATAATAACTCGAACCTTATCGCCATCTTTTTCTATTTCAACACGAGAAATTTCTGCATGCTTTAATTCTTTTTCTACAAATCTTCTAATTTGTAAATCTTCTAAAAGCTCATTTCCGTAATTGCCTTTAGCAAACCAGCGTCCATACCAATCACTATAAACACCTACACGAAATCCACGAGGGTTAACCTTTTGTCCCACACTAAACCTCTTTTGATGATATATTTTTAACTTCTAAAACAACACTTATATGGCTAAATCTTTTACGTTGCACAGCCGCTCTACCCATAGAACCAGGCTTAAAATATTTAAATATTTTACCTTGATCAACTCTAATTTCTTTAACCATAAGATTATTTATATCAATATTCTGCCTATGTTTTGCATTTGCAGCTGCTGACTCGATAATCTTTTTAATAGGAATAGCTCTTCTTACAGCTCGAGTTGCTAATAAGTGCAAAGCATATACCACATTTTTACCCCTCACCACTTCAGCATAAGGTCGAAGCTTATAAGGAGAAATTGAAACTTGTTTTACTAATGCTCTAAATTGCATTATACCCTCGAATTCAAATAATTAATGTTTATTAGTGTAGCCAAATTATTCCTTTGCAGCAACCCCAGCTTTACGCTGTCCACTATGTAAACGAAAAGTTCTTGTTGGAGCAAATTCTCCAAGACTATGTCCAACCATATCTTCTGTGATAAAAACTGAAACAAATTTCTTGCCGTTATGAACCCCAATAGTCATTCCTACAAATTCTGGAATAACCATACTTCTGCGTGACCATGTTTTTATAGGTTCACTTTTTTTATCGGTCTTTGCTGCATGTATCTTTTTTAAAAGACATATATCAATGAAAGGACCTTTTTTTGTCGATCTGCTCATATATTTTTATACTTTCTAATACTTATTTTTCTTTATTTGTTTTTCGTCTTCTGATCATAAATGGATTTGGACGCTTACGAGTTCTCGTCCCTTTGCATCCCTTACCCCAAGGAGATTGCGGATGAGAACCTGATTTAGAACGACCTTCACCGCCACCATGAGGATGATCGACTGGATTCATAGCCATACCACGAACAGATGGCCTAAAACCTTTCTGTCTTGTTCTGCCTGCCTTACCCCAACAAATATTTTTGTAATCAGCATTGCCAAGTTCACCAACAGTAGTCCAACAGTCCAAATTCACTAAACGAACTTCACCAGATGGCATTTTTAATGTTGCATAATCATCAGTTTTTGCAATTAATTGTGCCGATGTTCCTGCGCTACGTGCATATTTTCCACCTTCTCCTGGACGGGCTTCAATATTGTGAACAACAAACCCAACAGGAACTTTTCTTAATGGCAAAGCATTACCTACTTTTGCTTCAACATTAAATCCTGC
>CAZJPB010000011.1:16271-19274 GCA_964547785.1 uncultured Pseudomonadota bacterium | reverse complement strand
AAAAGAAGATATGATTAAACGGGCAGAGAGTCAAATACATTTATTTTTTATTTCTTATAAAAATATGCTTTTAGAAAAAATAAAAAATAATAACAAAATAATAAAACTCTTTTTTAAAATCAAAAACTCTTGGTATACTTGTTTTTGTTATCATCTTTCTGAAAAAGATTTGTCCAGGAGCATTATGAAGCATACATTAAAATTATGTATTTTTTACGGAATATGCGCAATAGCAACAGTCTATGCTCGACCACCTCATATTATTGTTCTTACTCTCAAAGAATATCCGTTGCTTGATCAACATAAAACAAAAACAACTACCACTTCAGATAAAACTTCATCTATCACTTCACCTACTGCAAGTGCCTGGCCATCGGTTATCGAAGGTGTTTATAGCTCTTATTTTGGCTATCTTGCTTGCTCAAACAACTCTGGGCAAATTATTTTTCCAAGAAAGCAACAATCAACATCGTTTACGCTCATCGTTACACAACACATTAAACCTATTTTTATGTTTCATAACACAATCAGCACGTGGCGCGTTGCAGAAAAAACAGCTTATGCCGCATTCAACATACAGCGCATTCAGGATCCAAAAACTGGAATTTATATGTGGGAAACAAAAAAAATAACCTTGACCGATAAAAATCTTGCACTTCCTTTTGATGCAATTGTTATTTTTGCTCAACCAAATGAAATTTTTGTACCACTTGGAGTTACGGTTACAGAAAATTCTGCTCAGCTTGTTTTGCCTCCGCTCTTTATAAAAAATACTATTAATTTGGCAAAAAATGCTTTATACATGATTAATTATCGACAATTTTTTGAATTGATTGAACGGTCATTTAAAATAGACGGAACTGATAAAAAAGGTGTTCAATCTAAATTTTCAACTCCTTTAGTATAATTATAAAACTATGTTCTCTATCAGAAAGGCTTTATGTAAATTTTTTTATTATTTTTATTGATGAACACTAAAAAATTTATGATTCTTGATATACTAAAAAAAATCAAAGCCATTCATAACAAAGGATAGAAATGAAATTTCAAATTTCTTTTGAAGGATTAGATATTGAACAAAACCTTGCTATTGCACAGCAAATAATTCCTTTTGTAGACATTATTGAAATCGGCACACTCCCTATTTTAAAACATGGCGTTCAAATTGTTGAAATTTTTCGCCAGACCTTTCCGAATAAAATTATTTTTGCAGATACTAAAATTGTTGATAAAGGAAGGGATATCGTCGGTCTTTTTGGTCAATCTGGAGCTGATTGGATCTCTGTAATGGGCGGAACCAGTAAAGAAATTATTCAAAACGTCTGCACAAAAGCGCACGATATGGGCAAAAAAGTGATTCTTGATATGATGGACACAAGCTCTCCTGGCCAAGTTGCTCTTGATGCTAAAAGTTTTGGCGTTGATGCATTAATGTTTCATCAACCTTATGACAAAACAAATCAAACATTATTATTTGTGGAAGATTGGAACATGCTCAAAGGCAATACAAATCTTCCTATTTTTATTTCATCAAAAATAAATCGCGATAATATTGATGCACTGATTGCTTTAAATCCTGATGGTATCGTATTTGGAAAAGCTATTACTGAACAAGCTGATCCTGTTGCTGAAGCCCAATTTTTTTATGACAAATGCAAGCAAAAATAATTATGCTTCGTACGAATACAAAGCAGTTTCAAAAGAAAGCTGTTCAGAATAATTCGTCATTAAAGATTTTTTTATAGAAAAACTTTCTTTTTTGTGAGCATAATTCCATCCTTGCGGAACATAAGGTTGACCAGGGTCGGTCATAAATAATGGCAAGTACACAACATCGCCTGAAGTAAAAAACAAGTCTTCTTGATTATATGCGCAAGGCAATAATGGCATAGATGCAAGGTCGTTGCTTTTTTTAATGAAAAGATTTTTAAATAATGAAGCTATGCTTTCATGTTTTGTAAAGCCAGGCAATTGAAACGCGCTCTTTTTTGGATCAATGATTGTGTAATGTTCAGACATTTTGTACTGAGTGTTCAAAGGATTTTTACATGCTTCTATAAGTTCAATCGTATATGCTTTAAATGTTTTATAGGTAAAGTAAGCATCTTTTTTAAACTCAACAAGATGCGCATAATAGGCTCCATACCAAGGAAAAATATATGGTTGATGATTTAAAAACGATATTTTTTTTGATGCCTGCTGTAAAACATTATAAAAGGCACGATTTTTTTTTAAAACATCATCTGAAATATGTTCTAATCCTTTATAGTCAACGCTCATTTGAATAATGCGCAATGCTGTTGCTTTATCTGACCATGAATAACAATGCATATTTGTACCTACAGCAAAGCGCTCAAAATAAGGTTTTATCATATACAAAACATCATTATTATTCTGCGATAAAAATATTTTTGAAAAGTACCCCTGTGTTTGTATGCTATTCAAACCTGCAACATCACGTTGATGTTCTAAGCAAAGAGACACTTCCATCTGAAATTCAGGTTGAACAAAAGAAGTTGGCCACTGCAAGGTAACCAAAAACGCTTCTACTGCTGTTGAAATATTATAGATCTGAAACAACAATACAAAACTTATACCTACTATTTTTTTATTTATACACATTCGATTTCTTTCACCGGCACAATCCATTGATAACTATTTTTTGCATCTGCTCTGTGCGCTGTATAATATTGACCATAGATCGTTCTTGTTGCTTTATTATTCGGCATTTTAATGGTTATCGTTTCTTCTGGATGTTGGCATAGATATTCAAGCACTGACATATTTTTTTGTGTGCCAGACATTTTTTTATAGCGACCCTGCTCATTTAATGCGTACCGCACAGGAATCACAAGCGCATCATAAGGACAATACACAGATTGCAAAATTAATCGCGTTGCCATCAAGGCTCGCAGATAAAACCAATCTAAAGAAGAATGCTTTCCTAACCAATCTGATGCTGCTGGTGTTGGAAAAACTTGATCAAGCCCTATAAAACCTGAT
>CAZJPB010000011.1:0-16171 GCA_964547785.1 uncultured Pseudomonadota bacterium | reverse complement strand
CAAGTTCTAACGTTTTTGCAATAGCACTTCCAGAAAAAGATAACGGGAAATCATAAGGATTTAATTTTACCACCGCTAATACAGAAAGCCCTGATTGCGTAATTTTGGTAACGAGCGCCCATTGATGACTAGAAGAAAAAAAATCTTGTATCGCATCATCATCAAAAGAAACATTTTGTACTAGCAAACGTTTTGCTGTTTTGTATTGTTTAGAAAAACCAGAAAAAGCATTGACCGTAAAGAGAGCTGCACTTTTTGTATCAAACGAAAGCGCAACAGTCATTGGATTTTTTTGAGTGATCGTATCTTTTTTAATATTTTTTGCAGAAGAAAAACAAAAAGTTATTTTTGAATTTTTTGCTGGCACAAAAAAGACCGGCGCGCATTGTTTAGGATTTTTTAATACTTTAAAAGTCTCTTTATTTTGTACGTGCACCAAAGAATCTGTAACTTCATTAATAACAATATATCCTAAAAAAGTATCCTGAAGCGTTAAAGATGACTGCAAAACACCATCTTTTTTTTTATACAAAATTCTTGTATACCGAGCTTGCACATACATTTTTTGTGCTTCAAAAATAAAATTCTTGATCATCAAAGACTCTCTTGCATCACCCTGCTGATCACTGTGCGCTAGCAATCCATTAGCATGTTGCAGCCGTGAATCAACAAACAGCGAAGCTCCAAAGATTGCTCTTCCTATAAAATTTTCTATTAACGCTGCAGCATAGTACACGATATTGTGCGCATTCCCTTTTTGTAAAAACTCTTTCTGCGCATCGATCGCATATGAACCTAATGAATGATACCATCCTGTGCCATATCCAGAAACTGCTGGCTTCCCTTTTTTGTCAGGCTCTTCGAATATCGTTGACCCTTGATAACGTAAAAATTGTTTTGGTAAAAAGGTTGTTCCTGTCGTTAACGAGCGATACGGCGCAAGATCATCAGATTGGCCATTGTATGATGGCTTCGCGCTTGTAAGCTCTGGTTGCCATGATTGAACCGATTGCAAAAATGCATGCAATTCTCTATCAGGTAATACATTTCTGCGTTGATAAAACCAGGTTGTTAAGCCTGAATGCGTATAGTTTTGCAATACCGGTAAAAGATCATCCTGCCAATCTATTAAGCTTAATTCATAATTTTGAACGCTGAAAATATGCGCTACAAAAAAAAATATGCTTATAAAAAAAACCATGCTTATTATTTCCTATTTTTTTAAAAGATAACGATCAGCCTAATAAGAGAATAATAAGCGTTGCAAGAATTTACCTGTTTATACAAATCGCTCAAACAATCGAAGCTTAATCGTGCATATATCTGTTAAAATAATTTCTGATTGCAATTATACATAAAACTGCTATACTGACTTATAGAAATATAAAAAATCAAAAAAATAAGAGGTCGTAATGAATAGATATAATGTTATTATTTTTGCCTTAATAAGCATAGTAAACAATGGCTCATTATATTCTGCAGCAGCAGCTGCCGCCGCCGATGCTGCGCCCGAACCCGCACTTGCATCTGTAATCGCAGAATCAAAATCAGAAACAAATTTTGAATGTACACAGCAAACTGAAAAAGATGCTTTAAAACCTCTTAAAGGCATACTCAAAACTCGCAAACTACATTCTTCTCAAAGAGTTACTTTTAATGAAGAATCTTTATCTAGTAAAACAACTTTTAAAAAACTCAAAGATACAGGTATGAAAATAATGCGATGTCCCTCTATGAAGGAAATAGAAATGCGCATTGAAGCAAGGAAAAAAAATATGTTTGACTACTTTTTAAACAATGTTGATATTTTTGCTTTAAAATTACAACGAATACCTTCTGCAGAAAATATTCCAGCACATTACAGTCTTTTTTTTGCATCAACTCCTGATGGCATAACAACGCGAAATCTCTATCACGATTACATGGATGAAACTTTTAAAATATTAGAACAATTATTTAATAATATAGGGAAACAAGCAAATGAATCTGATAAAATGAAGATTAATCCTATGGAAACTGACTCTATGAGACCTAGGAACAAATTTCAACAATCAGATTATTATAAAACCTTAAGCCCTTTAGGATGGAAAATACATGCATTATTAAAAACCATAAAAACAACTACAAATTCTCATGAAAAACTAAAACTTCAATGTAAATTATATGGAGAGATAACAAAGATTATATTAAGTCGCCTAAAAGCATTAAACATTGATCAAACAGAACTATCTGATCATGCAAAATTATCTCATCATGCAGACAAACTTTTCTCTAAAAATACAAAAAAACAAAATCAATCTATAGCTTCTGAAGCGCCTACTGCTACATCAATAGCAATAGCAGAACCTGTTTACGGCAAATCATTAGCACTTAAAAAAAATCCATTCACGATGAATCCTACGCCAATAACAAGAAACCCAATTACACCATCTTCTACAAAACAACCATACGGTATTCAAATATTCAATTGGGCTAAACGATTATTATGGTAAATATCAATAAAAAAGGGCTGCTATGAATAGATATCATGTTATTATTTTTGCTTTGATAAGCATGCTGAGCCATGGCTCATTATATTCTGCAGCAGCAGTTGATGCTGCACCTGAACCCGCACCTGCACCTGTGATTAAAAAATCACACGAAGAATCAAGTCCTGCGCCTAGTGAAGAAGCCGTACTTTCGCAAGAAGAAGAATCAAGTCCTACGCCTAGCGAAGAAGCCGTACTTTCGCAAGAAGAATTAAAAAAATTATGTACAAAGCGATATGCTGAAAAAATAATTCTAGAGCATCAAGCGCGCAAAGAACGTGCATTAGCAGCTTTAAAACTAAAGCCTACAAAATCATCTATTTTAAAAATCCCAAAACCACGATCAAAACGAATTACATTTGTAGAAGACCTTCCCGACAAGCAAAGCATACTTGCAGAATATCAAAAAATTGAAGAACATATAGCGCCACAAGATAAAACAACTCTTACCATAACTCAACAAACACAAATGACTGGTCAAGCAGAAAGAATTTTATGTTGCGTTAAAGTTTTAACAGATCAAGAATATAATTCTCGAGAATTTTTATGCTATCTGGAAGATGAACTATTTCCTGACAGACGTGCTCATTTACAAGAAATTTATCAACAAAATCTTATCATAAATACTATTATCAATGATATTATAACTTGGGGTCTAGATCCTGAATGGAATTTTGCCAATAAATCCTCTTTAAAGCTTTTTTTCAAAGATATTAAACAACGTCTTGAAACATTTCAGCACCAAGGCGTTCCATATAAAAAAATTCTCGAAAGTATTTTTAAAGCATCAAATTTAAATATAACAAATGCTATAGCAACATTAGATCTAGATAATATTTCGCTAGAGGATGGTTTTATTGCTCATAAAATTCAAAATGCTTTTAGATTCCATCATAAATTATCTCAAGAAATCCCAGCTCCAACTTTTGCAGAAAAACAGCTCATGATACAAAAACACTCTAGAAATAATATTTTTGGTTACTTGGCAAACAATGTTATGGCTTTTGATCTTGATAAAGATCAAGCATTATGTGCTACATTTTTATCTTTAACTCAAAATGGAATAATGCTCAGAAACACTTATCATCCGGATATGCATGCAGGTTTTTTAGAACTGACAGAATTAATAAACACGATCAATAGCATTGATTACAAAAATACCACATTAGGTTGCAAAATAAAGCAAGTGTTAAAAAAATTAACAACAGTTACAAATTTTGAACGCAAACTAGCGCTTCAAAAACAACTTTACGGACAATTAACACAAGAATTATTACTCCTGCTTAAAGCACAAAATATCTCTCCAGCAGAATGGCGTGACCATTTAGCCGAAATACATGCATTTCTCAACACTCAAAAACCCTCATCAATTATAGCACCTGCTTATTCCAGGCCAACATTAATGCAAAAAAATCAATTCAAAATGCATACTTTGCAAAATCCTACGCCAATTACACCATCTTCTACAAAACAACCATACGGCGTTCAAATATTCAATTGGGCTAAACGATTATTTAGTACTTTATAATTCAGCTTATTTTTCATAAAAAATCATTATAAAATGTTTTCTTATTGAATTTAAAGAGATAAAAATGCTATAGTAATCTTAATAAGTATTTTTATAGCAATAAGGACGATTATGAAAAAATTCTTTTTTTTATGTATAGCTATTTTTAATTATAGCTTGTTATGTTCTATGGATATTGATGATATGGTTTCAGAGCTTAATGAAATGGCTGAAGAAGATGATGAATTAGCTGCTGATCTTGCCAAAATAATTCCCGCAGAAGAAGCTGATTTAGATTTAACTTTAGACCAACAAAAAAACATTAAAGAACTTTATGCTCTACAGCAAAAAAGAAAAGAAAAAATAGCTATGATCCAAAATCGATTCGAACAAAGTAAAGCTCAAGAAACAAAAAGTAAACGATCTGTCACTTTTAATGAAGCTTTACCTAAAGTAGCAGATTATGCTGACCAAAGAGCTGAAGTGCTTTCTACGAAAACAGATTTCAAATCTCCAGAAGCATTTATTTATTTAGATGATTATGCAACAGATACAGAAGGACACAAAAGACAAGGTCCTGATTTAGGTAAAAATATGCAAATCCATATACAAGAACTTCCCGCAATAAAAAGACTTACCGATTGGGCTTTAGATCAAAAATGGAACTTTCAAGATGGAGCTTCGTTAGAACAATTTTATAAAGAATTAAAAGAAAAAATTGATCCTAGAAGACAATATGTAGGAGTTTTTTATAGACCAATAATTGAAGACATTTTTGCATTATCTAATCTAAATTTATCAGAATTTAAATTAGAAACATTAAATTTAGACAAGCTTTCATTAACCCATAAATTTATGGCAGAATATATCCAAAAAGCTTTTCAAGCCTATGCAGATGTGCATAGTTTTAATGTAAATAAAGAAAAAAATCGAAAAGAACTTTTTGTTCTAAAAAAATTAGCCGAAATACAAGCCAAAGAAGAACATGAAAGCGAAGTCGCAAGGCAAGCTATAGAAATTGTTACTTTCTAACCAACATAATCTTGCGAGTTCACAACCATATTTTGTTGTTCCGCTTTAATAGCTGCCGAAACATCATTTGCCAATTGTTCTGGATTATTTTGATCACTGGCAGGTAAGAAGAGCCAACTATACACAGACTGCAACACATCATATAATTGCGAAGCAAAATTATTCAATGATGCCACATTTGCAGCATAAGCAAGATTGCTAAATGGCTGGCTCCCTTGCGATGATCCCATCAATGTGGTCACGCAATAATCAACTAAAGCTGGAAACGTATTTGCGTACACAAGCTGCTGCGTATCTGATTGACCTAAAGAAGATAACGAAACTTCCGATGCCGGTAATGCGATCACTGGTGTTTCAACTTCAACCGTTTCTGTCTGATTTTCTCCTGTTGTTCCTGATTCGTATGCCTGACCAATGGCTTGTTTTTGTGCTGCAAGCATTTGCAATCCTGGCATATAATAACCTATTCCACATTTTAAAACTTGCCCTAGCTGATCATTCGTTTTTGCATTTGATGAATTTGTTTGTGATGCTGTCGAAGTTTGCTGTTGCGCTGATGATGCATAAATTAATGCATCAAGAATCATTTTTTTCATAACGGCATACTGCTCTTGCTGATTCGTTGCACCTGAAGCAACTAACGCTCCTCCTTGCAATGCTGAAAACCCTTGCGCTGCACTTATTGCACCATTACTTTGTCCTTGCGCTACCATCGAAAGGAATGCTGGAGACACCGTCATATTAATTTCCTCTGATCCATTTGCTGCTGGCGTTACTGTTGCCTGAAATGCATTGCGAGCAAGTAAAGAAATTCTTTGCGCAATAGATCGCGTTAAGTATAAGAATGCATAACCCCAAGCTGTCTTTGTTTTTTGATCTTTTTCTAACGCATTCGTAGCTCCTGGAGAACTTAGTTGATATGCTTGCTGATATTTACTCAAAGCCTGTGCATAAAATTCAGATCCTCCGTAATACTGATTCCATGTTATCGTAAAATTTTGATTATTTTGTATGCCATTTGCTTCTGGTGCTTGGCATCCTGCAAATGATTTTTTTAATTGCAAAGATTGTGATGGCAATAATGATGGTCCTGGATTTGGATAACCATCAACTGCTGGCAATGGTTCATTGTACGTCGCTGTTAACATTCCTGCTTGCGCATAACAATCTCCTAATGATTGTAATAACCCTGCTTGCTCTGAAATTGACTGCGTAGACTGCGTTGCCATATACACAAGTGACGCTATATCTTTTAAGACCTGTTTATAGGAAATATCTAAAGGATATCCTACTAGAAAACGCGCTCGAGCACTCATAAAATTTTTATACGTTGTTACTTGTGTCGTCGTTAACTTTGCTTCAGAAACCCAATAAATACCTTCACTTTTTTGCACATCATCAAGAGCGCTTAATGCAGAAAAGATCCAAGAATAAGCACTTGTAAGCAATGCATACAAAGGTGCATACGAAGAAAAATTATAATTTTTTAATTGATCTAAAGGCATTTGAGCAGGAGCTAATGTTAAAAGCTTAGAAACAATCTTTTGATACGATAAAAACTGCGTCCAGTAAGTTCCTACTATATTTTTAAACGCTTGCGCTGTTTGTGTATTTTGAGGATCAGCAATTTGATTATACGTTACTCCTCCGATTTGCACGGTCGTTGGATTTTGAGCAAAAAATTGTGCATATTGCGTATAAAAAAAGAGCGCCGTAGTATACTCTCCAGAAAACCTTGGTATCCCTTGCAGTGGCCCATTATACGTAATCAAGATTATATGCGTTGTTCCGTCCGGTTGTAATCGTTTTTCTAACGTATATTCCGTCATAATCGTTTTACCAGCAATTTGCATGCCACCAGAAACTAATTGTGTTACTTGCTTTGTATAACGAGCAACTTCTTGCGCTTGCGTACTGAATTGACTCGTATAACTATTATCCGTTAAAAATCGTTCATACAAAGGAACAACAATAGTAGCAACAAGCGATGTATCTGCAGGAGTCGTACTTTTACTGTTTACTGTTTTTAAAAAAGACTGAGCTATAACTTCTAATTGTTGATACGTTGCTACAGGAGCAGCACTAGAGACAGAAGATGAACTTGTCGCTGTGCTTATTGTCCGTTGAGATGCTTTTGTTGCGTTCGCTACTTGCGCTTCTTGAACCGCTAGTGTAGTTAAATCTTGTTCATTATAACGCAATAGATATGATGGCTGCTCATCGGGAACTAAAGGATTCTGCAAAGGATTAATCACTGATGCAGCAGTTCCTGGCAAAGTAGTATTTGTTGAAGATTTTTTTTGACTGCTACTTTGAGCCTCTGTATGAAATAAAATAGAAAAATTATACGGTTTTGATGATGCTTGTGATGCTACTGGTTGCGAAACTTTAAATTGAAATCCTTTTTGTTTCTGACCAGAAGTTTGCTGCTGATTTTGTACAAACGTTTCTGTAAACGAAGGGCTCGTAGACATGACACTTTGCAAAGCTTGCGTTGTCTGATCAGATGGTATTACCAAAGACATATAAGAAAATGCAGCTGCTTGCGTAATGAGTTGCTGTACGGTTAAAACTTTATCAAAATATCCAGCAGTACTAAAATAGCGAGAAGCCTTACTAAAGGCATCATTCAACTGCTGATACGATGCCTGTAACGAATTTGTGTATACTCCTGATGCAAAGTTTTGCTGCAACGTTTTATAGTACGATTGCCCCTGTTGAACATAACATTCAGCGGTCATATAAGAAGGATCAATAAAAACAGGAAACGTCACTTGCGGACATAATGGTGAAGTATATAAAAAAGTTGGTTCTCCCGATGGCAAAGTTCCTGTAGTTACCGAAAACAGATCTGGTGCGTTTGTATATAAAAGCTGTTCCCTTTTTTGCCGAATCAACATTCCTTGCAAAAGCGTTTGGAGCGTATTTAATTGTTGCGCTGCAAGCAGCCCCTGATCAGCATTACCTTGACTATACAAATTTTTAATAGTGCTTACCAATGCTCCAAGCTCTTGCGCTCCAGCTTTTAAATTTGATTCGATGAGATTGAGATAATTTGATGATGATTGCCATCCTTTTTTTTGCGCCAAATATGCTGCATAATAAATCATAGCAGCTTGCAAAGATGGACAGACTATCGTGGTATTTTTAGCCAATGATTCTGTATACAAAGAAATTGTTGAAAAAAAAGATGCTTGCGCATCAACATCACCTTGCAAACCTGCAGCCATAAAACATGCAAGCGCAGAATCAAAATCTAATGATTCTGATTGCTCTGCTATTAGCTGCTTTCCTTCTTGCTTTACCATACTCAAGGCAGAATCCGAAGCATATGTTTGCTGCAAAATCTCATCTATTTTATTTTGAATATACGTAAAAAATGTTGCTGAAAGACAATTTTTTAAGGATGGATCTTTTGCTAATGCTTGCGCATACGTTGCTAAAACTAACGCTGCACTTACTAACGTATTTTGATATTTTGGATACTGTTTTGCTGTTGCAAGAGCTGGATCAATATTCATGATCATCCAATACATTTGCGATAACAGACTAAAATCAGAAAATCCAGAAAGCTGCGTTCCTGAAAAAATTCCAGCAAAGGGCAATGTGCTTATAATTTGTATGGTCGTTGCTGATCCTTTTGTTGCAGCTGATGCTGTTTGCTCTAAAGCAGTATCAGCTTTTTTAAAGGCTTGATATATTGCATTATATTGCAAAAACGATTCTACTGTTCCTTTTACTGTTAACGATCCACTATTTGCATTCGCAGCATTTTGCAAAAATGGTGTTTGTGTATTCGATACAACATCATTATAAAACATGCTCGAAGAACCATTTACAATATTTTGCAAGATAGTTATTGATTGCGTTAAATACTCTTTTATTTGATTTCCTAAAACTGAAGTGTCGCATTGATACGTCGTTAGCATAGTATTACAGATTGGTAACGCTTGCTGACATAACCATCCTATGCCCTGAAACGTTGGCGTCCCGTTAGTTTTTGCAGTACCAGGATCATAATAAAAAAGTTGTATAAACCCATCAGGATAAGCAGTGTGCCATGCTTTTGCTTGCGCAACTGTTATCGTTTCCGATGGCGGCGTGCTCATTTGTGTGATAGATTGTGCAATTTCTTGCTGATAATACTGAAGATACATTTTTAATAACACTTGATAATAGAGCAGAGAAACCATATCCGAACGTTTTGTCAATAAAGAAGCAAGTTGAAACATGCCTGTTTTTTTAAACATACTTGCAGCAGATTGATACGCATTAATAGAGGCGGCAAATGATCCTTTTGATAATAAACTTTCGGCTTTTTTCCATTGCGCCATTCCGCCAGAAAGTAGTGAACTAATCTGCGCATAAGCAGAACTTTGCACGATATCTGATTGATAAGCATAATATTGTGCGGTATTTTGATAAAAATTTTGAGTCGTCATAATTACATTTTCTATCGTTGCAAGAAAAGTAGATCCTGTTGCCATAGTTCCATTTTGATAAGCTTGTCCATCTGCACTAACTGCTAATTGCTCACTATTATTCTTTCCAATCAATGCTGCGTAAAGATATAACGAAGCGAGCCAGCCACTTAATGCTTGCAATGCAGCTTGTGGCGTCTGATACGTACCTATTTGCTGAGCAGAATTATTCATCGTCTGGAAGCTTTTGGACAATATCGTATAATAATTTTGCAAAGCACTAAAAAGCGTTGTTATCGAATTCGAAGAAAAATCAAGACCCATAATCGTCGTAGAAAGACCACTTAATGCCACATTCGGTGAATACGAAGTACTCAAAGATTGTAATAATTTTATGACAAAATCTGCAAACAATAAGCCTTTTTGTTGCGTATAAGCATTTTGCAAATCGGTATAATTTTGTTTAAGTTGAGCGCTTTGCGTTCCTGATTCTTTGGCAATATCAGGATATCCATCACCTGAACTTCCCGAAAAATGCGTATCAAAGATCGTATACATTTTTGCAACAGTAGCATCTAATGCTGGTAATTCAGTCGTTAAAAAATAAAGCGCATCTGATGATGCAAAATTTGTTAATGATAATTGCCCGATTTTAATTTTTATAAAAGTTATAATTTGTGCAATTAATTGCGTATACATAGATAATGCTGTAGATCCTTTTTGAAAAGGTTGTTGAGCTACAGCAATTTGTGATGCTTGATCTTTTAAAGACTGGATGTACTGCACATAAAGCGGCCATAGCTCATTCAAAAAAGCTGTGTACGAACCTGTGCTGCCAGAAAGATATGTTTGAAATTCAGCAAATGTTGTTTTTTCAAAATCACTTACCGCCGTTGTATTAAAAGAAAGCACTGGAGCTGATTTCGCTGCAGTAACAAGACTAAAAGAAAAGAGCGGCGTACCAGTAGTATGTTTTTGTTGATACGTTTCGAATAGATTTCCAATAGAAAAACCTAACGAAAATGATTGCATTGAAATTGTATAATTTTTTTTAAAAAAAACTTGCTCTGCTGGATCATCTTGATTAATTACAGGGGCTGTAAAATGAAAGGAAAATCCTGTTGATTTTTGCACTGGAGCCTGTGTTGGTGCAAGATGAAAAGAAAATCCTGTTTTTTGTGGTACTGGTGCTGACGATGGTAATGAAAAATGAAATGAAAAAGCAGAAAGATTCGATTGGATTATAAAAATATATAAAAAAAATTTTTTTACGTTAAAAAAATAAAAACTCTTTTTTTTCATGAAAATAATCCAACCTTTCTTTACATTTCACTCAGCAACACGTTGTATTTTTAATATTTTAAAAGATAAAACTTCAATATATTAAAAATAATCGTTACTTGTTTTGTAAAAAAAGATGATTATTGTTCTTCTACAGCATCAACAAAATACTCACGCTTACCTGTTTCCTGATCTACTCGAGAACAAAGTCCTGTATATTGACGAGGTGGAACATAACCTTGAACCGCCTGCGGAACTAATACTTCATCTCGAGCTGCTCCAACTGGAAATATAACTTTTGCCCAAACATCTTCTATAGATTTTTCTTTATACACAGCAATAAAAATCGAAATATATGAAGGGTATTGCGCAAAAAAAGCTATTAATCGTGATTTAGAAAATGTTAAAAAAGCCTTTCGCGCCTTTGCATATACATCTTCTTTATCATCTATGTACGATTGCAAATCATGATTAAGTGTAGAAACAATAGATCGACCTTGAGCATCTTTTATTAACGATATATCATTAATAATAAAATTAAAATGTTGTAAATATTCACAATACAAACGAACATATTCATCTGTAGATTTATCAGCTTTTTTCAATTGTCTTCCTAAAGTTATTTCTATTTTTTTACAACAATCAAAATATTCTTTATATAAACTTTCTAATAATTTAGTATTTATTGGCGTTGATTGTTTAGTTTCTTCTATTTTTGCCTCAAGAGATCTTTTTAATCCCATATGCTCGTCTAGATAAGAAACTACAGTACTGCTTTTCACCGTACCTGTTTTTTGTATTTCTTGAGTTGCTGCTTCAGTAATAGTACGACAATCTTTTTTAGCCTGATTTACATACTTTAATGAAAAATATTGATATCCCTTATACGCAGCAATAGCTCCAAAAACAGCTGCTGTTGGCACAGGACCACACAATACAAATAATGACAAACCAGCAATAGAAGAAAAAATTGGTTTAGGATATTTTTTTAAAACATCAAAACTAAGTGAAACTTTTGAAATAGTAGTTTGCTCTAAAGCTTCTGGCTTTTGGCAATACAATGGCCCAATCAATAAAAGAAAAAATGATATAATACGCTTATTCATAATAACCACACATTTATATTTAATAAAACACACATAAGACAGATTATATGAATTAAAAAAACTCACAAAAGCCTTTTAGATAAGCTTATTCAAAAGCTTTGAACGTCATAATATTATTTTTTTTGAAAACTTTTAAGCTCATTAACCGATGTTGTTTGGTCAAAAGATTTATCAAACCTAAACTGTATAAATCGAGGGAATCGCAAAGCCAAGCCTAAATGCTCTTTTGTCTGTCCAGCAGTATGCAAAGGAGAGACCGTAACTTCATCAGCCAACACCTCACAAACTATAACAGGATCAATCCATATCATTGGTTCAAGTTGCTCAGCACAGAGAACATTTTTTGGTTTTTGCAAAAGTTTATGCGTATCACATAACGCTTTCAGCTCTATCCATTTTTTATCAGTCAAGCCTGTGCCAACTTTAGCTACTGTTTCAAACTGATCATTTGTATCATTATAAATGCCAACTAAAAACGCTCCTATTCCAAATTCAGCGCGTTTGCCTCGTCCTGCATAATATCCTAAAATCACCACATCAATGGTATCTTCTAATTTTTTTGTTGCATGATATTTAAGTTTAATCCAATTAAAATTTCGCTTACCCGCTTGATAAAAAGAATCTGGTTTTTTTACCACGATACCCTCAAGACCTTCTGAAATTTCTTGCATAAAATAATCTTCTAATGCTTTTGGTGTGCTTACATGAACTTCTTGAATAATTTGCAAAGTCTCTATTGCATCAGGTAATAACTCAGAAACAAAAAGACTCATCTGGCCATTTGATTTAGTTGATTCTTTTTTTGATGTTTTTAATGTTTTATAATTTTTATATATTGCTTGCAATAAGGCAAAACGCTTCGATTGCGGTTCATGCAATAAACTGCGTCCATCGAGATACATAATATCAAACATATTAAATTGTAAGGGATATTCAGAAACAAGCTCTTGAATATCATGCTTGCGTCGACGTTTTACTGTTTCCTGAAAATTCATATATCGATGTGTATCAGGGTCATACACAATAGCTTCACCATCAATAATAGCTTGTGTGACCGGTACATTTTCACACACTTTAATAAGTTCAGGGAACATAGCTGACATATCTAATAAATTACGAGAAAAAAAACGTATTTTAACAACACCTGCAGATTTATCTATATGCGCTTGCAATCTAAATCCATCCAATTTAGGTTGCGCAACACAGGGCCCTATTTTTTCAATAATCGCTGCTGGCGAAGCTAATCGTTCTGCTGCAGCAGGCCTTATCGGAACACCAAGATGAATCTTTATTTTCTTGATGCCCTCAATCCCTTCTGTGACAAGTATTTCAGCTAACAAACCTGTATCTGCGCACATATTATAAGCATGCTCCAGAACATCTTTTAATGATTTATTGCCAACGCACATCCACGAAAGCGCATCAATAATCGTCATATCAGAAAACCCTAGTCGTAATGTCCCTAAAACAATACGTACGATATATTTTGCTTCTAACGGATCAACTTTTTTTAATAGAGCAGCTAAAGCATTTTGTTTAAGTTCTTGCGAACCTTTTCCGGAAATTTTTTCAAGCAAACAGAGTTTTTCATATACTTCAAGAATCGTATAATCTTCTGTTTTGCTCCATACAAATTGCTCTATCACAAGGCCTAAATCGCCACATTCTTTCATTACATTTGTAATGTTTTCTTCTGTAGTATCTACTGTTTGCGCAATAATTTTTATCATTATTTTTTGTGCTATAGAAAATTGAGTTGCATGATACAGTGGATACAGAGAACCACTGACCAGATACACAACTTTTCGAATAGTGTGCACGTCAGTTTTTTTGAACAATGCTGCAAGTTCTTGAGTCATTGCTGTTCGAGAACTTATTTTTTCTAATGTTTCAAAAATTATAACAAGATCTTTAAATTTCATAAGCCTAGCTTTTTTTACAGATACTAACGAAATAAAATCTTACAAAAAGATACTACTTAATGATAGATTTTATCTCATTAAATAAAGGATTTTTTTATGAAAAAATATTTTTTAGCTTTCTTTTTAATAGCTCATATAACTTTAAAAAGTAGCACGCTTATTATTGACAGCACAACACAAATAAACGCTCTTCTTTCGCAACTTCCTAATCAGAATGGAAAGCTGCAACAAACATTTGGCAACAAAGGTAATGGAACTAATTTTTTATCACCACAGATTATTCCAGACAGCCGAGATCATTTAACTGCGATTATCATAGATTCTGAAAATAATATTGTTTGCGGTGGATATTCTCACACTACATCTATGTATTTTTCTATTGCTCGCTTTTTACCTTCAGGGCTCCTTGATACTTCTTTTGGAAATAGTGGTTCAAATTATGTTAATTTTCCTATCGGTACTTCAGGACAAACTAATGAAGCTAATGCACTTCTAGAAACCGAATCTGGTTACGTTCTTGGAGGAAAAGTAACCAATGGACCAAACTATCATTTTGGGATTGCACAATACACAAAAAAAGGATTTCTTGATACTTCATTTGGCGGACGAGGAAATGGAACAAATTTTATTAATACCTTTATTGCTGGCGGAGGGAATAATGACCTCATTACCAATTTATTACTACAAACACAAACGCAAAATATTATAGCTACAGGATCTAGCAATGGTTACTTTGCTCTTGCTCAATTTTTACCAAACGGCCAATTAAATACTACATTTGGCGGTAATGGAACTGGATATAATTATTTAAATGTACGAATCGCTGGCGGAAGTACTGATTTTTGCGCTACATCAGGATTACAATCTACCGGAAAAATAATATTAGCAGGGTATAGCAATGGTGCAGGGGGCGGCTATAAATTCGCACTAGTTCGATATACGTCTACAGGCATCTTAGATACTTCTTTTGCAAGTATTGGATATACTTTTCTACCTTTTACCATTACTGGTGGAACGATTGATATATGCAAAGCATTAGCTATTCAATCAGATGATAAAATCATACTAGCTGGATCAAGTCGCGATAGTAATGCTATAAAACATTTTGCTTTAGCAAGATTTAATGCAAATGGAACACTTGATACAAGTTTTGGAAATAATGGCACAACGTATTTGCCCATTATAATACCAGGTGGCATAGATAACGAAATACATGCCATTGCACTGCAAGCTGATGGGAAAATTATAGCTGGAGGAATAGGTGATGATAATCTTGCAAATCCTTGTTTTACTTTTGCACGATTTAATCAAGATGGATCTCTTGATCTAACATTTGGAAATAATGGAACATTATATTTTACTTACACAAATATCCTTAATTGCAAATCTATTGCGTTAACAAATAACTCTATCATTGGTGCCGGCAACGATACAACAGGAGATTTTTTTGGCATATGCCAACTTAATAATATACCTTCTTCGCAAGCCTTTAAACAAATATATGCAGGAAAAGCTGGACTAGTTGCTTGAATGTAAAAAATCTTCTATTTCACGAAATGATTTTAAAATAAAAATCTGTTTTGCTTGTTTATATTGATCAAGAATAGCCATGATTTGCGGCTTTTGTTCTTTTTTAAAATTCCAAATTGATGCTAAAAATTTAAACTTAAAAATTGAATACCGACATTTTTTGGAACCACCTGGAATAGTTTTTCCAAAATACATTATTTCTCTTTTAAAAACATTCCATAAACAATACCAACGAGGCATATCAAGAAAAAGAACAACATCTGCATGATGTATTCTGTAAAAAAAATTTTTTATATAAACACCTTCAATAATCCATTCTTTTTTTTGACATAAATTATTATGAATTTCTGTAAATCTTTCGATCTCTTTTTTTTGACATACAACAACATCACTTTGTTCTTGATCATCTAATGGCTTGTTTTCACAATTTGGTTCCCAACGATATTGATCTAAATGAAAAAGAGGAAGATTATATTTTTTTGAAAGTTCGCAAGACAACATTGTTTTTCCTGATCCAGGACAACCAATAATAGCTATTTTTTTACATAAACTTTTCATACTATTAATTTTTTAATTTCTTCGATTGTTAAACCGGTAACTTTAGAAATCAATTCAATATTTAATTTTTCTTTAAGCATTGATTTGGCGATATTGATTTTGCCTTCTAATAATCCTTCTTCTTTACCTTCTGCTTTACCTTTTTGAATTCCTTTTGCTTCACCTTCATCAAAGCCTTCTTCTCGCGCTGTTTTTAGCTGACTTATACGCGATCTTTGCGCATCTAAATAACGATCGTAAGCTTCTAGTTCAGCTTTTGTCCAATTACTTTCTGCAAGCACATCAA
>CAZJPB010000010.1:0-19809 GCA_964547785.1 uncultured Pseudomonadota bacterium | reverse complement strand
TAATATTTTATTTTGTATTTTCATATATTTTACTTCTTTGAACTTAAAAATATTGTAATTAAACTTTTATTTTCAAAAATAAATCTTCCTGTAAAACCTTTTTCCTCTAATTGTTCAAGAAATCTTGTTAATCTATCTATTGGAACATTATTCAATATATCAAAATTCACAGGGATATTTCTTAAATGCTCTATTTCTAAATTATCAGATCTAAGCTCTAAATGCTCTGGTAACTTTTGCAATTCTTCTTCAGTTAATCCTGTTAATTCGCATGATTGACCTGATGGCAAAGTTATTTTATTTTTTTCAATAATTTGTATCAACCTTTTTGTCTTACCACCTTCTGCGGCATTCACTAATGATTGCGCACCAAACAAAACTGCTACCAATAGCATTTTATTTTTAATTTTCATTTATTTAACCTTATTAGTTTAATGTTAAGAAAAATACAAACAAAATCATAACATTAAAAGAATATTTTGTCACTTGAATGAAAAAACAGAAAAAACTGCATACTTATTTTACTTTTACTTTAAACACTATATTTTAAAAAAATCTTATTCTATTCTTTTTTTACTTGAGTTTTTTTATGAATACAAAACATCTTTTTTTTGCAGCTCTCATTATTATTTCTGGTCTTTTTATCTCTTATAAATTTACTTCTGAATCATCAACAAAAACACCTTTTGCCGATTCTCTTACCATAGGAACGTGCGCAGATTACGCTCCCTTTACCTTTGTACGCGATGGCGAAATTGTTGGCTTTGATATTGATGTGATTCAAGAAGTGAGCAAACGCTTGAATCTGCCTCTAGTCATAAAAAATATAAGCTTTGACGTTCTTTTGCTTGAATTACAACGCGGAACACTTGCTGTTGTTGCTGCTGGATTATGTCCAACTGAACAACGCGCTCAAAAAATATTTTTCACTATTACCTATCTTGAAAATGATCCCTTAATCGCTTTAACAAAAACTAATCCACTAATTCAAGCGCCAAAAGATCTTATTGGAAAAAAAGTTTTGGTAAATGAAGGATACACCGCCGATATGCTGCTTTCTGGAATTAATGGTATCGAACTCGAGCGCATAGAGACAGTTGCTCAAGGATTTTTATCTCTCTCGTGCGATAAAGCTGATGCATTTGTTTTGGCAAAGAGTGTCTATGGCCCTTACGCAAAAACAGATACTGCTCAGCACTTTACAGAACATGTTCTTGAAGGCACTGCAGAAAGCTGCGCACTTGGAATTTCTAAAAAATATCCTGAACTTCTTGAAAAAATTAATGCTACTCTTGTAACAATGATAGATGACGGAACTATCGAAACCTTAAAAAAGAAATGGTTTTCTTAACATGCTCATTAATGTTCAACTTTTATTACAAACCTTACCACAACTTGCTCATGCTGCTTTATATTCTCTGCTTATTGCGCTAGGAGCGACTTTACTAGGATTATCTGGCGGAACGTGCATCGCACTTTTGCAACACAAAGGTAATCGAGTTATTAATTTTTTTATTTCTATTTTTTTAATGATCATTCGCGGAACGCCGATGATTGTTCAAATCGTTTTACTCTATTACGTTTTGAACCTTCCTATAGATCCTTTATATATTGCCATTCTTGCAATCGGCATCAATAGCTCTGCGTACATTAGCCAAACGATTAAAACAGGCATTCAATCAATTGCGCCAGGAGAACTAGAAGCTGCTTTTGTGATGGGATTTTCTCAACTAGACATCATTCGGTTTATTATTTTACCACAGGCATTTCGCGCAATTTTTCCTTCTTTGATTAACGAATTTGTCACACTTATTAAAGATTCAAGTTTGGCATATATCATCGGTGTAAATGAACTTTTTAAAGTAGGAAAAAATTTAACTTCAACATCCTACGATGTTATTACGCTCTATCTTGCGATCACTTTCTTCTATTTTATGATGACCACAAGCGTTTCTGTGTTACTACATTATTATGAAAAGAAATGGGAATCTGCATGTTAATATGTAAAAATGTATCTAAATTTTTTAATAAAAAACCTATCTTGCATAATATCAGCCTTGCATTACCGCGCGGCTCTTTATCTGTTTTTATAGGGTCATCAGGAGTTGGCAAATCAACGTTACTGCGCATTTTATGTTCGCTAGAAACCTATGACACAGGATCGATTACGATAGACGACAAGCCATTACGACATCAAGATCATACGATCGGCATGGTTTTTCAGCATTTTAATTTGTTTTCTAACATGAATGTAATAACGAACATTACGCTACCTTTAGAAAAAATATTAGGCTACGCTCCTAAAACTGCGCAACTTTTAGCGATGGAACTTTTACACAAATATGATCTTGCAGACAAGGCAACACTGTGTATCAAAAAGCTTTCTGGCGGACAAAAGCAGCGTCTTGCTGTTGCGCGAACCTTAGCCCTAAAGCCTGATATCATTTGTTTTGACGAACCAACTTCTGCGCTCGATCCCTCGTTAACTATGCATATGATTTCTACGATTACAGATCTATCATCTCAAGGTTTTACTATTATTATTGCTTCGCACGATACACTGCTTTTAGAAAAACTTCCCTGCATGCTCTACCTTTTAAAACAAGGCTCAATCATAGAAACGGCTCAATCTTCTGAGCTCCAAAACAATCCTTTACAATTTCCGTTAATATATAATTTTATCAAAGGACACAAACCTTAATAACTCGATCTAAAGCTTATTTTGAAGTTTTTTTAAGAATAAACTTTGGCTCTTTAAGCTTGACAAGCAAAAAGGGCAATGTTACGATCACGATCATATTTTTTTGAAAAAATAAAAAGGTCCCTAAACGAACAATGCGTAAAAGCATTGTTCACCCCCCTAACCCTTCAGCTTATTTTTAAGTTGAAGGGCTTTTTCTTTTGTTGTTCTGTAAAGGTTTTTTACAAAAACTCTCGCTTTATAAACTTTGTTTTGTTATTCTTATAGTAATATCTATGATTTTAAAAAAATGAGGTTTTTATGAAGAAATTTTTTATATTGTTACTAATGGCAAATGTTTTCAATCTTTTTGGCGCAGCACGCTATACTCCTTCGTGGGCAACAAGCAAACCAAGGCCAGAAGGTGACTATAGACATCATGATGCTTATAATGATCGCTCGGCTACACAAAGTCGTGAACGTGCTGCTCAAATTTTAAAAGACCATCCTATGACAGGAAGCGTACACGGAAACATGGCTGATATCATGGATCTTCCCGGAACTACTGATAACGCTAATCCTGATGAATTCGTTGTTGTTGAAGCTGTAGAAACACTTCAGCCTACTGTTACCGAACAAACATCCCTGACTTCTTTAGTTGCAAGACTTAAAGCATGGTGGAGCAAAACATAATTTAAACAACGGAAAATTTAGTCCATTCAAGAGGATCGATAGCAATATCATTAATGCGCATTTCCCAATGCAAATGATAACCGCCAGCATAACCAGTCTTGCCTATCGTTCCTACAGGATTACCTTTTTTGACGCGCTGACCAACTTGCAGACCATCAGTAAATGAATCCAAATGATATAAAAGCGACAGAATACCGCATCCATGATCAATAACAACCGTATTACCGCTGTAACCGTAACGATCCTTAACTACCACAACACCATCTTGCGGTGCCCATACGATACTGCGCGGATGATTTACAATATCAACTGCTTTATGTGTGTAGCGGCCACGAATTGGCGTCGTACGAACAACACCAAACTCTGTAGAAAGACGAATCAGTTCCGTCGGAACACAAAACTGCCCTTGCCATAATTTTTTCTGCGGCGATCTTTGCGCAAGAACGACTAATTGATCATTGAGTAATGTTTGCGATTGCCCTAATTCTTTTTGCTGTTTTGCATAATCATCATCAATGGTTAAATTTTGTTTTTTAAACGGAAAGGGAATAACTTGCAATTTGCCTTCGAGCGTTACCACATTTTCCACGTGATCTGTGCATGTTATCGTAAATGGATATTCATTCGGTGTTTCTTCGCAATCGATAGGAATAAATGTTTCATAAATCAATGAATCTACTTTTTCTGGAACACAATTAAATGTTTTGCTAAAAGCATGAACTTTAGCTTCTTTTAATGCCTTGCTGACTTGGAATTGAATGACTACCGTCTTGCCTTGAAAAACTTTTACATCATTATTCTGTTTTACAAATGCTGCTTGCAACGGCGTATTATCAACATTAAACGTATAATCTTTTGTTGTCTCGTGACTCTGATAAGTACCATCAACAATCGACACTTTTAAATCATGCTTTCCATTAGTTAATGCTCGCGTATTAATCGTAAAAGGATGTTCGAATGATTTTTTATTCAAAGTAAAATTATAAATTAAAGGCGTTCCATCAAGAAAAACAGAAATCTTTTTAACTTTGTAAGAATGGGATCCATTCACAATACAAGCAATATCACCAGCATAATAATGATCATTGCCAATGCCTGAAACGATGAGTTCAGGGTTTTTTTTATCTAAAAAATAATGATAGGTGTTTAACCCTATCCATCCAAAACCTACCAGTGCCGAAATCCACACTATTATTTGTGTTTTTTTCATGAAATCCTTCTGCGTTATCATCTGTTTTATTGACTTTAATTAAAAGAATAAAGCATACAAAAAAAAACGATTCATGCATAGAACGGTATAAAAAATAATGAAGAAAAATATGACCTATAAAAGATCTTTAAAAAGAGCCGCTCGTATTTTTTTAATTACCGCGCATAGCATCTCTTCATCAACTTTTACAACTACTACTGTTCCCTGGCAAAGCACGTTTTCGGGAATTAACGCAACAAATGTAGTGACCAATGCGATTGCAAGCCCTTTTCAGTCGTCTGGTGCTAACCAAACAATTACTACAAATCAATCACAAAATAATCCTTTTTTAAGCTCTGATGGAAACTCAAAAGTAAATGTTCATAAAGCATCACAAAGCATCGCTACAATTCTTGCAAATCCAAACGCAACGCTTGCTCAAAAATCAAATGCTGCATTTACGACAAACACTTCTGTCGGTGGCGCTGCTTTAAAAATAACGCCAAAAACAAAATTACAAACAACAGCATTAGGAAATGCGTTAGGAAATTTAACAAATATTAGCTTTACGCAAGTACAACAAGAACTAAAAAAACCGACCGGTCCTCTTTTTCCACACCATCCACAGCTTGAAACTGCATACACAAATTTTATGAATGCTATGCACGAAACACCTTCGTTTTTACCATTATTTAAAAAAATACACATTACGGCTTTGCATCAAATCTATCTCTATCTTACAGGTATTTATACCGCTCTTAATATGACGCATATCGATGATGTCAAAAGTTATATGATCACAGAAAAACAATATGCTCTTAACAAAAAGACATTAATCATTAATCATATGCTTGCGCTTGTCATGGCACAACTGAATCAATCATTACGCGCACTGCTACCAGGCATACCAGAAAACTATGCTTTGAATGCGGGAATGGCGTGCGTTCAATCTGATAAAATAAGTGATCCGAATATATTCATTCTTGATATGGAACAATCAGTACTTGCGGTACTAGGACTTGAAAAATTGGAACCCTCTCAAATTACTGCAACCTATCTTGCCTTAAAAAAATATATTCCTCTTTTAGCAATTCCAGAGTCTCCGGCACTTACTGCAGCTATGCAAGCGCTTGGAACGACTTCGTTTTCTGCAAAACACCTTTCTCAAGAAGAAGCTCACGCACTTGATCAAGCATTGAATCATATTATTGCATATTGCATGCAACAACAGACGCTTACGAATTTTCAGACACTTGCAGATTCTTGTGCTCATCCTGCACAAGCTCAACCTTCATCTCAAGACATGCAAAGAATACAAAAATTCATCAGCAAACTTGTGTTCGGGCAAGAACTCAAAGAGGTGATAGAATTTTGTAGAACATTTTCTAAATTACTTACGCTTTCTCCTTCGACAAAACTCACCCTTGAACAAATACAAAAATTAAAAAGTAGCATCAGTTATATTTTAGAACGATACGAAACGGCATCCACGCAACAATTATCACAAATAATTCAATTATTAGGACAACTAAATCCATCTTATCAAGTACTTTCTCCATCACAATCGTGCGCGCTTAAAACACTCGCTACATCAATGCTTTCGCCTACTCATCCTCTTATGCTTGAACATATTTCTACAAAAGATCGATCTTTACTTGCTTACGGATTGCTTATTGCAAGTAATCAATCGGGTGCTGCACAATCAGATGCATCACTTTTGCAAAATCTAGCTGTTAATCTTAAAAAACATCCTATGACCGAAGAGAGTCTTTCTGCCTCTCAAAAAACAATCTTACAAAAAACATTAACCACTTTTGCTTCTTATCAATTGCAACCATTAAGTTCAACAGCATTTCAACAGCAAGCGCAACAAAGACTTGCAACATTAAAACCAAGTCTTTCTGAAACAGAACAAGAATCGATCATTACGCAAGCCTTGCAAACGATTAATTCAGGGAAATTTACTTCTTTTGATCAATTAACACAAACCGAGCAAATCGTGCTTTTAGAGCTTTTTCAACTCGTTGATCAAGTGCTAGAAACACAACGCTCCTACAACCAAAAAAATGCTACCGCACTTTCGCATCTTTTTGCTGATGATACTTCTTCGCAAAATGCTCTTTTTTTAAGCATTAGTTCATCGCAGTATGAAACGTTAAACGCGATTGGTTCGTTACTTGCTCAAACAACTACTTCACTTTCTGTAGGCGATCTTTTACAAGTTTCGCCGCCAAGTACACTTTCTGCTACGACTTCGTGGATGAATCCTCAAACAGCCTTACTCACCTTATTTGCGACTCCTGGAACAACGCATAATAAACCTACGAAATCTACAGGACAAACCGCAAAAGGAACATCCTACTATTCACTACTTTTAAGCATGCAAAAAGAACATTTTTCTGACCCTGTGATACTTAAAATAATCTATGGATTAAATGCAGCAGAGATTAATGAATACAAAGCTCTTTTGCCACTTTTTAAAAATCCACATTTTTCATTTTCTATGATTCCTTTAGCAACAGCACAATCGCTTGCTGCTCTTTTTAATAAGTATATTGCCCTAGAAAAAAGCATCACTAAAAAAACGTATTCTGGTCCTTCGGGACTTACTGATCCACAATTAAGCGCTCTTGAAACCGTTGCTAATGTTGTTCGTTATACTCATCAAAATACAAACATGCGCTCTTCTTTTTTATGGACGCTGCAACAATATCTTATTTTTTTTAATAACTACGCACAGTTGCTGGAAGTTATAACTTCTGATGCTCAAAATCCTTCGTACAAAGGATTAACTGAATTTGCAACCGCTGCTCAAAATATTCAAAAAACGTTGCTATACGAATCGAGCGATAATGGCATTGCAAAGTTAATTGAACAGACAAATCCTCCTTTATTTTTTTACGATCAAAAAACATTCGAAACGCTACGAATTCTTCCTAAGCTTGCACAATTAGTACAAAACAGTTCTGTAGCACCTTATCCAACGTTTGGCATAGAACAAGCAATCTCTCCAAATGGCTCTGCCATAGACCCATTAACGGGACAAACGGTAACGAACACCACCACACTTGGACCAGCATTTGCTTATCAAAAATTCTTTTTCTTACAGGCTCCTGATGCAACAACTGAACTTACTGCCTCGTTGCCTTCGTGGATAAAAGCAGTTACTGTACCAGCTTCTACCGGACAAACTACAGTCTACGAACCTTCTGTTTTTATAAATGATGGGATTACAGGATTCTATATGAACATTCCGACATTTCAGCAAGATCCTATGAATAAAAATTCAGCGCTCATTCGTTTATATCAACAACCTATTATCGCACAGCCTCTCTGGCTCAATCAATCGACAACTGCAAAGAGTGCTCTTTCTGGCATCGTTCCACAAAATAAAGCTGGTGTTACAACAATAGTCCGTGGCTGCGTCGGAGATTTTCTAGCACTACTTGATCTTGGTATTTTTGACCCTTGTCTTACGATTATTTTTAAAAAGGCTGCAGCAACAACACAAGGTGTTTCAAAAGAACCTCTTCCATCATTCAGTCAGCAAGAAGCGAATCAATGTTCTTCGTATATCGCTGAAAAACAAGCAAATCTTGCAAAACAAGCAAGCCCAGTTGCAACAACTGCTATAAGCGCTGTATCAAATACTTCATCACCATCTTTAGCAGGAGGAGCATAGTGCGTATGTTTTATAAAAAAATATTTTTTTTTGGGTTTCTTTCTTTTTATTTTTTTTCTTACAGTCAGACTCATGATGCAAAAATAATCGATAAGGTATACGGAAAAACAGGCGCACATGTTTCAGATCTATCATTAATCATCATAAAAAAATTATTCGAACTTATTGCAATCACTGACACATATCAACAAATGTCAGCTTCTGAAAAAACTGCTGCATGGCTAAAAACAAAAATAGAAGATGAAGAAAAATCTGTGAATAATGACTCTTATAATAATGATCTACAACTCTATCGCATCAAAATATTAACCTTACAAAAAGAACACTTTGAGCGCATGGCTCGACTTTACTTACAAAACATGTCACAACCAAAAAAAATATATGGATGGATCAAAGAGCAAGCAGCTTTTTTGTGGTGTTCGATAGTTTCTCTATTTCGTAAAAAAATACCAATCATTACACAGTTAAAAAGCGCACTCATAAGTTACACAGAAATAGAATTAGAAGAAATATGCATTGATCACGAAGCGATACTTTTACTTTTAGTCGGTCAAAACATACAACCAATTCCTTTGCTTATCAGGTTCTGGGATTTCCCTCCTCATCGACATATTCTATTAAATGGCGCTAAAAAATATCATACAGGTGCTCGTGCACAATCAGAACTTATCGATATCGCAGGTGATGCAGCAGGAGATGCATCAGGCTTAGCAAGTGGACTTGTGGAAGGAACAACTACAGAGGTAGAAGAAGCAACAGCAGCTTTAGAAAAAACAGAAACAAGTTTTATGGAATCTTTGAATCCAACTATTACCGACACAGCAGATCTTTCTCCAGCAGAAGAAGCGCAAAGCCTTGCATCATTCGAAGAAGAGACCATGCCGTTATGGCAAAGTATCACAAAATGGACAGATAGCACCGTCAGAAATATCAGAAAACTTGATCCTGCGGCCAAAGATATGGTTACACCAGCAGACAGCTTTAGCACGAGTATTGATGCAATCACCACAAACGAAGCTGATCTTGCTGCAGAACAAGAAGCAGCTTTACAAGAATTAGCTGCCGCACAAAAAGCCGCTGAAGATGCTTCTAAAAGTAAATTTGTTCGTTCATTAAATGCATTTTCTCAAAAAGTTAATAGCACTATTAACCCTCTTGAACGCGCATGCCAAACAGCAGAAAAAATGGAACAGGGTGTTTTTAAAATGACTGCAATCTTGCAAAAAACATATAATACTATTTTTTTAAAAACTGGCATGGGACAATTAAAAGATTTTTTTTCAAACAGTGCTGTAGGTACCTATTTTAAAGAAAGTACTTTTATAAAATATCTTGGCAAAGGATTAAATTATATTTCAAAGCCTACCAAATATGTTTTTAATTTGGCAAAAAAATGTACGTTCACCAATGTTTTTAGAGCTATGATGGCAAAAACTTCTGGCAAAATGATGATCTCAATGATCGAGCAAACAGAAATTTCTATGGGATCACAAATGGTTGCTAGTTGGCAAAGTGCTGCCGATGCTCTTGTCTTTAACGCGCTTTCGCAACAACGAACAGCTTTATCACAACAATTAAATACTTTTTTTACGCAATTAAATACCTATCAACAATCGCAGATGACTGCGTTGAGTAATAAATTTAGCGCATCTACAGCACTCATTGCTGCAAATTTTAGTTCATCAACTGATCCTTCATCGGGGAAAACAGTTATTCAAGGACTCTTGCCTACGCTACTTTCGGTAGAACAAACATTTATCAGTCAACAATTTTTAAATGCGATGCAAAAAAGTGTCTTTTTAACTAACCCTATGCAAGATGATCAACTCTTTGCCTATGCTGCTTGTTTTGCAAAAAACCAAAATTCAATGAATCCTATCACGCCTTGGTACAATATTTTTAGAGTAGGAAATTGGGAATTCTCTTCTGTAGATTATTCTTTAATGCAAAAAAATCCTATTACCAGTTTTGTCCAATACACAACTGTTCCGTGTACCAGCACAACCTACCCTAAAGGAGATCCTACGCTGATTGAACAAAACAGTATTTTTGCAGAATACATTCCAGCTGCATCTTATCTTGCTGATGGCACTGAATCTTATACGATCAAGATCGATTTCACCTTACTTGCAGAACCAGAAACACCTTTTGTGTTAGGCGTTATGTTCAACAAAGCGCGATGGATTTCTGGCGTTACTGATTTCCATAATCAATATAGATTTTTATGTATATACACCACACAAAATCAACCAAAAAATACGATGAATGTTGGTTTTTCAGAAACTTTTTATCAGACTGCTACAGACATGGCTGATGATCAACTTGCTGATACCACTTCGATTACACAAAATCCTCTAGGCAGCGTTCAACAGAATGCTCAATCTCCTCTGTTCCAAATATTTTCAACGAATCAGATGGCTCTAGAAACAATGGCACAAAATAATAATGCTGCGTTCATTGCTAATCCTCTTGCTCAAATACCAGCACTCACGGTAGGGAATCGATATAGATTCTTGATTACTACGCAATCAAACAAAGTCTTCCTTTCTATCTTTACTATGAAAACAGGAGCGATGATTTTTCCAATGCACAGTGCTCCTTCACCTGCAACTTCCGGATCTTCTACGGCAAGCGCAGTCACAGAAATGGCGTATGAAATCGATCTTTTAAGCCCACTTACTTTCTTATATCACAATATTGGCTTTGTAGCTGCAGGATGTTCTGCGCAATATATCGTCGTAGAGCCTCTAGATCTTACCTATACGCCAGAACAGATAGATTCTGTGCAGAATATTTTACCAACAGGAGGAAAATCCTGATGAAAATTTTGATCAAAAAAAATACTCTCGCTCTAATTTTTTTACTTGCACACCATACCTTTTTTGCAATCAAGGCATCAGCAATAGAACCTGCAACAGAAGAACAGTTATCTGCTTTTTTTTCTTTATTTCCTGATCCTGCAAAAACCTTTCCTGCGCTTTCTGAACTTGATGATACGGTTGCATTATTTTTTAATAAAACTTTAGGCATTACCGGCACAAATTTATCAATGATTCAAAGATTTTATGCATATCTTAAACAAGAAGCTATTCAAGATTTTATCGAACAAACTTCTGCAAAAGGCTCTTCAAAATCATTACACGATACCTTTATCGAAGCGCAATCTCAATTAGCAATCGCGACCCATCATAATGATACGCAAGCAATCACGCAATGGACCGCAACAGTCAATGATCTTACCACGACTCTTAATCAAACGTTGCAAACAAAACTAGCACCTGTGTTGTTGACCGCTTGCATGAATACCGATTCTTGGCAAAATCATTTAAAAGTTTTTATTGCTAATTCTTTTACCTATGAATTGCAACTTTTAGCTACTATTAATCAAGATGAAATCAAAATGTTTTCCTTCTTGCCACAATTTGAAACTGCTTATTATTCAACGCAATATACAACCTTACGAACAAGCGCTGATTACGTTCGAACACTTATTATCATCACCGATATATTACGATCACGAGCCTTGGCGCAATGTAATGATTGGAAAACTATTACTGATCCTGCACAATTATATGATGCTATTGAAACTTTTAAAGAAGGTGATTTTTACACGTTTTGCCAAAAATATGACATCTTGCAAACACAAAAAACAGTAACACCGTTACAACATCAAGTGGTACAACAATCTTCTGGTAAGGCTTCTATTATTGCTCCTGGTTATCGAAATTATCTTACTTTTGAAGGCTCTGCTATTGTTCCACAAAAAGGTATGGAGGCTCTTTTTTCTATAGAAAATACAACGATTTCGTTAACACCTCTAGGAGCCTTTTTACTCGAAGAAAAAATGATTACGCCAGTCAAAGGCACTCCTTATGCTGGCCTTACACAAACACCTTATTTTTTTAAGCTATTTGAAGAAAACCAAAATGATACGGGACACCTTCCTACAAAACTTTTTTTAGAATTAGTAAGTTTTAATGCACTTCGTGTTTTAGGATCACTGACCAATTATCTTTTTAATGATGAAAATCTTTCTTCTACGATGAAATCTCTTGACACCTTGCAATCAAATAAACTTTTTAACACCGCGCTATTTCCAAACTTTATTTTTTATCAACCAGAAGACGAATTACTTCTGGAATCAATTAATACACTCACAAAAACATTGTCCCTTAATCCTGTTAAAGGCGCGACTCCTGCAGGTTTTTGGAGTGATTTATGGCACGATATTAAAGGTGCATTTGAATCTATGGGCCATACTTTTAAAACTGATTTTACCAAAATAGGCGATGATCTTTGGCATACGGTACAAGACGCCGGAGACCTTTTTGTGCATCTTGCCTATTCCGTAGAAGACGTAGGCATAGGCCTTTACTATCAAACAGGCATTGCATGCCTTGTACAAGGAATATCGTATAGCGATGCAAGTACTGATGCTGGCAATTATTTTGATGCTGCTGCACAGCAAATAGCTGATGCTGGCAATTCTTGTATGTATATGGTTGATAATTTGACTGATGTTGCGCAAGAAATACAAAATATGGCAAATTCAGTCATTGCACAAACAGTTGGCGCTATTGTTGATGATCCTGGATTAGGAAGCGATCTCGAAAACTGTCTTGATGAAGTTGCGTCTATTGCAATTGGTGCATTCAGAGATTCAACAGACTTTTTAATTAACGTTGGCACATCAATGGTCAAATTAACATTCGAAGCAACCATGATGCTCGAAGAAGCTGCTGTCGGCGCTATCGAAAGTGTTGGCAGCGCTATGAGTGGCAATTATTACAGTGGCGGATTTAACGCTTTTGAAACTACGGGACAATATTTTGCAAAAGATTTAATACTTTCTATTTTGCAAGCGGCAACACTTTTAGTTACCACTTTTACCGATGCTTTAAAAAGTTTAATGGTCGCAATTGGCTACTTAACAAGCGCTATAACCGATCTGATTGTTGACGTTGCAGGAATTGCTGCTGGACTAGAAGCAGTCGTAACAGGCGGCAATTTTTTCTCTGCTGACAAAGCTTTACAAACAACTATGAATGCACATCGTCGATTAATCTCTTCTATCGTTAGTTTAGTTTTAATGACTGCTATTACAGTCGCAACATTAGGAACAGGATCAGCTTTAGAAATCGGTATAGGAGCTGTTATGCTCGTTATGGGAACAGGCATGATGGCTCTTAGTGTTATCGGAGCAAACCAGCAAGATATGCAAGCTATTTACGAAAAACAGAGCCAAGAAGATTTCTTAGAAACATTTAGTGCGTATGTTCAAGCGCTTCCCGTTGCTCAAAATGCATTACAAGCTGCTACTTTAGCCGAAACTTCAGAACGATTACAGGAACAAGGTATAAATGGCGATCGAGGATTGGTCTATTATCAAAACTATATGAATAGCACGTTAAATGCATTACGATCGGCGCAAGGATATATGCTCAGTTCTATCTATGATCAATTATTAACGCCCGACACGCAAAATTATCCAAAGACTCAAATTTTATACGCTGACGCAGGTTATAATTACGGCATCAAAACAAATCGTTTTGATATAAATCCAAGCCAAGGATTTAGAGTTTTTAATGCCGGCAGAGGAACATTTGCACAAGAAATTGCAGCTCAACCAGCTCCTTTTAATAATGGAATCGCACAAAATGTTACAGTCGCTTCAAGCGCACTTGCACAAAGCCTTGCATCACAAACTTCTGGCACGAGTCAAAGCGTTACTACATTTCCACACTTTATTACGCAGAAAGATATCTCTGCATGCACAACTCCACTTTCGGTAGAAGTTCGTTGGCGCATTATTTATCAAACAAAAGGTGATTTTTATATAGGCATTTATCTTAATAAAAATTATATCGATACAGGATTTTTAAACGCTATAACCAATAATTTCGAAACATTTGCACAACAATCTATTCCTTTTGCCAATAGCATTTCTTTGCAAGCTTTTCAAAATAAATGGAAATCTTTTGATACGTTTAATCGCTATCTTTATAATTTTGATAATAAAGCAAAAGCATTTGTCTGTTATCAAAATGATCAAACGAATAATGCACCAGCTCTTGGCATTTACGAACATTCTGATAAACAATTTATTCTAAGCAATCAAACTCCTACAGAATCACGCAATTGGTTTGCAAGAGGCGCTTGGTATCGCATGACCGCAACACTTTCTCATCAACAATTATCTGTTTCGTTTTATAAAGAAGATGATCAAAATGTTCGATGGGCACAAACCGCGGTAGTTTCTGAACTTGCACAATCTGAAGTTATTCCTTACCAAACGCTCATGTCTCAAATAGAATACCATCCACAAGCATTATATACAGGATCGTATGGAATCATCACATCAGGAGCTGCTGTAGAATACGAAATCCTTTCGCCACAACAAACTATTACCCTCTCTCCAGATCGAACTTCTGCAAATGCACAAACTCAACAACTCATTCAATCATTTGATTCGCCAACAGAAGAATCACAAAGAGAAGAATTATGGAAAAAAACATTTAATGCAGAAGTTAATCCACAGTATGGTTCATGGAAATTAATTCCTTTCTCTAGTTTAACTGTAGCTCAAGGAGTCTATGCCTACAGCACTCCTTCTACAAAATTGCCTCTACCAGCAAATCTTTCTGATTATGTTGTATCACTACAAAATCCTCCTGGACAAAATAGCGCAGGAGCAGGACAAAGATTAATTGGATCTGGCGCTCAATTAGGACAACCTATTACCAGCACTACGCCGTACGTCATTAGTTTAGTTACTGGCAACTGTTATAATATGCAAGGACAAATACAGACAACGTACCCTGATGCACTTGCAGCGTATCAACAGCAAGCTAAACTACCGCAACAACTAGTCGCTGCTATACAACAAGCTCAACAGCTCTATTATAAAAAAGAAGAAGGCGCATTGTCGTTTCAAAATGTTATCGTAAATGGTGTTGATGCTGCCTTAAAATCGGGCATCCCTCTCTATTCATGTATCTCGTTTACGCAATATCTTTCTGGCCTTGATTATCTCATTTTTGTAAATGTACCTACGAATGGCAATCCGCCAGGAACACCACAATCACTTGAACCACTCGCTCCAACTAACACCATCACGAGCGCTTTAAGCTTAGTAACAGGAACGATATTCAATCTAGTTTCAGGACCAAGCCAAACTCAAATCGCACAATTAACTCCGGGATCCTTTGCAACTATTAGCTTAATTAATAGCGATGGACCAGCATATACCAATATGTTTGGAGCTAATTATCAAGCAAACCTTAATCCTCAGCTTGCACAAGCTATTCAAAATCAAATTAATGCATACAACACAACCTTAACAACACCGCCAATTCAACCGCCTGCTCAAACTCCAACTCCTCCATCAGCGCCAACCCCTACTCCTCCCGTCGTTCCTGGCAATAGCGGATGCGTATCATTAGCATGCATGCTAACCAATAACAGCAGCTATAATCCTTTTGGCGGCTTTTAAACCAAGCTTATTCTTATTTTTTTTGGCTCAAAAAATAATGTTTTACAAAAAGGGCTTGACTTGTAAAATATATTCAGATATAATTTAATTATCTAAGTAAGAAAACCACACATATAAGGTCGAGAGAGTAGTAATAATCCTCGACCTTTCTCTTTTATAAGTCGATCTACAGCTTATTTTTATATTCTTATTGTTTTGTTATAATTAAATTAATGCCAGTCCCTAATTTTTAACTAAAATAACGTAAAGGTTTAATGATAATGAAAACAATAAAAAACAAATTATTTATGTTTGTAATGTTGGCTTCTGGATACAGTTTGCATGGTGCCGAAAAAGCAGCTGCAGCTGCGGCAACTGTAAAAACTGTACAACAACAAGCAGTTCACCAATTACTTACAACAGCAGATCTTACGCAAGAAGAATTAACATATATTTTCATGACAAGACACACTGGAAACGAAGATTCTGACAAAAAAGCACTCGATGATACTATTGAATGGATTAATAGTATGGATCCAATAAAGCAACATAATTATATAACGATTTATAGAGGGATGTGTCGTGATAGATTATATCTGTAGCAACACAGACTCCCGCGAGCGTGATCTACTCATACTATAGGCTCCTAATGCATATAATTTTTAATATCAGGAGGGCCTTGGTTATCATTTGATTTATCGTTTGCATTTATCTGGAGCAAGATTTTATTGTTGTATGTTATAAATACCGCCAATGCATGCATCTTTAAGAGCTTGACTTGTTAAATATATTCAGATATAATTTAATTATATAAGTAAGAAAACCACACATATAAGGTCGAGAGAGTAGTAATAATCCTCGATCTTTCTCTTTTATAAGTAAATCTACAGCTTATTTTCTCATTTTTATTGATTTGTTTTTATTGTTTTATTGTAATTCAAATATAAATATTATTAAAATATAAGTATTATAATAATGTTATTAAATAAATAATTTAGGAGTTTACAATGAAATCTAACCAAACAAAAATATTATCAATAGGCTTATTATTTAGCTTATTATTTACAATTTCAGATACCATTAAATCCGCCTCTTCTACAAGTGCCGCTGCTGCTGCTGCGGCCGTTGAAGAAGAGGACTTGTTTGAAGATGCTATAGATTTTGCCGCTGAAGAAGACGAGGAAGAAGACGAGGAATTTGAAGATGCTACAGAATTATCCATTAAAGAAAAGGTTCTTTTAAAATATGGGATTAACTATGAAGACGGAAAACTCTTAGATATTGCTGATAGAATAAATAGAAAAATTTTAAAAGGCCAACCTTTAGGTGAAGCAATAAAAGATCAAGAACTTATAAATTTTTATATTGCTGTAAAATTAAATAATTTTACAGATGAAGATTTAATTTTTCTTAATACAACAGAAAATATAAGTGACATTTTAAAAAGATTTGATATAGAAATAATGAAAGCATCTGCAATAACAACCATAGGGCTTCTTAATCAAGCGTTGCAAAAAAACGTAACAAATGATGACATTGATAATAAACATCCAATTTCTATTGCAGACCTCAAAGATCCTTTGATAATTTACTTTTTAAAATCAATACCTAAAGCCAAAAATACTAAAGAAGCCGTCGAAGGAATAATTGCTGAATTACATGCTCTAAGAGAAAATTTCTCTCAATTACGTGGTCTAGAAGATCTTTCTCAGCCAGAATTAACTAGAAAGTTTTTACAAGGACTAAAGATAGCACCAACAACATTATCAGAAGACGCAGAAAGAATTAAACAAGGCGCACTTCTACATAACAAACAAGTAAAAACTGCAAATCAAAGATCAGAAGAAATATTTCAAGCAACGTCAGATCAAAAAGCCGCCCAAGAACGAGCAGAGCAAGCTAGAAAAGTTGAAAAAGCTGCTAAAGAAGCTAAAGAAGCTAAAGAAAAAGCTGCTAAAAAAGCTAGAAAGGCAGAAGATGCTAGAATCACTAAAGAGGCTAGAATCGCTAAAGAAGCAGAAGAAGCTAGAAGTGCAAAAATTGCTGCTATTATGGCTGAAAATGAATGTTCTGAGAAAATTGCAGCACTAATGGTTGACCAAAAATTACCTTTTAATCGAGCTAGAATTCTAGCTGATCTTGATTAAGCATAGTTTTTAATTATTAGTAAAATATTTTTTTTAATCAGAGATTGATTTTATGAAGCGATATATTTTGTTGTTATTTTGTCTTGCGATAACAAATGTGCAATCTGAACAAGACGCTACAAAATAAAAAGGAGGTTTTAATGAAAATAAAAAATACATTCATTTTTTTAGGATTGCTTTTTGCATGTTTTAATACTTGCTGGCTAAAAAGCGCAGCTGCGGCCGCTGCGGCTGCAAGCGAAGACGTGAAATTAACGCCTGAAGAAGTAGCTATACTTGTTGATTTTACAGATGCTTATGTAGCCATCGTAGGAAAGCGCATAATACAAGAAGCATTTTTAGAAGCACTACAACAATGCAAAGAGGCCGATTTAGATTTAAAAACAACAGCAACCGCTATCTTGAATAAAAAATATAATGACCGTGAGCGATGTAAAATGTTCTTACAAAACTATCAAGGCCGTATACCTCGCAATATCGAAACTCAATTAATAATAGAAACATTTATGCGTAAATTATTAACAAACGATGAAAATGCAGAAACAGAAACTTTAGCTCTATTAATTGCCATGTCAAACGAAATAGCAAAAAGTAAATAATGATGAAAGTAAAACATATAGCAATTTTTTTAGGATTATTTTTTGCATCTTTTGATATTTATTGGCTAAAGACTTCAGACTTAGAAGAAAGCCTATCTAATCAACCATTCGAAGAAACTAGCGTACCTAAACCTGATTGGTCACCAATTACTTTTAAAAATGTACGAACATTAGAATGGAATAAATTATATACAAAAAAAAGATTCGATGCTTTTTTAAAAAAATTAGAAAAAACATTTACCGAAGAAGAAATAGAATCCATAGCCAATCTAAAAAAAGTTTTTAATCGTTATCTCTATAATGAAATTGAAACGCAAATAAGAGCTGAAGATGCTGCCATAGAAGACATAACAACATGTTTTCGCCGAGCAGCAATTCGAGAACAATTAGACAGAGCTGGAATATAAAAACAATCGCAAAACAATTATCTTATCCAAAAAGAAGTGTTGCTGCAGTTGCTGCTAACAACAATCCAGGCTTTAATAAAGGACCAACAATCTTAGCCGATGCGTCAATAGTATAACGATAATACTTATCATTCGAATCATTCAAATCAACAGGCCTATGTCTACGATAAAGATAAGTTGCAAGAAAAAAAGTAGCTGTTGAAAGTACTATGCTTTTTTTAGTTGGAATATTAAAAAGAAATCGCGTAACAGAATAGCGCGCTATAGCATCTCGAGCCAAAACATCTGCTGCTACCATCATCAATCCATGAACAATACCACTTTTACAATAACTTTTAGCGTCCGCTAACGATCTGATTAAGGCTTCTGATGGTGTTTCTTGAACACCTGCCATTACCTTAAAAGACGCTACATTCGTAATTATTATACATGCCACAAAAAATTTATAACTCTTATTTTTTATCATTGATAAAACCTCCATCTATCAAAACATTCTCGCATTTTTTAATCAAGTAGTATTATTATTTTAATAGAATAGGCTGGATTGGCAAAAGGATAGAGGTTAAGCTCCTAAAAATAGACAAGTGCTCGTTTGATCATTTCTGATTCATCCGCATCAGCGCGATGATTAAAGCGAATTCCCTGCTGTTGCATGATTGCAATGAGCTTATCTGGCTCCATCCACAAAATTTCACTTTTTGACTCGGCATCATCCGTGCTTCGTCCATTTTGATCAAAAGAAATAAGCTTGCAAGCAATATAAAGTGTTGTTTTTTCAAAAGAAAGTTTTTTATCAGGCAATGGTCCAACCAAAGCTCCGACATACGCTAATGGCTCAGCTGTTGCGCCAAATTCTTCTTTGAGCCCCCGATGAAGCGTATCCAAGGGCGTTTCGTTATCTTCCATTGTTTCGCGCATCAAAATATAAATGTCTTTGTGTC
>CAZJPB010000009.1:2276-20036 GCA_964547785.1 uncultured Pseudomonadota bacterium | reverse complement strand
AGGAGTTATCTTCGATCCAACCCCACCACATCTAGTAAAAAAAGAAATACAAGAACTTATTGAATGGTATCAATGGGCAGATGCGCACAAAATAAAACATCCTCTTATTTTGATTGCAAATTTTATTTTCGAATACCTCGCTATTCATCCATTCCAAGATGGTAACGGAAGAACAAGCAGGCTCCTTACTAATCTTATGTTATTGCAAAAAAGATACCTGTTTATTCCAGTTGTATCACATGAGCGCATTGTTGAGGCTCACAAAGCTGACTATTATCTGGCGTTAAATAAAACCCAGAAAAGTTGGAAGAGTACCGATGAAGATGTTTTCCCGTGGATCTTATTCTTTTTAAAATCTCTTGAACTACAAGCGCAAGAAGCTCTTACCATTCTTGAAACAGATCGATCTGTTGAACGTTCACTTTCTGAAAACCAACTTGCGCTTTTACAATGGGCTACGGAAAACTCTGAAAAAACATTTGGAAGAAAAGACGCAATTGAAGCATTAGGAATTCCAGAAAGAACCACAGAATCTGTCATAAAACGTCTTGTTGAACTTAAAAAACTACAACGCTTAGGAGTTGGAAGAGCCACACGTTACAAAGTTATTCTCTAACAACAGCAACACCTCTTAAGACTTCTTATCGCCTATCACTGCTTTCTCTGATGCTGAGGAAGTTTTAAACCATGAAGTAGTTATAAATTTACGAACCAGTTCCTCAAATTCTTTTTCTGCTGTTAGTTCAATTTTAAGATAATACAATTTAATAAAGTCAGTAGTGTGCCAGCCAGCTTCCTGCAATTCATATCTGATAGATTTTACTACAGCGGCAGAATCATAAAAAATGTCATACGCACATACTGTTTTTCTTTGTACACAAACAACATACGCATATTTTTGATCTCCCCACCAGGAGCGACCAGGCAAGTTATCTTCTATTTTTTTTATTTCTGCCTGTTTATCTACGCTTACTGCAGGAAAAAGCTCATACGAACCTCCTGTTTTCCCCCACATACCAGAAAGAGAAAAAACACCTAGCAAACTTAATAAAAAAACTGTCTTCATAATGCACTCCTAACGTAGTCTTGTACGGTATCATTTATCTGCAAGGATGCAGGCAATGTTATACCTTCTGTTTTTTCTATTACCCATTCAGAGCCCGAAAAATATATCTGTACATAAGCAGTATTACTAATACTGATACTACCAACTACATCCAAAGGAAGATTCAAAATAACAGCCAAAAGAGTACACATAAAACCCCCATGGGTTACTATTAAAATATTCCCCTCAGCAATAACTTGCTCCTTATCACTGAGCAGTTTTTTAATACGTTCATACTTTTCCTGTTCAAGTAAAGCACGCTCTTGCGCTGGGATCTTGTCAAATTCTTTCCAAGACACACCTTCAAAAGATCTATTAATGTGACTCCCGTAATAATTTCTCTTTAACCACGTCCAAAGAACGTCCTTCAACAACAATCGATGCTGTCTCAACTGCTCGCTGCAAATCAGATGCAAAACAAGCTGAAAAAGGAGTACCTTCTAAGATTTTCTTAAGCGATTTTGCCTGCTCTCGACCCGTATCATTCAAAGGAATATCAGTATGCCCTTGTATTTTACCCTGCAGATTCCAGTCCGTTTGCCCATGCCGTACAAAAAAATACGTTGTCTTCTTGGATAACACAGTTACCTCTTACTTTTCTTCTTTCATGTCCATATCTCTTTCTAAGAGTTGACCAGTATCCTTTTAATAACCTTCGTACTGATAAAGCCAACTAGCTTCATCAGGCTTTTTAACAATAGAAAGCTTTGGATAACCATCAAAGACATTGGGTGGCCCACTTAAAAATTCATCCTGTTCCAAATCAAGATAATACCATTCAAGACTTTCCTCGTTTACATAAGATCGAAGAATAACAATAAGATCCACCACATCCTTGCTTGTTTCGAATAAAAAATAACGATCTTCTTTTTGAAGATGCATTTTTGCAACAAAAAAACGCCGTTCTTTTTTTATTGCTCCTAAATCAACCGCAAACTTACCCGTGGTATAGACCGGCTCACCAAACTTTTGTAAGCGCGCACTAATCAATTCAGAATTTACTCTTTGTATAAATGCATGCACAGGCACTAACAATACAAGCGCAAACACAAATAAGCACTTTTTAAACATACAGTGGCCCGTTGTAACTATTGAAAGTAAAAAACAGTAGAAAGAGTAACAAGGAAAGCTTTTTTAGCAATTTTCAAAAAGAAAAACCGGAGTTTATTAATCGACTAGCTCCGGCTCTTACTTACAAATATGTTCTATTTTTTAATTCACCTGGTTTGCGGATTCTTTTTCAATAGTAAGACCCTGCATGACATTACCATCTGTATGACGAACAAGGACCTCCTCAGACGCAAGATCAATATAATGCCAATCAATACCCCTATTGCCCCTTCTTTGCATGATAGCTATCAAATCTTGCACGTCATCGTTGTTTTCAAATATGTAATAAAAAGCCATGCGCATCACTTGCGCATGATGTCCATCTTTGAAGGTAGCGAATGTGTTATCACAATCAAGCATAATCTCGGCTATAAAGACACGTTTTTTACTAAACTTTGTCTTGAGATAAAAATGCATATTAGGACCACCATTACCACCAGCTTCTGTACGTGAGCAGAGAGTCCTAAACCGATCTCTCAGACCAGCAGCATTCACATGTTCTATCGTAGCTCCCAAGAAGTTCATTCCCATCAAAGCTGCTATAACCATAAAATTCTTAAACATAAATGACTTCCCCGTAGGTATTAAGAGTAAAAAAACTTACTAAAAGACTAGCAGAGAAATGTTTTTTAGTAATCTTAAAAAAGAAACAATCACTTTAAGAGCGATAAATGGAGCAGGAATGAAGAGGCAAAATGACGCCGCGTGAAGCTCCTGTAAGGAGCGAAAACTGGCGGGGCTGACGAGACTCGAACTCGCGACCTCTCGCGTGACAGGCGAACGCTCTAACCAACTGAGCTACAGCCCCCAAAAATTGGCTCCTCGGGCAGGATTTGAACCTGCGACCCAACGATTAACAGTCGTTTGCTCTGCCACTGAGCTACCGAGGAACATAATTTTATTTCAATGTTTAAGATTTGGTGGGCGGTACTGGACTCGAACCAGTGACCCCCAGTTTGTAAGACTGATGCTCTACCAACTGAGCTAACCGCCCTCTTAATCTTAGCTTTTTAGTTTTTAAAAACTGAGTAACTAAGAGGAAGAAATTGTAAAGCAAAGTCTCAAGAAAGTCAAAAAACTTATAGCTTTTTTTCAATAACAAAACAATACGTAAGCAAATTAAAATCTATAAATGGCTTTATCGTAACGGTATATTGCATATCTCCTTCATTTTTTACGCATGAATCTACCTTGCCTATGCCGAATCCCTTTGGAAAGACAAGACCTTCTCCACTAGAAAAAACCATGTCTCCTTCTAGCATTTCTGATAAATGACTGACATGAGTTAATAAGCCTTCTTGCGCAGAAGAAATTCCGCAATAAATTCCTGCTGTCTTTGTGTGATGACAATATGCGGCAACTTTGCACGAAGCATCCGTTAATAAGGTAACTTTACTATACCAGGGAAAAACCTGACTAATTTTCCCAACAAGACAATTTTTATAGACAACAGCCATATCTTTTTTAAAGCCTTTATCCTCTCCACCCTCAATTAAAAAAAAGTGACCGTAGGGGCCGCATTGCTTTTCTAAAATACGAACCAAAAAAGTATGTTCTTGATTATACTGCTGCGCAAATTCTTTTATTTCTTTTATTTCATCATACACATCTGCTCTGGCTTGCAACGCAATAAGTTCTGCTTGCAACGCATCACATTTTTGCAATAATTTTTGATACTCTTTTTCTCCATGCACTCTATAATTCCAACTACTCATGATCGCTGCATGCACTTCTGTTACCTTTAAAGTAATCATCAAAAATGGATAGGCGCAATACGAAATATATGTTTCTAATCGACCTGCAGACATATTTCGCGATTCATACCATAATAAAGATGCACACATCATAACGCTGAACAAAAAAAATATTCTTTTTACTCTCTTTTTTTTTCTCATAGATTACATTCCAAAAAATGTCCTTAGTCCATTTTTTACTTCTTCTGGATTACTTGAAACAACCAACTGACTGCGCATTTTTGATGCAGTTGGTTTACCTTTGACATAAAAAGGCAAGTGTTTTCTAAAAGCAAATAATCCATGCGACCCATAATAAGTTAACATATTATCAAGATGCTGTAATGCGCATTCAAGAATCATATCTTGCGAAATAGTATATGAACGACCTTGAGAATATTCATGCAATTCAAGCAGTTTCCACGGCTTTGACCAGATTCCACGACCAATCAAAAATCCATCCACACCAGTCCTTTCATAAAGTTGTTGTGCAGTTGGCCAATTAACAATGCCACCCGAAAGAATTAAAGGAATCGATATATTTTTTTTTACTTCAGCTGCAAGTTCATAATCAGGAACGCCAGCAAAATGTTGTGTTTGCAAACGAGGATGCAAGAAAATTGCATCTGCACCAGCATCTTGAATAACTTTTGCAACTTCAAGTGCATTTTGTGTTTTATAGCCAGCACGCATTTTTACAGTAAATGGAATAGGTAAAGATTTTCTTAAAAGCGTCAGTATCGATTGCAATCGTGGAATATCAGCCATTAATGCCGACCCTGCTCCTGAATTAACCACCAAACGAGCTGGACATCCAATGTTTAAATCAACCGCATCAACGCCTGCTTGCAAAATTTTTTCGCAAGTTTCCTGAATATAATCAAGTTTATTTGCAGAAATTTGATAATTTAATGGTCGCTCTAATTGAGAAAAATCTAAAGTCTTTGCAACACCCTTATCATTGGCAACACAGGCAACATGACGCATTTCTGTAAATAAAAGTTCAGAGACAGAAAAATTTCTTACTATTTTTCTAAATGGTGAATCGGTAATACCATCTAATGGCCCGCCAATAAAACGAGGATATGATTGCTTGCCAATCTTAATTTTTGTATTCCAATAAGACATTTTTATTAAACTTTATTGTTAAATATTTTTAATTTCTTCAATGGTTAATCCAGTAACTTTAGAAATCACAGTTTTATCGAACCCTTCTTTAAGCATTTCTTTAGCAATTTCAATATTTCTTTTTTTCTCACCTTCCTTTATTCCCTCTTTTATTCCCTTTTTAATTCCCTTTTTAATTCCTTTTATCTCACCTTCATCTTTTGCAGCATCAATTTGATCTAAAAAAGATCTTGTTTTATCAAGGTATCGTTGATAAGCATCTAATTCATCACCTTTCCAATTACTTTCTTGCAAAACATGAAACGCATGCTTAAAGCTCTCTTCTTTGAATTCTGTTGGCACTGTTTGGCAATCTGCGCCACTTTTAAAAAAATAGGTCCATTTTTCTATGTCTGTCACAAGCTCATGGATTTTTTTAGTAAATTTAGGAAGTTCAAGAATATAATATTCTTGCAGTTTTAAACGTTGTGTCTTTGTTTGTTGACTGATTGTTTTGTGAACACTAAAGTAAGGCTCTGTGCTACCATCTTGATCTGGTTTAAACAAAACAAAATTAACAATCGCGATAAAAATAACCGGCTGCAAGATACCATAACGACCTGCTGAAGGCAGTTGTCTCGTAATACCAAACGCTGAATAATACTGAATACGTAAATCAAAATCTTTTTGATTCAAGACTTGCATTTCAACGATATAATGGTTGTTTTGAGCATCAGTGCAGCGAACATCAACAATTGATTCTTTAAAAGACTTACTCTCTTTCATATTCACTGGATCATTAATTTCTACGTCTACAATTTTTTCAGACTCTTTTTTTTCTAAAATACTATTTAAAAAAAATATCAAAATTTCTTTATTTGCAATCGTGCCAAATAATTTTTTAAAAACAAAATCCATTTTAGGATCTAAAAAAACCATATTATCTCCTACTCTAAAAAGTTCTCATTAAAATTCCCTGAATCCAACCAAGACTTGCTAAGGTTATCCACAAAGAGGTTACGCCATAACTCATCAATGGTAAAGGTATCCCTACAACTGGCGCATAATCGCACACCATCGCGATATTGATTATAATCGATAAAGCAAAAGAAGTTAATAATCCCAATGATAAAAGACGTGCAAAAAAAATTGGTATTTTTTCAATACGATATAAAAGTCTCATCACCAAAAACATATAACTTAACATTAAAACTAATGCTCCCAAAAAACCCATTTCTTCACAAAAAACAGAAAAAATAAAATCTGTTCTACTTTCTGGCAAAAACATAAGCTTATTTTGGGTTCCTTGCATAAATCCTTTTCCTGTTAATTGTCCTGATCCTATGGCAATTTTTGATTGCTTAATATGATAGCCTTCTTTTTGCGTGTCACCTGTTCCTAAAAAAACTAAAATACGCTTTTTTTGATAGGGTTTTAAAACATAATTCCATGCAACAGGAACACTGCACAAAAACAAAAAAAATCCATATTTAAAAAAACGCGTTTCGATGCCAGAAAACCACAACATAATCAAACTAAGACTTAGAAAAATAATTGCTGTTCCTAAATCTGGTTGCTTTAAAATAAGCAACGTGCTCATGCCAACAATCAAAAAAATAGGCATAAATGTATGCATTTTATAAAGAGGAACATCATTTTCTGTGTATAAATAATACGTTAAAAAAGAAGGAAAAAAAAGTTTAGCAACTTCTGATGGCTGAAACTTAAAGAGCTTAAAATCGATCCATCGCTTGCCGCCCATCGCAGTTTTTCCTTTTAGTAACGTAAACATCAAAAGCAAAATGATAGCAAAATAAGCAAAATAACCTATACGACACAGTTTTCGATAATCATATAAACAAAAAAATAAATAAATGCATAATCCTGCAAGCGCACCAAAACACTGCTTTTTAAAATAAACTGAATAAACCAATTCTGAAGATGTTGTCGTGCTATAAATAAATGCCAATCCTGTACACGTTATGCCTATAGTCAAAAAAAAACTTAACCAATCAAAGTAAAAAAAATAACGTCGATCAATAAGCACACCAAAATTCCTTCTAATAAAAAAACCCGCCAAATTTTTGACGGGCTTTAAAAAACTGGTCGGGATGGCCAGACTCGAACTGGCAACCCCTCGCTCCCAAAGCGAGTACGCTACCGATTGCGCCACATCCCGTTTATTTCAAATATTGGGGTGAATGGTGGGGCTTGAACCCACGACCCCCAGAACCACAACCTGGTGCTCTACCAACTGAGCTACACTCACCATCGCTTATTTTTAAAACTTTTTGTTTTTGAATTTTTATAGATTCATGACATAAAGTGAACTCTAGTATAAATAAGCTTTTTGTAAAAAGCAAAATGAAAAATTAAGATTTTTATGTTATTTTTATATCATTCTTATTTTGAATTTTATAAAAAGGTTTTTGCATGCATAAAAAATTTAAATCATGGATTCATCTTGTTGGAGCCCGTGAGCATAATTTAAAAAATATAAAGGCTTCTTTGCCAAAAGAAACGCTTACCGTAATTACCGGTCCTTCGGGCTCTGGAAAGTCTTCTTTAGCCTTAGATGTTTTATATACAGAAGGCAAAAGACGCTATACAGAATCACTTTCTGCTTATGCTCGCCAATTTTTAGGCATAGAAAAAAAACCTGATGTTGATTCTATTGAAGGACTCTGCCCTGCTATAGCAATTGAACAAAAAACAGTAGGCTCAAATCCTCGTTCAACAGTCGGAACTATTACAGAAATTTATGATTATTTGCGTGTTTTATTTGCACGAATTGGTGAAATTCATTGTCCTGATTGCAAAAAAACAGTTGGCGCACAATCTCCTGAAGCAATCACGCAACATAGTATGGCATTCTTCAAGAATCAAACAATTACCATTCATGCCCCTGTTGTTCAAGAAGAAAAAGGTGAATTCAAAGAAGAACTTAAACAATGGTATCAGCAAGGATTCTATCGATTTCTTATCAATGATAGACTGTACAAATTTGCAAATATAGAAGAAGTAGAAAAAATTAAACTTTCAAAAACTTCAAAACATACTATTGATATTTTAATTGATCAGGTAACGGTAACAACCGAAGAACAATCACGCATCCAAGAAAGCATAGAACACTCATTAATGCTGGCTAAGGGGCTTGTCAAAATTGTATCAGAAAACAAAGCGCATCTTTATTCCTCGTTTTGCATGTGTCTTAATTGCGGCCATTCATTTCCAGAATTAGAACCACGTTTTTTTTCTTTTAATTCTCCTATCGGTGCTTGTCAAAAATGTTCTGGTCTTGGAGAACTCGATGATTGGTCTTGGAATTTCTCCAAAGAAGAGCGTATGGAACATGATAGTTTCGAAATGTCTGATTACTATCGAATGGTCACAACATGCAAAGAGTGTTCTGGCCAACGACTTAATAAATATGCTCTTTCTGTTTTTATTAATAAAAAAAATATTTTTCAACTATGCGAACTTTCTTTAGAAGATCTTATTGTTTGGTTTAAAGAAATTAAAATTGATGAAACCTTACAAACCATAGCTCAACCACTCTTTGATGAAATTACCAAACGATTACATTTTTTACAGAATGTTGGTCTTTCGTATGTCACGTTAAACAGATCTGCTCGAACACTTTCTGGCGGGGAAGGACAACGAATACGATTAGCTACACAAATAGGTTCAGCTTTGAGCGGTGTTTTATATGTTCTTGACGAACCAAGCATTGGATTGCATCAAAAAGATAATGATCGCTTAATCGAAACCTTAAAAAATTTACGCGATCAAGGTAATACCGTGATTGTTGTTGAACACGATATTGATACGATAAAAGAAGCTGATTATATCATTGATATGGGCCCGGGCGCAGGCGTTCACGGTGGTATGATAACTGCTTTTGGAACTCCTGATGAAATTAAAAAAAATGAACATTCTTTAACAGGAAGCTATTTGAGCAAAAAACGTTTTATCGCTATTCCTAAAAAACGAAGAACTGCGCAAGGATTTTTAACCCTTAAACATGCACGTAAAAATAACTTAAAAGATCTCACTGTTGCGTTTCCTCTTAATGTTTTATGCGGCATTTCAGGAGTTTCTGGATCAGGAAAAAGTACATTAATTTTAGAAGAACTCGCTCCAGCATTGCAAAAAATAATCATGTATAAACAAAAAAAATCTGAAAACTTAGATGATCTTTTAGGCACAGAAAAACTTAAATCATTAGTTGTTATTGATCAGACTCCTATCGGAAAAACTTCCCGATCAAATCCAGCAACTTATTTAGGTGTCTTTAACACCATTAGAGCTCTTTTTGCCTGTTTGCCAGAAAGCAACGCTCGCGGTTACAAAGTTGGTCGATTCAGCTTTAATTGCACAGAAGGCCGTTGTTTTGAATGTAATGGTGATGGATCGGTAACTGTTTCTATGCATTTTTTAGCTGACGTCACCATGGTTTGCAAAACGTGCAAAGGCAAGCGTTACAATAAAGAAACATTGCAAATTTTATATCGTCAAAAAAATATCGCTGACGTTCTTGATATGACTGCAGCTGAAGCTGTTGATTTTTTTTCTGCACATAAAAATATAGCTCATCGTCTGCAATTAATGTGTGATGTTGGACTTGAGTATATAAAGCTCGGACAACCTTCTCCAACCCTTTCTGGTGGCGAAGCTCAACGAATTAAATTAGTTGATGAGCTTGCAAAACGAGGAAATCAAACATTGTATATTCTTGATGAGCCTACTACAGGGCTGCATAGTGCTGATATTGATCGACTCTTAAAAGTGCTTAATAATTTAGTCGATAAAGGCAATTCGATGATCATTATTGAACATAATCTTGATGTACTTAAATGCGTTGATTATCTTATTGATATGGGTCCAGAAGGGGGCAAGCGTGGTGGTCAAGTCATTGCTCACGGGACTCCAGAAGAGATCGCAAAAAATAAAACAAGCTCTACAGGCTTCTATCTTAAAAAGATTTTATCTTAAAAATGTGAGCCTAAATGGTACTCGCTTTTGATTTTTTTGTGATTTTTGCTAGTATGAAACTTCTTATTTTATTCTTTTAATGGAGATATTATCAATGCGCTTATGGAATTTTTATATTATTGTATTATTGGTAACGAGCTCATCAACCATTATTCCCGCGAGCACGCCTACAGCTTTATCTTCATCTGATACAACTGGCTGGGCAGGCATTATGGGTGCCGATAAAATGATGGAACGCTTCTTGAATTATATGGATCGCTATCATATGGGCGCCATAGCTGCTGTTCTCTGTACCGTATGGGCTGTCGGCAAGATTCAAAAAGAAAATCCTGATTTTTTTTCAAGCGTTATACGAACCCTTGAATGGCCATTTTTTGTAGCTGAAAAAAAATTACAAAAATTATTCTGCAACGGAAAATCGTTAACCTGGAATGAATTAGCCTCGTGGCATAATCGTATCTATAAACTTTTATCACCATTAACTAAATCAACGTCTGTGTTGGATTTAACAAAAGATCGACGACTCAAAGCAATTGACGCAGAAGATGAAAATACGGTTAAAGATCAAACCTGGACAAAACAGATTATTCATATTGATCGAGAACTTACTTTTTTAGGCAACATATTAGATGAAAGATTGCGTTATTATAAAGATCAGCATAAAAATACTTCTACTAATTTTATAAAATCAGCAGGAAAAAGACTGATAAGAACTTCTTTAAATAGAAACGAAGAAATTGCATTTGGATTAGAAGAAATCAAACATTATCTTTCAGAAACAAATGAATATTTCCAGTCCTTAACACACGCTTCAGCTTTAGATAAAGAACATTTAAAAAAACAAATCCATGCAATCTGCTCATCTTTTGAGCATTTAGGAACACTCGTTGATGAAGTAAGTGCTGCAGATAAAACTAAGAAAAAAATTCCTATGGTCTCTGACACTACTCGCGGTTATTCTGGTGTTGGTGCTCATGACTACGGGCAATCAACGTATGGTTTTAACGGAGGCATCTAAAATGAAACGTTTTTTATTACTATTTTTTATACTGCATACACATCTTGTTGCTGATGCTGAATTTATCACTTCTCAAGAAACACCTGTAAAAAAATTAGGCCTTACGACGATAACAAAAGAGCAGATTAATGATTGCAAAAAAGAAATACTTTTATACTTAGCAAAAAATAAAAGGCATCGCTATCTAGCGCAAGGCGCTTTTATGTTTTCTTGTGCAGCTTTGCTTGCTGGCGCTTATTATTATATGTATCGCACACAAGCTCCTATTCCTCCTTCGCTTAATGATGTCAAAAGTCAATTAGATACGATAGCAAAACAACAGAGCTTTTTGGTTTCAAGAGCTTCTGAAATGTCGCAAGCAGAACAAACTTTGCAAGAACATATACGTCGTGCTGGGCTTACAGAATCTGCAAAAAAATCTTCTTCTCTTTTGCATAGTTTAAAAAACGGTGCTTTTGTAATTGCATATGGAGCTTATGATTTTGGTAAAAATATTGTAGATTTTTTTGTTAAAAATGGTCCTTTAACGATAGCTTCTGGTATTGCAACTACGTTAGTTATTCGAGAACTTCCTACTTTTAGCAGTATCGCCCATAAAGCTTTTACTGATTATGTTGTTAATCCTATGAATAAAATTCGTCATCCGATTGATAGCGTATGGTTCATTAAATACATTCCTTTTGAAACAACGATGCAACACTTAAAAACAACCATTACTGAATTTGAAAGTGTTTCTCTTACCAATAAAAATGAAAAACAAGATTATATCATCTGCCTTACCAATGATCTTAATCTTTTTGTAAAACAATGTTGTCGATTAATCGCATTTTTAGAAATACAATCTGATACCTTAACAAAAGAGAGTCGCACTTCTGGCATTCATCTTAAAAACATAAGTCTTCAGGCTTTTAAAGCAGTTGAAGCTTTTATGCATGACGCGGCAGATGCTATAGAAGAAGAAAAAATAGCAGCATTATCTCTTCGCTTTACACAATTTGAACAACAAGTGTTTCGTATTTTAAGACATTATCGACTCTATGAACGTGCCGTCTTAGAAGACCTTCTGCCTACAGAAAAGGAATAACAATGCATGAATATACGCTTTTTTTATATATTTTTTCTTTTTTGCACAGCACAGTTTTACGCATCTTCTCAAGCCTTACCTATCAATCGAGCTGAACAATTTATACAAGATTGTAAAACTTACACTATTGAACCTGGATGGGTTATACAAAGTTTTTTAACAATGTCATTAACAGAATATACTGATGCATGGCATCATTTTGTAACACTCTTGACGCATAACATGCTCTACGCAAAAAAAGATCGTACGACTGTATTGCAAGAATTAGCATGTTATGCAAAGTGTATTGAGCATCTTTATAGAACTCGTGATGATAACATGATATGCATGCACAGAAATACTGATAGACCTCACCAAAAAAAATATCAAAAAATCACTGATTATTGGAAAACTACTAATAAGAATAAAGATTATCATGATTTTTATGCATTTTATTTTGATCAAGTTGCTGCACAATTTATAGAAGATGTGATGAATGCACATCAAAATGAATCGTTAGTAAAGTCTTATAAAAAAATAGCCGCTTCGTATTCATTGTTACTCTCAATTTTTGAATCACTGCAAGACTCTCAATACACAGAACAATATATGCAACACTTAAAGCGTTATGATGGAATCATAGCTCTTTTACAAAAAGATTTAGGTGTACAATGCGCATTAGATTGATACTATACGCTATCCTATGCTGCGCAACACTCTTGTATGCAAGCGAACCGCACCATACACTTGATGACGATATAGCTGGATTTATTTCAAGCTTTATTACGGAATATGATTTTTCTCAAGAAGGTCGATATACGCATGAATATCATTCTTTTATCTTAGAAAAAACAAAAAAAAGCCTGCAGGACCTTGAAGTCTATTTTCAAGAATCTGGATTTTCCTGTCCAGAGCGGATTGTTATTATGGGCTATCAAAAAAATGGCGTTGCTAGCTATTATTCATCACAACATAGAGTCACCTTAAAAGATGAAGCTTCACTTTCTAGCAAACAAGGACACATTGTTCCTGCGCATAATATTTTTGGATTTTTAACAGGATTCATGTTGAAAGATGCGCAGTGGCTGCAAGAATCCTGGTTTGCTCAAAAATCTTTTTTTATAGAACATGTATGCACAGAGACTATTGAACTTTTTGATGATAAAGCTTACATCCTTCAAAAACATGCTTTTGGAAAAGATTTTGATGCACTTTTAGAATATCGAAATCGTATAGAAAAAAGTATTAAAACAGGACATTGTGCTCCTGTGTTAAAAGAGCTGATCACTTTCTGGAATGCTGCGTACCAAGGAACCTTAAAAAGCTGTGCACAAGAAACTTTAGCTACTCAAGATATTCTTTTTTCTATTGATTATGCACAACATTTACTCACTTCATCTATTCCTGTTTCTAAAATCTATACAGGCCCTGATATTACGTATCCTATTGAACAATTATCCTTTCAACAAAAAGAAGCTACCGAATCTGCGCAAGTTTTTATAAAAAAATTTACTGATACCTTGCAACCACGCACTCCAGGGAAAAAAATTGCGTATGTTTTTTGCAGTTTTGTTGATGGAGTTGGAAAAAGTACCTTACTAGGAAACACGATTAATTATTCGCTTTATAAAGATGATATCGAGCACTACAAAAGAAGTGATAATGCATCATCGCAACAGAGCACGTTATACGCATTACATGATGATGTTTTTGTTTTAGATCTTCCTGCACAATTAAGTCATTGGGTTTCTAAGCCTGATGGATATGTTTTTGTTGATGCACAAAGTATCAGCGAAGTCTCTGAAATCTATCCCGAAATAAAAACCTATATTCTTGCAAATCAGAAAGAGCTTGCAAAAAACTTTGCTGCAGAGCTTGCTGCACACAAAAATAATAGGATTACATTAAGCGGCATGCAAAAAATATATTTTGAAAATATCATCACATGCAACACAAAAAATCCTTGGATATTTTTTACCTATAAAGATTTCATCGGTGTTTTTAATCAAAAAAATCCTGAAGCAATTCGATTACTTGTTCCTTTTGAAGGCGTTCATTCTAAAGGATTAAAAATTGTAGAAACTGAACAGATGCTCTTTTCTAAAGGACTTTTGATTCCACTTAATTTTAAAGTTTTTATGGATGACTGTGTTAAAAAATTAAAAGATGCCGATATTCAAGATATTGTTTTTGTTGATTTTTTAAGTATGTATCCACGATCATCGCGAGAAAATATTCGTGTTAATTTTTTGATACAACAATTACAAAAACTGTATCCAGACACATTTAAAAAAGAAAAAAGTTTATATCATACATTTGTGCATCACGACATTGAATTATGTCATCTTCTTAAAAAACACAAAAAAGATTTTATAGAATCTCTTGTGTTAGAAACACGAGCGCGAGCAGCACTTTTTTCTTTATGCACAGAAAAAATGTCTACAACTTTAACAACAATTTCATCAGAAGAAGTTTCAGATTACATAAAACATTATAAAGAAAACGTTCTTAAAAATCATCAAGAATATATTGTCAACTTAGCAACTCAAAAAATAAATCTCGAAATAAAACGACTCAAAATACATACGTATCATCGAAAATACGAAGCATTTGTACAATTTTCGTGCAATCCTTTATATGCGTTTTCAGATTTTATGGAACATCTTTTTACAACAACGATTAAAGATGCTTATTATAACGACCTCTGGAATGCAGCATCAAAAGCAGATTTTAAACAGATACATACGATTGCAGAAGGTTGTCGAGACCAAGTGCTTTTAAGTCCTATTTTGACACGATTGCGAGCGCAATGGTTTTCTGCTTTATGCAATCTTTTGCACGGACAGCGCATACACGAGCATACGTTTCATCTAGAAAAACCTCTTTTTTATACAACACCCTTACTCTGCAAAAAAGGTTCTGACGATGCCATGATTCTTTTACAAAAAATACTTCCTGAATTAGATGACCTTGCAATACTTTCGCAAGATATAGAAAGCTTACGTCTGTGCAATAATTATAATGGTGATGGTTATAAAACTGCCTGGAAACAATTTTATGGTATTCCTCATTGCGCTGCGTGGAACAATATTGACACTTACTACGGAATCTATGGTTACGGGTTTGACTGGCATCAACCTGCAACATTAAAAAAAATGATCGAAAATATAAGAAAGAAAAAACGTACTGATGGATTCGAAGAACCTGTTATTTTTTCAAGTGAATTGCTCGATGAACTCAATGCATCAAAACTTATGTTTCAAAAAGAACAGATTAAAAAAATAAACAAACAATTATCGCTCAAAAAAATAAAATCTCATTCACCAGAAGGAGACGCGATAAGACTATGGGCACGAGCAATTGCTACTTTAGAAATGATTATTAAAGATCCTTACAGCGTTATCGTAACCAGAAAAAATAATAAAAATGATTTTGCTGCAACATTACAATTATTAGAACACATTACTTTGCTTCGTTCTTTTAATATTGAACTCGATGGGCCCTTATTTTCTGATTACCGATCTGTTGAACCAGTGATTGATTGGAGTTGTTTAGGATAATATAGCAAAAATTTTAAGCTTAAAAATAATACTTCATCTTCGCGATCGTCATCCTGAGGCGCGATCCAAGCGCCGTGAGGATCCAGGCCTTATTTGACTTATTATATGAAAAATCTATTTTTTGTTATTCACAAAAAGTTTAATCGTTGCAAAAAACCAGTAATGCAATGCTACGGTATTAAAATATTTTTTTTGAATGTTTTTAAATTATAACTTAATAATCCTGGATCCTCACGGCGCTTGGATCGCGCCTCAGGATGACAAGAATTCGAAAATCTTTTTAAAAATTATTAATATTTTTATTTTTAAACTGAAAGTTTTATGCTATAGAATTAAGCAGTAATCAATCAAACGACCAAGTAAGAGTTCTTTTATAAATTTTTTGTGAAACGTAACCTGATGGATAAATTTTTGCATATAACCCAAAATCAACATAAAGTGCTCTTTGTCGTTCATAAGCTTCAGGCTCAATACCACGTAATGAAGCTTGAACATATATTGATTGAATCAAAGTTTTTTCGTAACTAGCTTCATCAATTTTTTGATAAATTGCTTCTATAAGATATTCATTTTTTTGATATTCTTCATATAAAATTAACATTTTTATTTCTATAAAATTATTCTCTGATTCATCTATTTTTTTAATATCATAAAGTATCATTCCAATATTTTTCCCATTAAAAAATATTTTAAATTCTTGTCTTCCACGCTGCCAATCTTGCCATCCATTCATTTGACCAATATACATGTAACTATAATTTGATTTGCGCCCATCTAATAAAACATTTATATAGCTTGCATCAAAATTTTTAAATATTACTTCTTCAAAAGTTATTTCACCATCTTCCATTACATAAATAATATCTTGAACTCTTTCAGAAAATCTTAAATGTGATGAAAAAACAGCAGAACTCGTTTTTGTATATTTTTTGTATAACCAATAACTAATGCCACAAGCGGCGGCAACTGTTGCAACTGCAATTGGATGCTCTTTGCAAAATGATGCTGTTGCTTTCCACGCTGTAGAAAGCATTTGGCTGCCAAAAAATGCTTGTGTTTGTAGACTCATTGCGCACAGCAATGCTAACAAAATTTTTACTTTCATTATAATCTCTCCATTTTTTTATTTTATATACTTTTAAAATAAATTTCGTTCTCAAATAGACCAAATGTATTATGTACTTTTTGCTTGCAATGATTCATATAAAAATTCTTGGATCAAAGCACGACCTTCTTCACTATCAAATTTTATGCTATTTTCAGCTGTAGCACTCGCAGCACCTGCTCCTGATGCTGATGCCGTTCTCATTGATACTGATGGTACCCTCATTGATGATCGCAAAGTATCCTCATCTGTTGTAACGACTTGATTTAATTTCATCTGAAACTTATTTTCTTTATCTGATAATTCTTGAAAACCAAATTCTAGATAAAAAACTTTTTGTTGACCTTGAAAATCATCTTCTACACTTATTAAATCAGTATACAAAGTTACGTTATCAATATTATCTTGTTCAATTTTTTGAATAATTTTTTGAATATTTATCAAACTACGCAGATTTTGATACAATACTAAGCACCACATGGTTAATTTTGAAGTATTCCTAGAATTTTTTTCATAAATCAAAACACCAACAGTTTTTTCACCTGCCATTATTTTAAATCCATACAAATCAACAGACGTAATAGTACATATTTTTTCTATAATAACTGGTTCATAACAATTACCAATCTTAAGATATTTTCTAAGATCAACAATAATAGGCTCAGTTAATCGAGTAAAATCTATATCTTTAAATTTAATCTCACCTGAATATTCAAACGTATTAAAATCAGGGAATTCATCTTGCATTACCGATGCAATAGCACCTCCAGCCATTGCATGAGTTGCGCCCGCAGAAGCAACTTCTCCTGCCGCAAGAGCTGTAGCACTCGTCGCAGGTCGAGCAGCAGAACTCGTTCTTGTATATTTTTTATATAACCAACAACTTATTCCAAAAACCGCTACCGTTGCTGCAACTGCAATTGGATGCTCTTTGCAAAATGATGCTGTTGCTTTCCACGCTGTA
>CAZJPB010000009.1:0-2176 GCA_964547785.1 uncultured Pseudomonadota bacterium | reverse complement strand
GAAAGCATTTGGCTACCAAAAAATGCTTGAGTTTGCGAACTCATTGCGCACAGCAATGTTAATAAGATTTTCGCTTTCATTACAATCTCTCCATTTTTTTATTTTAAATTGATCTGTAAAAACGAGTACTATCGCCGCCTGATGCATGTTTTTTTCTATGCAAATCAAAATCATGATATAAAGATGTTTGTTTTTCTGTATCAAAAACATTATTTAATGTTGCTGAAATGAGATTTGCCTTACCATTATCTTGCCTAAGTTTTTCTATAATTTTTTCAATAATTATTTTTCCACGAAAATTATCTTTTAATGCTAAAAATTCTATTTCTATATTCAAACCATTTTTTTCATAGATTACTATTCCAACTAGTGCACTATTAATCCATATTCCAAATCCATGATTTTGAGCTATAGTTTCTATATACGTTGGTGTATATAAATTGCCTAAACTCCGCATATCATCTAATAGAATCTTACTTTTTTGAATATTTATAAATTCAATATCTACTTTCACTTCAGATGCAGCCGATGCGCCTTCAGATGCAGCTTCTTCACTTGCAACCTCATCTAATCTTGCTACTTCATCAGTTGCTGTATATTCAGATCCCGGAACACTCGCAGCATCATCTTCACCAGCTTGATCTTCTTCATCGTCAAGCGTAGCACTTGCAGCTGCTGCTCCTAATGCTCGTGGTGTTGCATCTAATCTTAATGGTGTGCTTGGTGGTGATCCTTGTGGCGTACTATCGCCTAACTCTTCATCTGAAGCATCACTTTGATCTGTAGTACTTGCAGCTCCTGCTCCTGATGCTGATGGAGTTCTCGTTGATGATGCCGCTGATGCATCTTGCATTAATGACATTTCAAAATTAGTTTCTCTAGGTTCTGTAAAACCAAATGCTTTATAGATCGCTCTTTGTTGCTCTTTTATACCACCAAACATTATACCAACAAAATCTGCTTCTAATTTTATTATAGTTGAATTATGATTTTTAATTTTTTGAATAATTCTTTTATAATTTCGATCAGTACGTAAATTTTTATACAAAACAAACATAAATATTTTTAATGTTGGAGAATTAAAACTTTTTTCACCAATTAAAAGTCCAACTGTTTTTTCACCTATCATTATTTTAAAGCCATAACAACCTTGTCCACATCTAGAGTAATCCTTTAAATGACTAGAAAAATAAATTTTTTCTCCAATCTTCAAATATTGTACACGTTCACGCAAAACATCTTGCGTTACACTAACGTTATAATCTATATCTTCAAAAATAATATCATCACTAGATTCAAACGTATTAAAATCACCAAATACATCAGGAGCCCCATCTAACAGAGCTACAAATTCATCTTGAACTTCTTCATGAACAGCCTCTTCAGTTGCATCTCCACCACCAGCAGAAGTTCCTGTAGCAGCAGAAGTTGTTGTTGCAGGAGGTGTTACAGATTGATCAACAGACGGCATTGCAGAAGTTGTTTTTGTATATTTTTTGTATAACCAATAACTGATGCCACAAGCGGCAGCCACTGTTGCAACTGCAATTGGATGCTCTTTGCAAAATGATGCTGTTGCTGTCCATGCTGTAGATAACATTTTGCTGCCAAAAAATGCTTGGGTTTGTAGACTCATTGCGCACAGCAATGTTAATAGTATTCTTGTTTTCATGATAATCTCTCCATTTTTTTATCTAATTCTTTTCTAAAAGCTTCTGTTTTTTTCAATCTTTCTTCTGTCATTACAACTTTTTTTCTTTGTACCGCTAATTTAACTTTTCTTGTTTGAATAGTTGCTTTTACTTCCTGTAAATCATTTTCTTCATTAAACGTATCTTTTGCTTCTTCAGCTAATCTTTCTTTTTCTAAGCCTTTAGTCATTACTTTCGCATCATACTCAATAATAGAATCAACAGGAGTTATTAATGTCACTGGATATTCAATAGGTTTTTCAATAACAGGATTTGTCATATTAGCTTCAGCAATCACTGGTTCTGTTGCTGCGACTTGCAAACGCTCTGCAGCTTCTGTTATGACAACTTGCGAAGGTGCTGCAGCGATAATTAATTGCTGTGCAATAAAAAAAGCATAATTTCTCAATACGCCCAGATTAGGTAGGGCATTGCGATATTGATCAATGATTGGGCTTATTGCATCTTGTATATATGCAACACAA
>CAZJPB010000008.1:0-20781 GCA_964547785.1 uncultured Pseudomonadota bacterium | reverse complement strand
CACTTCGTTCCTGAGGATGACGAGTATGAAGAAGAAGCTTTATTTCTAAACTGAAGGTTTTAAGTTATATTTTAAAAGTCGTTTTTATTTTTGCTTCTAATTCAGCTTCGGTAATGCCGCCAGTCACTTGTTCTTTTATTGCACCATTCTGCAATAATACGATTGTTGGCAGATACATAACTTTACCTTCCGTCAATCCAAGCGCATCAGCTTGATTCACAATTTCTTCTTGATTCACGTTGATACTATAAAAATTAATGCGATCTTTATACTGTGCGGCTAATTTTTCAAAAACAGGCGCAAGTGTTTGGCATGGTCCGCACCATTCTGCATAAAATTTAATGATCGTCGGCTTTTCAGAATTTTTGATCGTCGTCAAATCCTTTAAATCCATAATTTCACAAACAGAACATTCAGTGGAGACAACATTACTAGATTGATTTTTTGTACAACTTGAACAAGATGCGCAATCAATTTTAGGTTCCTGCATCGCATTGATAATTGATGGTTTTTGTGTTTTAAAATAAAAAATTCCTGCAATAACCGCACAACTTACAAGTGCTAATAATGACCACGGAGTGCTACTTTTTTTGTATGACATTGTGTATATTTCCTTTCGATATACATAAATAAAAAAAATGATTTTTATTCATTCTACGATTGTAGTACGTACTTGTAAATTTTTCATTTTTGAATCATTTACAAATGACTAATAAAGAAAAAAAAAGCATTATTTTTTTTAAAAAAAACTTGCAATGATGATTGCTGCGAATTTTTGCGATATTTTCTAATTGAAACCCAACAAAAATTTTTCAAAATAAAATTTAAGAATATGGATTTTTAAAAAAAGTTATAATTTTATTTGATTCTGTCGGGAGAAAACGGTACAGTGATCTTCCGTCTTTTAAAAGTATTTAATACATATTGAAAAAACTTAAAAAAAATTTTTCAAAAAAATAAAAGAATCAAGGAGTGGTAGTATTGAACATAAAAATAAATTTTAAAAAAAATATAAGCCAAAAATAATCTTAAAAATTTCAAAGGATTAGATCATGCAAGAAAGAGAAAATTTTTCAAAAAATGGAGCATATCGCATGCAAAATGAAACAACATTTTCTTTATCAATTGACGAGGTTATTTTATTTACCGTCAGTAAGCGTGATGGCCAACAAGTTCCGTTAAGTCAGGATAAAATTTATCTTAGTTTAAAGCGTGCTTGCCAGGGACTAGAACATGTTGTGTCACTTGAACTTATCATGCACGAAGTGATAAAAAATTTATATGACAACGCAACAACAAAGCATGTTGAAGATGCTCTGATTTTAGGAGCTATTGCGTTTATAGAAAAAGATACCGCATACAGCACTGTTGCAGCACGTCTTTTACGACAAAAACTTGCTAAAGAAGTTTTTAAAATTTCAGCTTCTCAAGAAGCATATGAACAACATTACAAACAATCTTTTGTGCATTCGATTAAAGAACTTGTTGATTTGGATATTTTTGATCGTCGCATGCTTGAATTTGATCTAGATTTTTTGGCTTCCAAACTTGTTATTGAACGTGATGACAGCGTTGAATATCTTGGACTTTTTAATTTGTATGAACGATATTTTACTAAAGTTGAAGAACGAAGAGTTGAGCTTTTACAAGTTTTTTGGATGCGTATTGCGATGGGCTTAGCACTTTTAGAAAAAGATAAAAATCAAAAAGCTGTTGAATTTTACGAAGTTATTTCAAAATTATTATATGTTCCAGGAACACCAACATTATTGCATGCTGGAACAGCAAGACCACAATTAAGTTCTTGTTTTTTAACGACGATCGAAGATGATTTGCATCATATTTTTAAATGCTTAGGCGATAATGCTCAAATGGCTCGTTGGTCAGGCGGCATTGCAAATGATTGGACTCCTTTGCGATCAACTGGCGCATTTATTAAATCAATTCGTTCTGGCAGTCAAGGCGTAGTGCCTTTTTTAAAAATTGCTAATGATGTTAATGCGGCTATTAATCGTAGTGGTCGTCGTCGTGGCGCAACAGTTGCTTATCTAGAAACATGGCACTTTGATATCGAAGATTTTCTTGATTTACGTCGCAACACGGGCGATGAACGCAGACGTACGCATGATATGAATACAGCGCACTGGATTCCAGATTTATTTATGAAACGTGTTGAACTTGAGCAAAATTGGACACTATTTTCACCAGATGAAGTTCCAGATTTGCATGATCTTTATGGCAAAGCATTTGAAGATCGCTATGTTCATTACGAAACATTAGCACAAAAAGGTGAAATAAAATTAAGCAAAACAGTGAGCGCATTAGAATTATGGCGCAAAATGTTAACACGTCTTTTCGAAACTGGCCATCCGTGGATTACGTTTAAAGATGCATGCAATATTCGTTCACCGCAAGATCATGTTGGCGTGATTCATAGTTCAAATTTATGTACTGAAATTACATTAAACACTTCAAAAGAAGAGACTGCTGTTTGTAATTTAGGTTCAATCAATTTCGAAAAACACGTTATCGATGGAACAATCGATTATACATTGATGGAAAAAACGATTAAAACAGCGATGCGTATGCTTGATAATGTTATCGATATTAATTTTTATCCGATTAAAGAAGGTGAAGTTTCTAACAAACGACATCGTCCTGTTGGTCTTGGAATTATGGGTTTTCAGGATGCTCTTTTTAAATTAAATATTAACTTTGATTCAGTGCAAGCACGCGATTTTGCTGATCAAATGGGCGAATTCGTTTCGTATCACGCAATTCTTGGCTCTTCTGAACTTGCAAAAGAACGTGGCGCATACTTTTCTTACAAAGGTTCAAAATGGGATCGCAATATCTTTCCTATCGACACTATCGATATGTTAGAAAAAGAACGCGGCATGAATATTACTCTTTCGCGTCACGGTCTTTTAGATTGGACCCCTGTGCGCGATCATGTTAAACGTTATGGCATGCGTAATTCAAATACGATGGCAGTCGCTCCTACCGCAACTATTTCTAACATCAGCGGTTGTTATCCATGCATTGAACCGATGTATAAAAATTTATATGTTAAAGCAAATATGGGCGGGGAATTTACCGTTATTAATCGATATTTAGTGCAAGATTTAAAAACAGAAGGCCTATGGAATCAAGAAATGATCGATTTGATTAAATACTATGATGGCAGTATTGCCAATATCGAAGCTATTCCTGCAACAATTCGTGCAAAATATAAAGAAGCATTTGAACTTGATCCATTATGGTTACTAGAAATTACTGCTGTTCGTGGAAAATGGATCGATCAAAGTCAATCGCATAATGTTTTTTTAAGTTCAGTTTCTGGTAAAATGCTCGATATGATTTACAAAAAAGCGTGGCATCTTGGTTTAAAGTCAACGTATTATTTACGATCTTTGGGTGCAACGCAAGTTGAAAAATCAACGCTTGATGCTAAAAAATTCGGCTACACACAAAAAAGATCATACACAACTTCTGGCCTTGATTCAGAAACCGCTGCAAAAGGTGTAACCTATGATGTTGTAATGCCGCAAGGTATGGATCAAACAATGACTCAAGCATGCAACATCACAGAAAATCCTGAATGTGAAACCTGTCAATAAAATTATAAGGAATTTATCATGGAAAATACGTTTAATAATTCAGGGATCGTTTCAAACGGCAAAACAGATCCTAATAAAATTTTACCAATGCGCTATACCTGGGCTCGTAATCATTATAAAGATGGCGTAGCAAATAACTGGACTCCCGAAGAAGTTTCGATGCAAAAAGATGTTGAACAATGGAAAGATCCTCATTTTTTAACGGCTGACGAGCGACGCATGATTTTATGGAATCTAGGTTTTTTTTCAACCGCAGAATCACTAACTGCTAATAATTTAGTCTTAGCCGTCTATCGTCATGTTACCAATCCTGAATGTCGACAATACCTTTTGCGTCAAGCATACGAAGAAGCAGTGCATACTGATACTTTTATCTATTGCAGCGATTCATTAGGATTGAATCCTGATGAACTCTATAATATGTATTTGACGATACCGTCAATTGCTGAAAAGGATTCATTTGTCGTTGATTTAACCGTATCTATTTTTGATCCACAATTTGAAGTCAAAGATTTAAAAACACTCAAATTATTTTTGCATGATTTGATCGGTTATTACGTAATTATGGAAGGCATCTTTTTTTATGCTGGTTTTGCGATGATGCTTGCGCTCAAACGTCAAAATAAAATGATTGGTATCGGCGAACAATTTGAATATATCATGAGAGACGAAAGTGTTCATTTGGCTTTTGGTTGCGATCTTATTAATACTATTAAAGCCGAAAACCCTTCTATCTGGACAAAAGAATTTCAAAATGAACTGAGCGACTTAATTCAAAAAGCTGTTATTCTAGAAGCGCGTTATGCGTATGATGCCTGCCCACGAGGAATTTTAGGAATTAGTACACAACAATTTGTAAATTATGTAGAATATATTGCAGATCGTCGTCTTGAAAGAATCGGCCTGCCTAAAATATACAACAAAGAAAATCCATTTCCTTGGCTTTCGCAAGCGACAGATTTGAGTAAGGAAAAGAATTTTTTTGAATCTCGTGTTACAGAATATCGCACTGCTGGATCACTTGAATGGTAAGGAACTTTAATGAATAAAAAAATAATTGTTGGCATAGTAATCGCATTATTTAGTGGATTTTTTTATATAAACCGCACACAAACAATGTATGGAGATTTTACTCAACAAGATCTCTTTGCAGTTATGACACTTACCAATGTTTCTACGCAAGAAACTTCTCTTGCTGCCGTTGTTAAAAATACGCAAGCCGCTTGGTTAAGAAAGCCAGGAACAGAGCGTTGGGAAGTTGAAAAAGTATACGAAGACAAAAGAAACGAACTCTTGCCCTTATTTGAACAGATGCATTTAGTCAATGCCATTATTGCAAGCGCACTCACTTATAAATATGCACTTTTTTTAGGCGCAACAGTAGCGAGCATGATTATTCGTATGCAAACATTGCTCGATCTTTTAGCTTCTGGAGTTCAAGTAGAAGAGATCGTTGTGTTGGTAGGTCAACGCCAATTAACTGATTTTGAAAAAGAAGAAGCAAAGAAACGCTGGAATGTTGAAATTCAAACCGAAACTGATGCCGCACGTTATATATTCAAAGATCATCATGTTACGCAAAAAATAACATTCATCGATGCTCCTCAAAAACTAAATGCGCAAGGTATTTTATGTCGACCAACGACAGAAGATACGGTAAAAGGATGGTTGCAGCTTAATCCGACACCAGGATCAATTGTTGCAATATCTTCTCAACCAGTCTGCAATTATCAAAAAATGGTACTCAGAACGATGTTGCCAAAAGAATTTACTGTAGAAGCAATTGGCATACAAGCACCTGCGCAAACTGCTGTAGCAGTCTATTTAGACACGATAACACGAACATTGTACCAATTGTTTAGCAGTAGTAAAAAATAACATTCTTTGCATTTATTTTTAAAAAAAATTAAACTCTTATAAATTTTTAATATTTTTTTAAAAATAAATATAAGAAAGTTTTATTATGAAATTATCAATTAAAATTATTATTCTGTGCTTTGCTGTAGCGCCATTATTGCAAGCCGCTACTCCACGATCTCGTTTAGCTCAACACGCAATTCCTGTAGCCTGTTTGGTTGGAGCTGTAGCAATTGGTGCTGCTGGATTGTATCATCCTCAACTTTGTTTGGGCGCTTTAGGAACCGCATCACACTATGCAGGCAGAGCTGCTGCTCCTGTTGCACAATATGCAGGCATTGCATTTGAAGCCGTTAGACCAGTTGCAGCGAGCATATTTTGGGCTGGCGCACGACAAGTAACTGTTACCAATGTTTTAAAGGTTGGCAGCGGTTTTGCTCTTGGAAAATTTTATTATATGGGTAAGATAAGCAACGCTGAAACAAATGCAAAAATAGTAAATGCTGAATGCGAAAATCAGAGAAGAAGAGCTGATCAATTACAAAATCAAGTAAATGAATATGGAAAGTATAAGCCTTTTTTAGAATCACTCAATTCAAAACTTGAGGATATTACAAGACATGCTGAAAGGGTACCGCGCACTGCAACATTCAATGTTGAATTTACCCTAAGATGTGTTTATTCAGGAACTATGCAACCAGACCCTGCTCCGTCTCAAAGCTCAGTTTCTTTACCTACGCATCCAGCAAGCGAGCAGCCTGTGCAAAGGCAAGAAACCAGATCATGGCTTGATATTCTTACACGAGTACTTCATTGTTAACCAAATTGGCTTAACGCATTTGTAATAATGTTATATTTTTTTTAGTAGTTAATTGCTGCAACAATGCAAGCTTATTTTTATAATCTTTTGATTTTTTTGTAACAGAAATTATAAGAATTTTGTTAATAGTTATGTGCTGGCATAAACAACAAAGACCTTGCAAAGTACGCGTTGTCGGATCAAAAAGCGTTATCGTATTGCATTTTATAACACCATATTTTTTTATAAGTTCAGGCAAAAAGGTATAGAGAATCCAATTTTCGCATGATTTTTTTTCTCCTAACGCACCACGATCGAACAAAAATAACTGCCCTTTGTATCGTTCAATATCAATCGTTTTATTGATGCATGTTATCGTAGCATACGCTGGAAAATATAATTTTATCTTTTGAAAACCAAAAGGAACATACAGCAACAGTGCAAGCAAGGGCCAACATTTTTTAGGATTATTCCATACTTTGTGATGAAAAATTATAAGCGCACAGAACAAACAAAACAATGCTATCCAGAATCCATGCATATCAATTGCGTATAGCCAAGAAGAGGATCCTTGATGCAAAAATGCGCGCCAAAGATTACATAATTTTTCAAAAACAAAAATAAACCATGATGAAGGTATGCCAAAAATTTCGCAAAAAAATATAAACGAAGAGAGCAATAAAAAAATAATTAAAAAAGGAGAACTTATGAGATTTCCCATTAAAGTCATGTGCGAAAGTGGTAGACCCCACGCAATTAAAACGGGCAAAGAGCACAAAGACAACAATAATTGCGTACGCATAAAAACGCAAAATGTTGTATAAAGATGAAATTTTTTAATGTTCATGATAGAGTAGTATAGCATCTATAAAAAGATGATACAAAAGAGATAATCACTCTTTTACAACTTGAGAAAGGGCTTTGCATGATATTTTTTATAAGTAGTTGGCTTATATTGGCCGTCTTATTGGCGTTATTGGAAATATGCTTTCACGGACTTTATTTATTTTTATCATTTTCAATCGGCTGTATTCCTGCGTGCATTGCAGAATCATTCCAACTATCGCATCAAACGCAAGGCGTTTTGTTTATTGTCACTTCGATTATTGCCTTTTTTGTCTTATTTTATGTGATCAAAAAAAATGGCTTAAAAGAATTAATCGAGGACGATTCCAAACATTATAAATCAGCAGTTGATGCATTACCGGGACAACGTGGTAACATTATAGAACCAATTGCAGGAAACGGTTCTTGGGGTCTGGTAAAATTAAAAGATGGACAAGAATGGTCAGCGCAATCAAGCGATGGTTCTGCTATCACTCTTCAGACTGAAGTTATTGTTATCCGTGTTGAAGGAGTACGATTAATCGTCGCTCCTTACCTTAAAAAATAAAGGAAATAAAATATGATTATAGAATTCATTTTTGGAATATTTGGCGTTAGCCTTATTCTTTTATTACTACTTCTTTTCCGTTCTGTTTATATCGTTAAACAAAGCGAAGTTATTATTATCGAGCGACTTGGTAAATTCCATCGTCTGCTTGGACCTGGTTTGCATCTTGTGATGCCTTTTACTGATGCTGCGCATATTTGCGAATGGACGTATGTTCAATTGATCGAAAAAAATCGTTATTATCGTTTTGTAAAACATATTACGCGCATTGATTTACGTGAATGTGTCTATGATTTTCCTAAACAAAATGTGATTACAAAAGATAACGTAAACATCGAAATTAACGCACTTTTATATTATCAAATTAGTTCCGCAAAAGCTGCTGTGTACGAAGTTGCAAATTTACCAGAAGCTATTGAAAAATTAACGCAAACAACCTTGCGTAATGTGATTGGCTCTCTTGATCTTGACGAAACACTCGTGTCTCGCGATCAAATTAATACAAAATTACGCTTTATTCTTGATGAAGCAACGGATAAATGGGGCGTTAAAATTAATCGCGTTGAACTTCAGGAAGTTAATCCGCCTTACGATATTCAGCAAGCTATGGAAAAACAGATGCGCGCTGAACGTGATCGCCGTGCAATGATCTTGGAAGCTGAAGGCAAAAAAGGCGCAGCTATTTTAGAAGCCGAAGGTGAACGTGAATCAAATATTTTGCGCGCTAAGGGTCAAGCTGAATCTCGTATTTTAGAAGCTGATGGACAAGCACAAGCGCGTCTTAAAGTAACACAAGCAGAAGCTGACGCTATTGAAATGATTCAAAAAGCAGTTCCTAACGGAGATCCTCTTCCTTATATGATTGCTCGTGAATACATAAAAACGTTGCCAGAGATTACAAAAGATAAAAATGGCAAAATGATTATCGTGCCTTACGAGGCTAGCTCGATGATTGGCTCTTTAGCAACCGTTAAAACACTTTTTGAAAAAACAAATGAGTAAGCGGACTTGACGCTATAGATCTATATTTACATATGCATACTTTTAAGCGATACTCTCCTTGAATGAGATTAAGCAAGGAGATGTTTATGAAAAAAAAGTTATGTTTTTATACTTTTTTAGCAAGTTTGTTATGTTCTGGAATTATTTTTAGTCAAAATCGTGGTCTTATTGTCGTCAACATTGGTTATGATAATGGCGGAACTGGTCAATTAATTGATGGCATTACCAAACCTGGCGATATCGTTGTTCGCGCTCAAGGTGCAGGCATTGCAGGAAGTTGCGTTATCATTAATGGCGTCAGTTATGAACTTTTTTATATTCCTGTAGGAATTTTATGTCCTGACGTAAAATGTTATCTTTCTGGCGGCATGATTTTGGATGCAGAATTATTTTTTAATGAACTTGCATCATTACAAAAAAAAGGAATCAAAAATATCAAAGAACGCTTGCGTGTTTCTATGAGCGTTCATTTGGTTATGCCCTATCATCGCTTAATTGATGATCAAGCAACAGCCGCTGGCCATACCAGAAAAGGAACCATATTGCGCTCAGGTATTCGTTCTGCTGCTGCTGATAAACGATTTGGGATTGGCATAAGACTTGCAGATTTATATGCTCAAGATTTTGATAAACTTTTAAAAAACGCAGTCAAAAGAGCTAATGATGTTTTAGTAAAAATGTATCAACAAAAACCTTTAGATTATGAACTTTTATTAAAAGAATATAAAGAATATGCAAAACAATTTGCACCATTTGTGCGCGATCAAGTTGAATTAAAATTAAATCTTTTGCTCGCTCAACATAGCGGACCTCGGATTATATTCGAAAGCTCTTATGGCACACTCTATGATGTTTCTCATGGCGGCTATCCGTACACTTCTGTTGAATGCACAACAGCTGCAGGCATTTGCGCACAAGCAGGAGTAGGTCCAACACGCATAGGTCATACTTTAGGACAAGTGAATGCCTATGCAACAATGTACGGACAGGGGCCATTTCCTACAGAAATAAAAGATAAAAAAATTCTAAAAAATCTTATGACAAAATCAAGAACAACACAGAATCAAGATGATGTTCGTTACGGATGGCTTGATGCCGTAATGATTCGTCAAGAAATCATGATTAATGGCGTTGATTCAATCGCAATCAGCCGCCTTGATGATCTAGATGATTTTGATGAAATTTATGTCTGTGTTCATTATAAAATAGATGATAAAGATCTCGATTACAGGCCTGCTATTTCTCGTGATTTAGCAAAAGTAATTCCACATTATGTAAAATTTAAAGGCTGGAAACGATCCCTTTCTAAGATAAAAAAATTCAGTGAACTTCCTGAAGAAGCACGTGATTTTATAAAAAAAATAGAAAGAATTTGCGGAGCACCAGTAAGTTATATTTCTGTTGGTCCAGAACGAAGCCAATTGGTAGAAGTTGTCAGTAACTTATTGCCAGAAAATACTGCTCATAACATTAAAAAAATAGCGACTAAAAAATAATACATTTTCGTCATCCTTGCATCATTTTGTTCTTGAGGATGACGAAAATGAAAATAAAAATATTATATTGTTACGCTTGCATAATTTTTTTTCATGATAGCATGACTTTTTTTAGGCAATATTATGATACAAAAAAAGATTAAACATAGACTTATGGCTTTCATAATTTTTCCTTTAAATTATGTAATGTTACTAAAAATAATTAAATGGATTCTGATGTAATAGTATAAAATGGAGATAGTGGAGAAAAAACAGAACATGTCTGTTTAAAAGAGGACACCGTGTCAAGAATATGACAAGTGAGATAGAAAGAAATAATAGATTGTGCAAGATACAAACTTAACACATGTGGAGGGTATTCTTTTTCTTTTTGCCGTTCGAAAAACAAGTGAAACATGTTTCTCTCCTTTGAATATAATTTTATAAAAACACTGCTTTGTTAGTATAAAAATTATTTCACCATAATAACAAGTATTTTTTGATCTAGAGCTTTAAATCGCTTTAAAAAGGATGTAGTCTTTTTGCATGATTATAGTAAAAATTATAACAAAAAAAATTAAGCTACTGGCATTTCCATTAATTTTCTTACTAAATTTTCTACCGCAACTTCATTATGTTCTTTAAATAAATCGGCTATCTTAGGATCGCGACTTATGGTACTAAAAAAATTACTTAAAGCCTGCGTGATCATCGAAACACCAGCAGATTGTTGTTCAGGGTTATTTTTACCCGTTCCAACCGTAATAATTCCTGGAATCACTTGTGTAAAAAAAACACGTAAAAGATCCAAAGCTTTTTCATCTTCTGGATCCTGTTGTAAAGCTAATGGTTGTTGTTTTGCTTGTTGTGATTGTTGTGAAAAAGTATCAAAGTTTATAAAAAAAACAGCGATGCTCATTAAAAAAACTGATTTCATACCTACTCCTTGATTGTACAGCACCAGACTACATCCTCTGTATGCTATACAAATATAAAGAAGCTATTTAAAAGAGTATGCTGTTTTTTCTTTAAAAATTAAAACTTGTACAATTCGTTTTTCTGTTGTTTTTTGAATTTGAAAAATATGTTCTTTGTACAAAATTCGTTCACCTTTTTTAGGAAGATGCTGCATCTGCTCCATTAAAAAACCACCGAGCGTAACGGCATCTTGCGTATCAAAGCGAATATTTAAAAGTAATTCCAATTCATCAAGATCGATGCCCGCATAAACAAGCCATCCACCTTTTTCTAAAGGAATAATTTTTTCAGGAACTGATTCATGCTCATCACTAATATCTCCAACAATTTCTTCAATCGCATCTTCTAGCGTCACGAGTCCAATAATGCCACCAAATTCATTCAAGACCATCGCGATATGCTTGCGCTGCTGCTTAAATTGTCGCAACAATTGATTTACTTTCATACTTTCTGGAACAAAAATAATAGGCCTCACCAATTCTTTGAGCGATTTTTGTTCATTTTTAGAAAGCAAAATAAAAATATCTTTTTGATGAACCATGCCAATAATATTATCTGGCTTATTTTCATAAACAGGTAATCGAGAAAAATGGAATTTAGAAAAAACTTCTAAAGCTTCATTTAAAGAAACTGCAACATTCAAGGTTATAACATCAGCTTCGGGAACCATAATTTCTTCAACAGTCGTATGACCTAACTCAAAAATACTATGCAACATTTGGCTTTTATCCGTATCCATTTTTCCTTGTTTATTTATGTAATCAATCAAAAATTGAATTTCTTTTTCTGAAGCAATCGCTTGTCCTGCGCTATCATTTTTATCTCTAAAAAAATTGGTAATAAAATTTGAAAACATAAAAAGAAATTGTACAAGTGGAGACATTAAAAAATAAATAATATTTGTAAACCATAACGTTGATTTAAAGAGTCGTTCGCCATGAGATTGCGCTAGATTTTTTGGAATAATTTCACCAATAATTAAAATTGTTCCTGTTGCAATCGCAATTCCTAGAGAAAACCCAAGGCCTTGCGAAAAATGTAAATTAGCAAAAACTTCTTCCATCACATGAGTAATAAGCGCTGCTGCTGTAACGTTTGCAATATTATTTGCAATCAAAATAGAAATCAAAACACGCTGTGGTTCTTTTTCTAATGCCGCAAAAAGACTTTTATAGCCACCAGTACTCTTTGCCAATTCATTCAAATTAAATAAACGTAAAGCAGTAATTGATGTCTCTAAAAAAGAAAAGAGCGCACAAGATATAAGCGCTATTCCAAAATAAACAACTTGCAACGATAACGTATGGTCAACGAGTGGATCCATAGTTTGTACCTTTTTTTAAATTTTTATTCATTATCATCTTCAAACGTATCATCCGCTTCTTCTAAAACTAATTCAAGTTCTTTTTCAAAGAACGATTGTAATTTTTTACTACGAGAAGGATGACGAAGTTTACGTAATGCTTTAACTTCTATCTGTCGAATACGCTCACGAGTCACAGAAAAATCTTTACCTACTTCTTCGAGTGTGTGTTCAGAAGCAACGTCGATGCCAAAACGCATTTTCAACACTTTTTCTTCTCGCGGCGCAAGCGTTTTTAAAACTTCGCGCACTCGTTCTTTTAAATCTGAATTTGCAACAGCTTCAGCTGGCGAATAATCTTTATCGTTTTCGATAAAATCTTTAATAAATGCATCTTCGCTGTCACCAACAGGAGTCTCTAAAGAAATAGGTTCTTTAGAAATTTTTATAATATTTTTTATCTTTTTTTCATCAAGATTTAATTCTTTTGCAAGTTCAGCATATGAAGGTTCTCGACCATTTTGTTGTACAAAAACGCGCTTGATTTTATTAATTTTATTTAATGTTTCAACCATATGCACAGGAACGCGAATGGTTCGTGATTGATCTGCAATTGCTCGAGTGATTGCCTGACGAATCCACCACGTTGCATAGGTTGAAAATTTATAACCACGCTCAAATTCAAATTTTTCAACAGCTTTCATCAAACCAATATTACCTTCTTGAATGAGATCAAGAAAATGTAGTCCACGATTAACATATTTTTTTGCAAGGTTAACCACAAGTCGCAAATTTGCTTTAGCAAGCTCATCTTTTGCAAATTTATCATCACGCTGGCTTTTAATTAACTGACGATAATAGGTCGTAATTTTATCAAGAGAAAGTCCGGCTTCGCTTTCCGTTTTTTTAATCGATTTGCGAGCCATGCGTATAATAATTTCGAGCGCTTCTCTATTTTTTTTATCTTCTTCAGTAGCATGCTTTACTTTTTTTAAGCTTGCCAATCGTTCTTCGTTTTCACGAATAGCATGTTGTCGCTCTTGAATTTTTGTTAAAAATTTTTCTATGCGCTTGCCTATTTTACGAATAAATTTATTAGCAATTTTTATTGATTGAATCGTTTTAACAATCGCAACTTTATTTTCTTTAACCTTTTCGAGCATCTCTTTTTTCATTTTTTCAGAAGAAAGATGCTCTCGATACGAGACATAAATTTTTTCTTCATTTTTAATTAATGCTTCGATTTTATCGATGATAACCAACAATCCTTTTTTTTCATCTTCAATTTTTGGTAAATTTTCTTCATCGAATTCAGTAAATTGAATAATGTCTTTTAAAGAGAGTGAATTTTTACGTAATTTTTCGCCAATCCATAAAAATTCTTTATGAACAAACGGGAAATGCGAAATTGCTTCGATACAAGAACGCTTACTATTTGCAATCTTATCAGAAAGCACTTTTTCGGTCGTCTTATTCAAAAGTGGAATTTTTCCAATATCTCGCAAATAACATTTGACACCATCAGTGATATAGGTTGATTCACCGGCATCACGAGCTGGACGCTCTTCGCCATCATCTTCATCTTCTTCTTGATCGAGCAAATCATCACCATGCAGACTAGAAGCTAATTTTTCCTTCATCACAACCTGATTGCTCAAATCATCTTTTTCGATATCGTGCAACCCTGCAGCTTGATTTTGCAATTCTTCTTCTATCACTAATTCAATGTGTTCTTTTTCTAAAACTTTAAAAAGATCATTAATTTCTTTTTCTAAAAGCTGATTGCGCTCGTTAAATGCAATAACTTCTTCGTAGGTTAACGTTCCCGTTTCTCGACCTTTTTCGATAAGCGCATCAATTAATTCTTTTTTAAAATCAAAATCTTTCTTTTCATTTTCTGCTTTTTTGGTTGCAGAAATCTTTAAAGCAGTAGTTTTTTTTACAGGTTTTATTATTTTTTTTGCAACAGCAGTCGATAGTTTAGTTTCAATTTTACTTGTTTTTTTTGCTAACGTATCTTTTTTTTCGACTTTTTTAACCGTTGCTTTTGCGCTAGTAGATGTTTTTTGTAAAGCTTTTTTAGCTGGCTTAGTCGCCGCACTTGGAGAAACCAAGGTAACTGTTTTTTTTGTTTTATTACTTTTTTTAGGAGCAAGTTTTTTATTTTTTTTTGAGGCTGTTTTTTTTGCTAGCGTATCTTTTTTTTTCTTTTGTGTGATTTTTTTTTTCATATAAGCCCCTTATGTAACAATCTTTTTTTCAGCTCTAAAAAAGATTCAATAATTTCTTGCTTGGTATCAAAATTTTTTATGTGTTCTGCCTGAGAAAGCTTTTGTTGCGTAACTTGTACAATTTTTTTCCAATATTTTTTTTCAAGAAGTAAAAATATCTGGTCTATCTCATCATTATTTTCTTCTTCTTTAAAAAGAATTTCACTCAATGCTATTTTCTCATTTTCGTCTAAAAAACTAAAAAATGTACTAATTGTTTGTGGTTCATCTGTTTTAGAAAATTCATTGTATATTTTTTCCATAATTTTTTTAAAAGGCTCAGGAAGATATTCTAATAAATCTTTTACCTGTTTATTCTTTAAAAGATCAATCTTATTAAGAATAACATAAATGAATTTTTTTTCTAAATTCGATATTTCATAGGCATTTATAAGCTTATTGCTTTCTGGGCTCTGTTTTTTGATAAAAGAATTTTTTTTATGTGAGCCTAATTCTTGTTTTAAAACTAAAAGGGGCAGTCCAAATAAAATGCTCGCTTTTTGCAAAAGAATCTCTTGTTTTAAAGGATCTTCTAACTTTTTAATAATCTCTAAAAATGATCTCATTGCTTGGAGTTTTAAGGTCAAAGGTTTGCTTGAAAAATCACTACCAAGAGACATAAGAAAAAAATATAAAATATCTTGAGCCTGATCTATCGCAGGTTGCAAGTCTGTTTGAGTTTCAAAAAAAGATGCTGGATCCTTGGCATCAGGAATCATGATAACTTTAATATCCAAATTCACTTCCCAACACATTTGTGCAAGTCTCAACGTCGCCTTTTGTCCAGCAGAATCACTATCATATAAAACATACAACGTATGAGCATGCGCAGAAAGCTGCTTTAAATGTTCATGCGTGCATGCAGTGCCCAAAGTAGCAACAGTATTACTATAACCATGCTGATGTAACGCGATACAATCCGTATATCCTTCAACTAAAAAAACAATGCCTGTCTTTTGAATTTCTTTTTTTGCTGCATCAAATCCAAAAAGTAATGATCCTTTTTGAAAAAATATATGCTCTCTTGAATTATAATATTTCGATCGCTGATCATCAGGCTGTATAACTCTGCCACCAAATCCGCAATAGTTGCCCCAATGATCTCTGATCGGAAATAATAATCTATCCTCAAAAGGGCTGTAGAGCGATTTTCCATCATGCAGAATACCAGCTTCGATCAAATCTTTTAATAAAAAATTATGCCTACTGCTATAATTTGATAAATCTTTAATTGCCCGTTCATGTTCTGGAAAATATCCAATTTTAAAGCGCTCAATAGATGCTAATGAAAATTTTCTGCGTGCAAGATATTCTAAAACTGTCGGCGTTTTTAATAAGACTTGATGAGCCCATTCAGCAACTACTTCGTGCAAGGCAAAAAAACGTTTTTTTGTATCAAGATCACGAAAAGACTCATCAGAAAATGATTCTGGCAACTCAATACTATATTTATCTGCTAATTGTTTTACTGCTTGAAACTGAGAACAATTTTCTATTTTTGCAACAAATGAAATAACATCGCCACCCATTTGGCATCCAAAACAATAAAAAATTTCTTTGTGCGGACTTACGGTAAAAGAAGCTGTCTTTTCATCATGGAAAGGACATTGACCTTTCCAGTAATAGCCTATTTTTTTTAACGAAATATAGTGCGAAATGATATCAAGAATAGGAACTCGTTGTTTAACAAGATTAAAAGGATTTTTCATACTGTCGTTGAAACTTCTTTTTTTGTAACTGTAAAAAAGTTTGCTGTCGCAAGTATCATAATACAAATACCAAACATAAAAACTCCTACCGCAACTATTTGTGAAAACGAAAGACCCGCATAGATGAGTGTGCGATCACCACGTAAAAAGTCAATTAAAAAGCGCTCAAACGACATCCCTATCAAATAAATCGCGTATAATTGTCCAGACTTTTTAAAGCGATATTGCATAAAAAAATACAAAAATATAAATAAAAATAATTCCAAAACTGAACTATATAATTGTGTTGGATGCACATACATTCCTAACGGCGCTAGCGAATCAGGGTGAGTGTAGCAGACTGCAAAACTAGAGTTTGTCGGCATTCCGTAGCAACAGCCTGCAAAAAAACAACCTAAACGAGCGATAGAAAACATGCACGGAACGTACAAAAAGACACGATCAAATAATGCAAAAATTGGAATATGATGCCATCGCAAATAAATTGCAGAAGTAATAATAATCGCTATAAAAGTTCCAAGCACAGAAAATCCGGTCTCTGCAAACAATAAAAACGTTTTCCAAGAAACATAATCGTGATGAAAAAATTCAAGCAGATACAAAAGTTTGCCACCGATAATACCAGAAAAAACACTCAACGTTAAAACAGTTTGCAATTGATCAGAAGAAATAAGTTGTGCCTGCTTTTGATCGCGCATGAGCAAAGTATAGGCTGTCAAAAGACCCAAAACAATCATGCAGCCATACACATGAATCGAAAAAAGCCCGAAAATAGAAATCGATAACGGTATCATCATGCATCTTTTTTGCTATGTTTTATTTTTAAAAATAATAACGATAAAGCTGCTGGCGTTATGCCAGGAATAAGTCCTGCATCAGCCATAGTTGCTGGTTTATAATGCGTTAATTTTTGTCGCAACTCCATCGATAATCCTTCGGTATTTAAAAAATCAAAATCTGCAGGAATAGCTGTTGCTTGATATTTTTTAAGTCGTTCAATTTCTGATTTTTCTCGAATGATATACGGAGCATATTTAATCGAAGCTTGAATCGTTTGACAAGCGCGCGCAGAAAGCTTTTTGTTTGTTAACAAAGCAACAGTTTCTTGGCTTTTTTGATTGTCACTAAATAAATGCAAAAGTTCTGTTGTTTTATAACGATTATTAAGATCAATGAGCGTCTCTTCGATTGCATTTTTTTCTTCTATAAAATCTTTATAAAATGCTTCAGCTATGATTCCAAGATCATATGCTTTTTGCGTAAGACGTAAAAATGCATTGTCTTGCCTGAGCGTTAATCGATGCTCTGCGCGGGAAGTGAACATACGATACGGCTCATCAACACTTAATGTGGTTAAATCATGAATCATAACACCGATATATCCTTCGGTTCGATCGATAATAAAGGGTGGTTTATTGCGCGCATATAAAGCCGCATTAATTCCTGCGATAATGCCTTGCCCTGCAGCTTCTTCGTAACCAGTTGTTCCATTAATTTGACCTGCCAAAAAAAGACCCGGAACTGTTTTAACTTCAAGCGTTTGTTTAAGTTGCTGCGGTTCTACAAAATCATATTCGATGGCATAACCAGGACGCGTAATAACAGCAGATTCAAATCCAGGAATAGCTTGAATATACGCACGTTGTGCTTCAAGCGGTAAAGATGTCGAAAGTCCGTTAGGATAGATCCAATCAGAAGAAAGACTTTCTGGTTCTACAAAAACTTGATGTGATGTTTTATCAGGAAAGCGAGTAATTTTATCTTCGATCGAGGGACAATAACGTGGGCCAATGCCAGAAATTTCTTTTCTTAAAATTTTTGATAAATGTGCATTTTTTAAAATAATGTCATGTACATTTTGGTTCGTATGCGTGATATAACAATCAAGTTTTGTTGTCGCAACATGCTCATTAAATTCAAATAAATAACGTACAGAATCAGATTCTTGTTTCTGCATTTTGCTAAAATCTAGCGAAGAGCGCAAAAGTCGCGGTGGCGTTCCGGTTTTAAGTCGACCTAATTTTAAACCTAAACGCTGCATCGATGCCGCAAGTTTTGTAACTGGTTTTTCGTCTTCTCTGCCCGAAGCATACTGCTCTAATCCAACGTGAACAAGACCATTTAAAAAAGTTCCCGTTGTTAAAATAACGGTTGGACTTTCTAAACACGTTCCATCAGCAAGTTTTACACCAGCAATCGTATTATGATTATCAATAATGAGTTCATCAACCATTGCCTCGATAATCGTTAAAAATGGTGTTTCTTGCAAGCGTTTTTGACTCTCTTTGCTGTATGCATTTTTATCAATTTGTAAACGGAGTCCTTGAACGGCAGGACCTTTTGTCGTATTGAGCATACGAACTTGCAGATAGGTTTTTGTGCACAATTCTGGCATTAAGCCACCAAGAGCTGCAACTTCAAAAACAATATGCCCTTTGCCAATCCCGCCAATTGCAGGATTACAGGGCATATAACCAATTTTATCGATAGACAAAGTTATAAGCGCAGTATTGCATGAACTACGAGCAGCTGCGTAAGCAGCTTCAATTCCTGCATGGCCTGCGCCAATAACAATAACATCAAATTTTCTTTTAGAAGCCAACATTTTTGCAATCTTATTTTTTAGTAAAGTTGTTTTAGATTCTTCATAAGTTTACAAAAAAGTAGAACATTCTACCAGGAAAACCTCCATTTCCCCTTTTTGTTATTTTAAGCAGATGCAAATGCTCGAGCTTCTTGAGCTGCCTGAGAATATCCTAAAGCACCATATAATGATTTGATAAGATTTTGCAAAGAACTAGAAAGCTGTTTACCAAGGCTTATTAATGAAATCGTATTAGCACCTTGCATCTTTTTTAAGATCGCAAGATCAGCTTGCAAGGTTGATTTATCTGGATGATTTTCTTGTATTGCTTTTTCATAAGCAGCAATCAAAGCGCTTAATTTTTTTTGACCTAAAGCTTTTTGCGTTATAATTTCAACTGATTCATGCTGCACAGCTCCAGGCTTAACTTGATCTTTTGCAACTGGTTTAGCTTTATTATTTTTTGTTTCAGTGGTTGCATGCATAAAAGTTGTTAGAAATAAAAGAGAGAAGAATATACGTTTCATGATAAAATCCTTGCTAAGTAAATATGACTAAATTAAAAAAACCTCACCTTTAATGAGTCATAATATATAGTAAAGAATACCGATAGAATCAGCAGAGTCAAAAGCCCCCCTCTTTAATATATTGATTTAAGCGTTGTATCCATCTATCCTAAAGAGTAAAATAATCTCTGTTTAAGGTTAAAGGAAGTTTTATTATGTTATATCATATAGCATTATATCTGCAGGAGCATATTTCATTCTTAAATGTTGTTCATTATGCAAGTTTTAGAGGCATGGCATCACTCTTAACAGCTTTATGCTTTTCCTTTATTTCTGGCCAAACGTTTATTGCTTTTTCTCGTACCTATTTACGATCAAAGGCTCGAGAACATACGCCGCACGCACAGCAACAAGAAAAAAACGCTATGCCAACCATGGGCGGTGTCTTTATCGTATCAGTCGTTGTTGCGACAACATTACTCTGGGCGCCTTTAGATAATCTTAATATATGGTTATTTTTGTTTTGTTTAATTGGATTTGCAGCGATTGGAGCGTGCGATGATTTTTATAAAGTCTGGTACAAAAAAGGAATCAACGCTTCGGTAAAATTTTACGCACAAATTTTTATCGCAACCATCCTTGCAAGTGTATGGATCATGTACGGAAACCTCGCAACAACGATTACATTCCCTTTTTTTAAACACTTTCAACCTGATCTAGGATTATTTTTTATTCCTTGGGCTGTTTTTATCATCGTCGGAACAAGTAATGCCGTAAATCTCACTGATGGACTCGATGGCCTTGCAATAGGCTCATTACTTACAAATTTTGCAACATTTTCTATTATTTGTTACGTAGCTGGTCATGCAGCTATCGCGCATTATCTTAATATTCCTTTTGCCTATTGCGCCAATCTTGTTGTGCCAGGAGGCGCATTAGTAGGGGCGTCGTTAGGATTTTTATGGTATAACACCTATCCTGCGCAAATTATTATGGGCGACGTTGGTTCGTTAGCTTTAGGAGCTGTTTTAGCATTTATGGCATTAGCAGCCAAACAAGAACTTCTGTTGCCCCTTGCAGGCGGATTGTTTATGATCGAAACACTTTCTGTTATTGTGCAAGTTCTTTCGTACAAATATTTAGGTCGCAGAATATTTAGAATGGCTCCATTGCATCATCATTTTGAATTGCAAGGTTGGCAAGAATCTAAAATAACCGTTCGCTTTTGCATCATATCGTTTATTTTATGCTTAATTTCTTTAATGACCTTAAAATTACGATAGTT
>CAZJPB010000007.1:13401-22083 GCA_964547785.1 uncultured Pseudomonadota bacterium | reverse complement strand
TTCAGTAAATCCTGGATCCTCACGGCGCTTGGATCGCGCCTCAGGATGACGATCTTGGAAAAAACATATAATTATTGGTTAATTTTTAAGTTGAAAACTTTAGAATATAATTCTTATATTACTGTATACATTTTTTAATAATTTCGCAGGAAGTATCTGGCTGAGTAACATCACAAAACTCAACAATACTTCCTTTTTTTATGTAATACACACAATCAAAAACTTTTTTTACAAACATCATATCGTGACTCGAAAGACCGATTGTCATGCCCTGCGCAACTAAATTCTTGAGTATCGCAATAAAATTTTCCGTATTTTCTGGATCTAATGATGCTGTGGGCTCATCGAACAATAAAACTTTTGGATGCAAGCATAATGAACGCGCAATCGCAACACGCTGCTTTTGCCCTCCCGATAATTGTTGTGGATACTGATCGATATAATCATTCATTTTTAAAAGAGTAAGCTGATTGAGAGCGCATTTATAAGCATCATCATAGGGAACTTTGCGCACCAACAAAGGATCGAGACAATTTTGCAAAACCGTACAATTTTCGAACAAATTAAAATCCTGAAAAACATATCCTATCATTTCTGATTTTTTTTTCGCATCAACAGACGACAATTGCTTGCCATCAATAACCACTGAACCTTCTTGCACTGGAACAAGATCGATTAACGCTTTTAAAAGCGTTGTTTTGCCTGCACCACTTTCGCCAATAAAAGTAGTAATACGACCTGTTTTGAGTTCACAAGAAACTTTATTTACAATAACTTTACCTTCAAAACAGATGGTAAGGTCTTTAACGAGAACCATAAGAAAACCTTCTTTCGCTGTAGATAAGCGCACCATTAATCAACGCTGCAAAACAAAGATAGATACAGGCAATGATACAATAAACAGGCAATGGATTGAGCTCTCGAGAAATAATATTCATCCCTGTTCTGGTTATTTCCGTTACACCGATAGCGGCAAATAATGACGTACTTTTGAGTATTGATTCACTTTCGTTACAAAGCATGGCAACAACTGAACGGAATGTTTGCGGCAAAATAATACGTGTTAATGTTTGTCGCAATGAATAACCTAAAGCCTTGCACGCATCCCACTGACCTATAGAAATCATATTAATGCCTGCTCGAACTATTTCGGCTGTATAACCACTTGAACAAAAAGACAAAGCACAGCAAGCAGCACCAAAACCAGACACAGAAATATTAAAAATTCCAGGCAACACAAAATAAAAAATTAAAATTTGTACGTATGCAGGAATGCCTTTTGCAACAAATGTATAGACTCGAACAACATTACTCAAGTCTTTGTAACCTAAATAACGGCAACTAACGATGCCTAAAAGTGTTCCTAGGGCTAAACTTACTACGCTTGTGATGAGCCATCCTGCAAGTGTCACTACAATTCCTTGCGCAAATACTGTCGTATAGATTGCTATATTCATCAAACAATACCCCATTTTTGTTCATAACGCTGCAAGGCTCCTGATGCTTTTAATCTTTGAACTGCTTGTTCTACTTGTTCTGTTAATGTCGTATTTGTTTTTTTAATACAAATGCCAACACCGTACACTTTATAATCGTCAGAAAGAGGCATTTCAAGCATTACGAGATCAGGATATTTTGCAAGGAATTTATGTGCAATTGCTTGCTCAACAATCACTGCATCGCTCTTTTTATACTGAATATCTAAAAGACCATCATCAACTTTTTCTATGAATTTTTTATTAATAAATTCATACGCACTTAATGCTGAATCTTGCGCTGAAGCTGATTCTACGCTGACCGTCATCCCTTTCATATCGCTCATATTTTTTATATTTTTTTTCATATCAGCATTCCAAAATAATAGTGGATAACTTGTCACGGAATCGCCATTATAGTGAACCATAGAAATCCGAACCAATCGATCTTTGGTGATTGAAATGCCCCAAATAATTGCATCGATGGAGCCTTGTTCTAAGGCAATAAAAAGCGCTGCCATTGAACCTAAATCTTTTAAGACAAGCTTTTTTCCAAGTTCCTTAGAAACTGATTCTGCAACATCATAATCGAATCCTTCGTACTGACCTTGCTCATTAATGCTCATCCAGGGCGCATAATGAGCTGCTGTTCCTACGACAAATTCGCTTGAATCAGGCATAACATCTTTTTTATTTTTAACATATAAAATTAATCCTACAATTACTAAACAACATGCGGTGATGAGTATAACTTTTTTATCTTTCATTTTTTTTCCTTTACTTTTGATTTTTGTATCGTATCGATCATTTCACGATATCCCTGATACGATTCTGTTTTTAAAAAACGCGCAACACGCGTAATGGTAGCCAAACTTGTTCCTGTCTGCGCACTAATATCTCTGTAGGACAAATCACCTTCATCCAATAATAACGAAACTTGCCATCGCTCTGCTAGATCCTTTAATTCACCAGGTGTGCATAAATCTCGCAAAAATCGCTCCATCAAATCTGCTGTTTTAATACGCAACAAAACAGCAATAAGCTCCGCTAACGGTTCATCTTTTTTTATACGCTTCATGAATATATGCCTTTTTTTATTATATTTTATTGTTATCATGTACTTCTATGATAGAACAAAATAACAATAAAAGCAACAGGGGTGAATAAAGAGAATGACGAACGAATATTTTTATGCTAAAATAAGTTAGATCATTCAGCTTTAAAAAAATTATTATTTTCAAAAAATGACAGCTGGATCCTTGCGGTCGCTTTGCTCCCTGAGGATGACGAGAGTTCGAGAATTTTTATTTCTAAACAAAGGTTATTCATGTTAATTAAAAAAATACAAAATATACTATTCCTGCTACTTATTGCTTCAGCAAACTCAATACAATCTGCTGCAAATGGATTTGATGAATACGCGCCACGACCAGATGTTGTTTTTACATTCGGGCAACTTTCGATTAACGGTCAATTTTTTCATTGCGCTATAGAAAATGCCTATCTTTCAGAATCACAAGTAAACATTATTAATGAATATGCAGCATTAACACATCAACAACCAAATCAACACGATATACAAAATCCTATCGTTCAAGATAATGCGCAAAAAAAAGCTCATAAATGTGCTTTATTAAGAGTACAATTTGCAGAAATAATTGCTGAACACATTAAATTCAGGCTCAAAAGAGAAAAAGAGTTTACTTTTACAGATGTGCCTTTAGAGATTCCTTTAGTTGGCAGAGTTACTCTTAGCAAATATTAATTTTTTACTTTTAAATAAAGGCCAACCCATGGTCATTAAAAAAATAAACCTCAATCAACTTACCATTTTCAGCTCACTCTCTTGCATTTTATGCGCATACAATCTAACTGGTTTTTCAAGCGCTGGACTCATAATTGGATAGAGTAAGTTTTCAGAAATTTTGTGCGCGCTCATTCTGTTTTTTTGCATATTTTTGTCCAACTCTTGCAACGATTGTTCTTCGTATCGCGTCAATAGAGGCATGGATCCAGAAGGTGGTTGCGCAAAGACTATGCCTACAAAACTAACTTTATTTTTTGTATCTTTTTTGTAATACGCTGACGCATCATAACCAATTAAATAAGGTATTTCTTTTTTACAAATTCCATGTTCAAATAACGCAAGCAACAAGGCTAAAGGATTTTTTCCGCATAAACTTATCTGAGTTGAAGATATTTTTTTAAAAAAATGTGCAAACGATCGATGAAAAATAGGTTGCAGCAAATCGTTATCTAAAGAACGAATTTTAAAAATAGTAGTTTCATCATTTTTAAAAGGAACGTTTTCGAACCGCGGGCCATAGTGCGTAAAATCTGAACTGACCACAATAATCGTAGTATCATCAATATATTTTTTTAACGATGCTGCTGCTTTAAACATCGTTTTTTGATCTAAGACTCCAACAAATAACGGGACTATTTTTGCTTCTGGCGCATATTTTTGAATAAAGGGCAACGCAATTTCCAGCGTATGTTCTTTGTAATGCGCATCTTCTTTTGCATGCTTAGCTTTAAAAAAAGGCTTTCCCGATGCCTGCAATCCTTTAATAACTTTTGCATCAACTGCTAAAGTTCCAGAACGCAAGGCATACGTTTTATACGAAGGTAACAGAACTCCTTCGATCGGCACACTATGACAAGGCGCTAAAATAATGATTCGACGCACATCGCAAGCATCCAATAACCTAAAACATCCTGCCATTAACGCTCCTGACTGTTTTAAGCAGCCGTGCGGAGCGATGATAATTTTTACACCAGCAACATCTGCAAAATAGTGCTGCTCTGCTTTTTTATCAAGATCAAAAAGCATTTTTTGTAATGCCACAGAATTTTGAGGATACCACTCATTCGAAAGATGCGCACGTTTAATCTCTGATTTTGATTCGATGTTGTGCATAAAAATACTGATACCTAACATTATCGTATAGACATTCATAGGCTTACTCCTTTTTATAAAAAGCTTATCCTGCATACAAAGCATGCGTGATTTTTAGCACACTATACAAGAACTTTTTATACTACTTATTTTATTATAACCTCAAGAAAAACGATCTACAGCTTATCCAAAAACTTCTTGGTTGCAACTATTGCTTTTAGAATACCCTTTCGCGTACTATAAAGAATATAAAGAAGCTTTTAGATATCAAAAAAAGGAGATGTTATGAAAAAAGCACTATTACTAGCATGCATTGGCATGTTAAGCGCTCAAGAAATACAATCTAGCTCTAATTTACCGCAAGGAAGTTACCTTCAATCTTGCGTTAATTGTGTAATGGAAGGAACAAAACTAAATTGTATATGCAAAACAATCTATGACCGCGGAAATAACACATCAATAAATGCTTCTCAATGCGCCTCAGGATTAATTGCAAATACTAATGGAAATTTAACTTGCGCTCCAATAATGCAAGGAAGTTATCTAGAATCATGTCATAACTGCACCATAATTGATTACCCTACAAATTGCAGTCAATGCTTTACAACAGATAATCATGCTTATTGTTATTGTCCTAAAAACAACAATAAATTAATATATACAGGCTTAAATCTTTCAAAATGTCCTACTGAAGGAACCATTCAAAATATAGATGGGCATTTATGTTGTTTAACAGGTTCAAAAATAGAACATCGTGGAGCTGCAATTTCTGAACAAGATTTTAAAACCAAACTCAATACAGTTTTAAATAAAAAATAAACCCAAAATAATAATTAAAAAAAGGAGATTATTATGAAAACAAAACTATTAGTAACCCTTGGAATGATTCTAACACTAGGCCATATCCAAGCTGTTACCAAAACTACAACAACTCAAACAACAGCAGCAACTAATCCTAAAAAAAACCCCTATCCTAGGGGCTGCCATTGCTATCAAACCGGAACAATGCTTTCGTGCCGATGCGTAACTGGTCAAAAAAATAATGAAGGCAAAGATATATACATATCTACAAAACTTGATACAACGCAATGCACAAAAGCACCTAGAAATTCTGCAGGAACATTATGTTGCACGACAAACTCTGGCGAACAAGTTACTGGAAAAGACATTTCTTATAAAACGTTCATAGCAAATAAACCTGCTGCTCTTGCAAGACTAAAACAACAAGAAGTTGCTGCTGCTCAAAGATCAACAGATTTTTAAATCTCATAACAAACCATAATTATTAATAAAAAAATAAATGGAGGTCATTATGAAAACAAAATTATTGGTAATAATTCTTGGATTCATAGGTTTTAATCAACTTTATGCTCATACAAAATTGTGGATTTCTGAAAATAATGAATACAAAAATGTTCGCAGTTATGCAACGCTATTTTTTGAGTATGCACAACAAATAAAAACTAAGCCTACAGCATTCAATCTTACCACAATTATTAATGATATTTATAATGGACTGTTAGATATTTTACATCTTCCTGGTGCGCAAAAATTTGTAACTTCTGCAACCAGTATCGACGGGAAAATGGTAGAACAAATGTTAGGCACAATGGGACAAGATCCATACATCAGAACATTACAATCTGTCGATGCTGTCAAAACGTATACAACACAACTAAAAGATCAAATAATTACTGCTTTGTATAGTCCCGCAAGACAACAGCTTTATTAAAGAATTACAAAAATAAATAAACGCTAAATAATAATTAAAAAAAATGGAGAACAAAATGAAAACAAAACTATTACTAACCTTAACGATGCTGATGAGCATGAGTTATTCGCAAGCAAAAATAAAAAAATATAATAGGCCAACACTGCCACCCCTTCCAGAAAATTTCCCAAAGGGAAGCTATGGAGCCACTTGCTTTGACTGCACCATGCAAGGATCAAATCTTAGTTGTACCTGCTTCCAAGAAAATGAATCAATATATACTAAAGGCATAGATACTAGTAAATGCCAAAATGGAACAATTACTAACGAAGAAAATGTATTATGTTGCACTTCTAATACAACAGGGCAACGATATTGTTCTCAACCAATGCAACAACCTACACCAAAGCCTCGCCCAAAATAATAATTAAAAAATGGAGAACAAATATGAAAACAAAATTATTACTAACCCTCGCAATGTTGATGAGCATGAGTTATGCGCAAGCAAGTACTATCGCTCCACAACAGCGCCCACCAGCTATACCTACAGCATTAATAGAATTAAATGCCGCACAAACAGCTTTTCAGAAACAACTTGCAACTAGTTTTATAGGATACGCTACAAGACATCATTATTTTAATTTTATCAATTTACCTGCAATTAAAACATTCATTGAAACAACATTAGCAGATCGTACTTTAAACCTTTCTGGAGTTAATTTATTTTCAACATTGCATCTTGTTGATTCTATGAAAAATAATCCTGTTTTTTTAAAAACTGTTTTAATATCACCTCAAACATTACAAACATTTTTAACATCCCTGCAAACTCAAATTACCAATAAACTTGAAGGCAAAAAAACTTCATTCACGGGACCTTTTGAAGAGCCACTCACTACTACTTTTATGGACTATATACAAAAATTTAATTTTACAAAATTTATAGACATACACACAATTTTTGGACTACTTCAAATAGTACTTACAAATCCTGTTTTACGAAATGTTCCACGTCAAAACTTATGGATGGCTAACAATATTATGAACTTATTCATAAGCAACCCTCAATACAAAACACTTACTGCATCACCTGAATTATTAAGAACATTTTTGAACGGCCTATTTGCTCAAATCAACCAATCTTTACCAAAACTATTACCATCAAATGGAATCATTGAGCCACCTAATAAGGGAATTAATCAATTAAAATAAGATGAAACTAATGCTACTCAAAATAGCATTAAATTTTTAATGTAATATTCCAAAATAATAATTAAAAAAAATGGAGAACAAATATGAAAACAAAACTATTACTAACCTTAACGATGCTGATGAGCATGAGTTATTCGCAAGCAAAAATAAAAAAATATAATAGGCCAACACTGCCACCCCTTCCAGAAAATTTCCCAAAGGGAAGCTATGGAGCCACTTGCTTTGACTGCACCATGCAAGGATCAAATCTTAGTTGTACCTGCTTCCAAGAAAATGAATCAATATATACTAAAGGCATAGATACTAGTAAATGCCAAAATGGAACAATTACTAACGAAGAAAATGTATTATGTTGCACTTCTAATACAACAGGGCAACGATATTGTTCTCAACCAATGCAACAACCTACACCAAAGCCTCGCCCAAAATAATAATTAAAAAATGGAGAACAAATATGAAAACAAAATTATTACTAACCCTCGCAATGTTGATGAGCATGAGTTATGCGCAAGCAAGTACTATCGCTCCACAACAGCGCCCACCAGCTATACCTACAGCATTAATAGAATTAAATGCCGCACAAACAGCTTTTCAGAAACAACTTGCAACTAGTTTTATAGGATACGCTACAAGACATCATTATTTTAATTTTATCAATTTACCTGCAATTAAAACATTCATTGAAACAACATTAGCAGATCGTACTTTAAACCTTTCTGGAGTTAATTTATTTTCAACATTGCATCTTGTTGATTCTATGAAAAATAATCCTGTTTTTTTAAAAACTGTTTTAATATCACCTCAAACATTACAAACATTTTTAACATCCCTGCAAACTCAAATTACCAATAAACTTGAAGGCAAAAAAACTTCATTCACGGGACCTTTTGAAGAGCCACTCACTACTACTTTTATGGACTATATACAAAAATTTAATTTTACAAAATTTATAGACATACACACAATTTTTGGACTACTTCAAATAGTACTTACAAATCCTGTTTTACGAAATGTTCCACGTCAAAACTTATGGATGGCTAACAATATTATGAACTTATTCATAAGCAACCCTCAATACAAAACACTTACTGCATCACCTGAATTATTAAGAACATTTTTGAGCGGCCTATTTAATCAAATCAACCAAGCTTTACCAAAATTATTACCATCAAATGGAATCTTTGAGACATCTAATACAGGAATTAATCAATTAAAATAAGATAAATGTAATATTCAAAAATAATAATTAAAAAAAGGAGATTATTATGAAAACAAAACTATTACTAACCCTCGCAATGTTGATGTCTATAGGCTATACACAAACAAGTGCATATCGAGATGGCCAACCAAGTTATGAACGATGGGGCAGTGAACCAGTAGGGGAT
>CAZJPB010000007.1:0-13301 GCA_964547785.1 uncultured Pseudomonadota bacterium | reverse complement strand
ACCAGTAGGGGATAAAAATTTGTATCCAATCGATCCAGTTGTAGATGGCAAAAAACAATGGCAAACACCAACAGTCCTCACACTAGCAGAAATGCAACAGAGTGTTTTAAATAACTTTGCAAATTATATTAGATATAATGCTTACTCAAGAAGCATAGATCAAGAGACTCTTTTTGCAATCGTACAAAATATATTTACTAATCCTAAACTAAAATTGTCTAATTCAACTATAGAAGCTACAACATATCTTATGGGGCAGATCTATCATTTATTTAGAAATGGCCTAACATCACCTGATAAAATGCAAACATTTTTAAAAGACCTATCAGATCAAATGAGCGCAGTTTTAGAACTCCAAGCGAAACAACCACCAGTAAATGAAACCTGGTCTAAACATGAAAGCGGACCTCAAGGAGGAGTGAGACGCCCTGCATATTACGACCGTGACCGCAATCCAAATGGCTCACCAAAATCACATGCCGTATCTATGATACCAGGGAGCTTTAACCAACCAGAATAATATCATTCCATAACGTTAAAAAATCAGTTATGGATAATTGCTGAGAACGCATTTGAAGAAGATTTTGTGGAACTTTATTATACTCAAAATGAGTCTGAATAAGATTATTTTTTAATGTTCTTCGTGGACACGAAAAACAGAGTTTAATGAATTTCCAAAAATCTTCTTCTTTTTTTATAGGCTCTACTGATTGCTTTCTTTTGAATGAAATCAAACGAGAAAAAACTCTTGGCTCTGGATAAAAAGCAGTAGGCGGCACTTTAGCAAGCAACTGCCAATCAAAATAATATTGAAAAAATAATGAAATATAGCCATACCCTTTACCGTGTGTTTTAACTATTTTTTGAGCAACTTCTTCTTGCATCATAAAAACACCGTGCGAAATAACATCGCCCATTCCGTACAAATGATACAAAATGGGAAAAGTCATATGATACGGCAAATTAGAAAGCACTATCCAGGATGGCGAAGACGCAACAAGATCTTCTCGCGTTACTTGCAAAAAATCAGTAACGTGCATCGTCAATCGAGGATCTTTGCATTGCCCTGCAACAACATCTGCCCATGATTGATCAATTTCGAACACCGATAATTTTTGTACCGTTTTTTTTAAAATTTCTTTTGTGAGAAATCCGTCACCACAACCAATTTCAAACACAAACGCATCTGACAAATCAACTGCTTTGAGCATTGCATCGGTAATCGTATGATCACGTAAAAAATATTGTCCGTGTTTTTTTTGCAAAACAACGCCATCAATTGATGGTTTTTTAAATCGTTTCATAGGTATTACGACATCAAAACTTCACGGAATGTGTCTAATTCATCGAGCACTTTACCAGCGCCACGAACCACACAAAACAAAGGATCATCACTTACACGAACTGGCAATCCTGTCTCTTTAGAAATTAATTTATCAAGCCCTTTGAGCATAGATCCGCCGCCTGCAAGCACAATACCACGATCTACTAAATCTGAAGAGAGCTCAGGTGGCGTACTTTCTAAAGCCAAATGAACAACATCAACAATACTTGCCACTGTTTCTAACAATGCTTCGTGTACTTCTGGAGCTGCCATACTAATAATTTTTGGAACGCCTGTTACTAAATCACGCCCTTTTACACCGCGCGTTGTACGCTCTAATTCAGGATCTAACATCGCACAACCAATATCCATTTTGATTGATTCTGCCGTTCTTTCGCCAATTAATAAATTATATTTACGTTTTACGTAATGAACAATTGCACGATCCATTTCATCACCGCCAACACGAATTGATTGGCAAAAAACTACGCCTTTTAGCGTAATGACCGCAACTTCTGTTGTTCCACCACCAATATCAACAATCATGCTTGCTGCAGGATCTTGCACCGGAAGCCCTGCTCCAATAGCTGCTGCCATAGGTTCCATAATAGGATAGACTTCTCGCGCACCTGCTTGGCGAGCAGATTCTTCGATCGCTCGTTTTTCTACTTGCGTTATACCAGAAGGAACTCCGATAACCATGCGCGGACTAATAAGTGTACGACGATTATCATGCACAGCACGAATAAAATGACGCAACATACTTTCTGTTAATTCAAAATTTGCAATCACGCCATCACGCATCGGACGACAGGCAATAATACTTTCTGGCGTACGACCCAACATCTCTTTTGCTTTTGTGCCTGCTGCTAACACTTCATTAGTACCAGCTCGAACCGCCACAACTGTCGGTTCATTAAGCACAATACCGCGACCAGGAACATAAACAACCGTATTGGCCGTTCCTAAATCAATTGCCAAATCTGTTGAAAAAAAATTGAATAAACGACGTGCAGAAAAAAAACTTTTTATACTCACTTTACAACTCACCACATATTAAAAATGAAAGACTAACCCTAATGACAATAAGTTTGTTTTACTTATCTTTTCCGCTCCTAAAAGATGTACTGGAATATTCCATTCAAACTGAACAACAGGATGCACATGCTTTTCTTGTATATTTCTATCATGATCATAAAAGACCGTTACGATAACATATTCAGCAACCCAAGAAGATTTTTTATAAAGACTATTAAGCGTTGTTTTGATCGTTTGATCTTTTCTCATGTCGGTCCATACATCTCCTGCGTGATTTGTTATCACATATTGTACGCCAGCACCCCAACCATTGCGCAAATCGCCAAAAGTAAAAGCTGGACTGAACATAAAGGTAACGCCTGGATCGATCTCTAGTGGCCCTGATAATGCGCCAAGACCTATCCATTCATTATTTACCGACATTCTTTGATTTTGATATGTTTTTTCAAATCGCTTTTGAACCTGCAAACGCAATGATAATTTCCAATCTTCTTTTAATTCAAACATGCCTTCTGAGCCAACATAGAAACCCCAGTGACCATTGCCACCAAATGGGATAGAAAATGGATACTCAGGATCACGTTTTTCGCCGGAAGGGAATATGCCGCCAACAAAAATTCCCATATCAACTTTGCGACATTTCATAAAATAATCTTTTACTAATCCGTAACGAAGATGCAATTCCGTATCAATTAAACCTGATTTTGACCACTGAGAACTTTTGAATCCAAGCATCTCATTCATCTGACGTCGCTCACGATCGAGTTCTTGCTGTTGAGCAACAGTTAATCCAACTTCGTTAACCGTTCGATCGGGAATGATAAAATTTTGATTGCACGAAACATGCATGATGCCTGTTGATCCACCTATCGACCAGCCATGACGTGATCCATATTCAGCTTCTAAAAAACAACCTTGGCCTCTTATTTTACCCTGCATTTCCCATAAAATTTCTCGCTGCATCTGCCACTGGCCAAGCAAAGGTGACGTTAAACCAACAATGTCCATCGCATTACTTAATGCCTTTTGATCGTAGACCCCCCAAATTTCGGGGATACCAATTTTTTCTTTACTCTCATCGCCACGAGCATGATTTGCTGTTACAAAAAAAATACTTGGCTGTACGATTGATCTTTGTTCGACACTGCGATCATAAACATGCGGATACCAAGGGAAATAACGACTATCTGCAACCATACCTTGCAAAGACGTAACTGCACTAGTTATCATCGCACCTATCAAAAGTTGTTTTTTTATCATAGCTACCTAAATTTTTCAAGAAATACAGTATGTATATGTAAACCTATAGGCTCATTAGATTAGATACTTACAACGCTTAGTCAAGCAAAAAAGAGGTCCTACAAATCATTATGCGCTCGTTTAGCCACTTCTTGATATGTATTTTTTGTTTTTTAGACCTTACTATCTTGTTATGGTACCATTTTTAAAATTTAAAAAATGCGTCGAAAGAAATAATGTATGGAAAATAAAGATTACAAAGTAGATATCATTACTCAGAAACTTTTATTTTTAGACAAAGCTCTTGAAAATCTAAAAGTAGCGCTCGATGAACCTGTACGCGCAAGCCGTGCTCAAATTGATTCTTCCATTCAAAGATTTAAATATACCTTTGAATTATGCTGCAAAACAATACACATTACTTTTGCCACACAAGAAGAGCCGCTTTATTATCCAAAAGACATTCTTAAATATGCCTACAAAACACATATCATTCAGAATGATCAATTGTGGCTTTCTATGCTTGCCGACAAAAACGAAAGTTCTCATATATACAATGTAGAAGTTGCTGATAGAATTTATGTATCTATCAAAACAGACTATTTTCCTGAACTAGAAAAAACAGTTATGTATTTAAAAAATACTTTTTCGATAAAGGAGTAACTCATGTTAAAAAATGTACAAGCAGTCATTCTTGCTGCTGGAAAGTCATCGCGCTTTAAAACAGGAAAAACAAAACTTGTTGAAAAAATTTGCGGACAGGAGATGATTCTTTATCCAACAAGTTTGTTAGTAAGTTTAAAATTACCGGTAACCTTGGTTGTTGGCTTTCAGAAAGAATTAGTTGAAAAAACAGTAACAAAACATTTTTCTCAAGATGTTACCTTTATTCATCAAACCGAACAATTAGGAACTGGTCACGCGATTGCCTGTTCACAATCAACTTGGAATCGCGATCATATCCTTATTATGAATGGCGACATGCCTTTAATCAGCGCTGACATCATTCAATCATTGTACAACAAACATATAAAACATGATGCTGCCATTAGTTTTGTAACGGCTCACAATTGTGATCCAAGTGCTGCAAGTTATGGTCGCGTTATCAAAGCTAGTGATTCTATCGAAATTATCGAAGCAAAAGAATTAAAAGATGATGGCGCACAACATTGCTGCATTAATGCTGGCATTTATATCGCAAAGCGGACTTTTTTAGAAACAAATATTCCTAAATTACAAAAAAGCACGCTTTCAAAAGAATGGTACATTACTGATTTAGTCAAGTTAGCAAGCGATGAAAAATTAAACGTTGAAACAATTTCTTCATCATTTGATACGATCCGCGGCATTAATACCTTCAAAGAATTATGGGCTGCAGAACAAATTAAAAAATCTGAAATTATTCAAAAGTGGATGGATAATGGTGTTCGTTTTTCTACCGCTCATAATGTGCAAATAGATGTGCATGTTACGATTGGATCGGGAACTTTTATTGATTCGGGCGTACATATTTTAGGCAACACAAAAATTGGCAAACATTGTTCTTTAGCAGCATTTTCCATCATAAAAAATAGTATTTTGCACGATAACGCAACCGTACATTCTCATACGATTATTACGAATGCAACCGTAGAATCATTCGCTTCTGTAGGACCTTTTGCTCATATTCACGAAAAAACAACCGTGCAAGAAAAAGCTGTCGTTGGAAATTTTGTAGAAATTAAAAAAAGTACCGTTGGCCAAGAAACAAAAATAAAACATCTTGCGTACGTCGGCGATACAAAATTAGGAAAACGAGTTAACGTTGGCGCAGGAACAATTACCTGCAATTATAATGGCACTGATAAATTCAAAACCATTATAGAAGATGATGTTTTTGTAGGAAGCAACAGCACGCTCATTGCACCAGTCACCATAAAAAAACATGCTTTTGTCGCCGCTGGTTCAACAATTAATAAAGATGTTCCCGAAGACGCTCTTGCTATTGCCCGCGAACGACAAACAAATAAAGAAAACTATGCACGCAATCTGCGTCACGCAAAACCAAGCACTACAAAAGATGCTACTAACGAAGAAAAAGAAAGTGCCCTGCCTTTTTTAGGCGCATTCAAAGTAGATAATTTCGAAAATAATGAATCTGCATGATTACCTTTATTCATACAGCCGATATTCATTTTGGTGTCGAAAATTATGGAAAAATAGATCCTAAGACGGGAATTCATTCTCGTCTTACGGATTTTGAAACATCTTTGAATCTTTGCATTGATTATGCTCTTGAACAGAAAGTTGATTTTTTTCTCTTTTCTGGAGACGCCTATAAAACAGCCAATCCAACACCAACACAACAAAAATTATTACTACGCTGCTTTTTGCGACTTCATGCCGCTCGCATTCCCGTTGTTATCATTGTTGGTAATCATGACAATCCTTTAAGTTTTGGAAAAGCAAATAGTCTAGAAATTTTTGGCGATTTGCCTGTTGAAGGATTCTATGTCATTGCAAAACCTGAATTACTCGTGCTTAACACACAACATGGCCCTGTACAAATTGCAGGAATACCCTGGCCAACACGAAACACCGTAAACCTTAATAAAAGATCCACGACAGAAGCCTTTGATGAAGTAACAAACTATATTACTAAAGCGCTTGGAACGATTATCACAACACTTGCAGCACAATGCGATCCAACCATTCCATCAGTTCTTGCAGGCCATTTAACCGTTGCTTCTGGTATTTTTTCTGGCTCAGAAAAACGTGCTATTTATGGTACCGACCCAACACTCTTTTCTTCGCAACTTGCAATCGAACCATTCGATTACGTCGCACTTGGACATTTACATCGCTATCAAAACTTAAACCCAACAGGCTATCCTGCAGTCGTCTATTCTGGATCGATTGATCGCGTTGATTTTGGAGAACGCAAAGAAACAAAGGGATTTTGCATTGTTCATTTAGAACGCAACAAAACCATACATACTTTTAAAGAACTGCCAACACGACCCTTTATTCAAATCGAAGCAACACTAACTGATAAGTACGAAGAACAGACAGCTCTTATATTAGAAAAAATAGCCGCTGCCAACATTGCGCATGCTATTGTAAAAATTTTATATCATATTCCAGCAGGCGTTAAAGATTGCGTACACATTCCATCGATTGAACAGGCATGCCTAAAAGCACATTATCTTGTTTCTATAACGCCCGTGTATCAGATTATCGAACGGCAAAAACGGCGCGGCGTTACTATAGAAAAAGATTTGAATACATTGCTCAATGCATACTTTCAAGACAAAACAGAGACTGCAAATAAAAAAAATATGCTTGTTCAAAAGGCTCTTGCGCTCTACGAAGCCGCTGCATCTGAAACAGTAACTGAATCTGATTAAGGCCCGCACACTTTACTTATCTGAGACCTTGTTTTGAGTCCTGTGCCAGCAGTTAAAGCCATAAGATCTTCTGTTGTTTGATGCATTACTTCAAACTCAGTCTCTATCTCATCTACTCGAACAAATTCCCAACCAGGTTTTATTCTTGGTTTTTTTTCAACAGGAAGTTTTCCTGCAGGACGAGCATATTCAATCTCTAAGCGCTCTTCTTCTGCAGCTTCTTCTGTTGTTTTGCTATTCCATTTTTCATTAATAATTTTAATAAAATTCATCAGACTTTTGTATTCAGCTTCACTCGATTTCATAAGTGCTATTAAAAATTGACTTCGCACAGTCAAAGAATGTGAAAAATAAAAATCTATTAAAGTCTTATTAGCATCGCTTACTACTTGATCCGATAAGGCTTTCCACACATCAGCCATAGTAATTTTTAAATCAGCAGCAGCTCCAGCAGCACCATAAGACATAAAATGTGCAAAACTTAAAAAGAATAAAGCCTTTTTTTTCATAATATTTTCTTTATAAATATCGCCAAACACTTTCAACTTAGAAAATATTAATCTTTTTACTACATATTTTTCAATGCTATAGCATAACACCATCAGCTTAAAAAAATATCGTGTTTAAAAACATGCCATAACTCTCGTCATCCTCAGGAACGAAGTGACGCAAGGATCCAGAATTCGAGATTTTTTTTAAAAATTATTAACTTTTTTTCTATGCTGACGATTTTATACTATAGCTTTTTTGTTTTGCTATAGCGTTTTTGCAGCATACTTACCAACAATACAATAAGATTTGTTTCTTGATAGAGCAATTCTTTTTGTTTCTTTTACTGCTTCTTTTGCTGCTTGCTTTGCGTGTAACACTCTTCTTGCAATCTCTATTTGATGAAAAAATTCTTGTTCTTTTTTTTCTATCACCATTGTTGCCTCTTCTATTTCTCGATCAAATTTTTCTTGCTCTTGTCTTGCATATACACACTCTTCTTGCTGATCATATATCAGTTCTTCCTCTGTTACCTTAGGTTCCTGCTTTTGCTTAATCATATCAAGCAAATATTGTAATCTTTGAAATGTAGAGGCATACCATTCCTTATAAGCTGAAAGATATTGAGCACGTTTAAGATCAGAACGCGAAAAATAACCAAACAACAAGGATTTATCTTTATGAGTTAAAGGAATGTCTGATAAAAGTTTTTGTGCTTCAACAAGTTCTTCTGCTCTTTGTTTTTCTAATCGCTTTTCTAATTCTTCTTCTGCAGCAATTTCAAGATCCCATTGTTTCTGAAGAATATTAATTAACTCTTTCATTCTTTCAAAATCACCAGGTCGCTTTATTGCTTTCAAAACGTCAAATTCTGCTTCATACAATCTCCTTAAATATTCAGTTCTTCCTTCTGCTGTATCTTCTGCTAAATAACAATACAGCATCGCCTGATCTGCAGGTTTTAAATCAATACGTGACAAAGATCTCCAGACATCAGGCATTTGTTCTTCTAGAGCACCATTACAAAAAGAAAAATGTAACAAACTTAACACAACTAAAATCTTTTTCTGCATAATTACTTTCTTTATTTTACGTATATAATTTCATATTTTTCTAAAAGTTCTTTTTTAAAATCAGCAAGCATTTTGTAATATTGAGGCTCTTGCAACTGCATCACAATATTTTTATAACGCTCTTCAAACGTTTTTAATGTTTTAGACTTAACCGAAAGAACTTTTGTAATATCATAACCGCCCGTTATTTTTTCAGGTTTCCCGCACTGATTTTCTTTTATATTTTTAATGATTTCTTTGCGCTCATCAGTCATTTCGTCTTCCGAAATCCAATAGGGCATCGACCAAGTAATCATAGGACTCTTTAAATCTTCATCAGTCATAGCATTCAGTTCATCTTGCGTAAAAAAATCATCCGGAATAAAACCTTTTTGAATACGATACGAAGCATCTTCGTATTCAGGATGCGCTTCGTAATAATCTCGTATATCTTTTTCTGGCACAACCAAACGAGAACGAATCTTAAAATTTAAAAGTGCATCTATCGACTGACCCATCGCAAATTGCTCTCGAGCCTCTTCGTACGTATAGCCAGCCTCTAAAAACATTTGTCGCAATCGTTCATCAGAAATACGATTCTGTTCTTTAATCGAATTAATATATTTATCAATAGCCTCATCAGGAAGCACAAATCGATAGACATACATCGCTTCGAACGCCAATAATTTATCAAAAACAAGTTCTTCTAAAGTTCGCTTTCTGCCATCAATCGTCGGTCTATCAATTTCGAGCGTTGAAATAATAATATCAGAAACTCTTTCTAACTCTTTATCTGATCCTGGCTGACTTGGCGGCGTAACATAGATAATAACTTCAATCTTACTGACATCGATTAAATCTTTTGGAAGGCTTGCATCGCAAGTAGCATCTTTAGATTGTATTGTTTCTTGTTTTTTTACACCATTATTTTTTTCTGTTTTTTTCTGTTTTTTCTTGGCAGATTTAGTTTTTTCTGTGGTTTGAACATCTTTTTTTTTGGCATCAACTACCGTTGCACAGCAAAAACAGAAACCTAATAATATGATACTTTTTTTTATACTTTTCATTTTAACTCCTTAATTACTAATCAAACATAAAAATTTTCACTGAATCCTCATATCACTGATTTTATAATTTAAAATCTTCAACTTCAAAACAAATCTTTATCTCTTCGATCGTCATCCTGAGGCGCGATCCAAGCGCCGTGAGGATCCAGGATTTACTGAAATTAAAAAGCTAATGATTGTAGAAAATTTTTTCAAACTTTTATTATTTTTATGAAATAACATAATCAAATCAATTGTAAAAGTATTATAGCGTGATGCGATGATACAGCAACCCAAAAAATATGCTTCATAAATTCTGGATCCTCACGGCGCTTGGATCGCGCCTCAGGATGACGATCGAAGAAAAAACTTTTTAAAAAATTATAAGAGTTGCAAGATATCTTTACTCAATATTTTTAAACTAAAAATTTTATGTTTATCATAAAAAAAAGAGCTCCTTTAAAAAAAGAAGCCCCTTTTTTACGAGAACAAAAATATCTTACGCTGTTTTTTCAGCTGCTGTTGCTACTTGTGAAGTTAAAGATGCTAATTCTTCTTGAGATAATGGCATATTTGTTGTTGGCATTTCAGCTTTATCTGATTCAAAATTAGGCTTATTTTCTACGATACTATATTTGCTTTTTAATTCGTTAATTTTATCTGTCCATATTTTTGCAAGTTTTTCACGTTCAATTGCAGCTTTTACACCATCACGAACTTCATCTAAACTGCGGTATTTTGTTTCTTCTTTACTTAATGCAGCGACAACCCAATATTTTTTATTAGCTGTTTCTACAATAATAATAGATGGGAAGCCTTTTAACGCTGAAACTTGTTGTTGAATATTTTTATCAACATCAAAGCTCATAGCATTAATCGGACCGAAATCACGAACCGTAAATTTAGATTCTGCTGCTAACGCTTTAAAGTTATTTGCTTTGCCACGAACTCTATCTAAAAACACAGTTGCTTTAAGATTGCTATCAAATTCTACGCCCATTGCTTTAACGCCACCTGGTGTCACAATCAGCTCTGGATCCTTGTGTTGATCATAGTAAGCTTTAATTTCATCATCAGTAACCGCAACTTTTCCAACCATTGTTTGTTCAAAGTTTTTAGCTGCTAATCCACGTTCAACCATGCGCATTGCATTTTTAAGTTCTGCTTGATATTCAGCGTTTTGATCAACTTTATTCTGTTTTGCCCAATAAACAACGATCTCTTCGTTAATCATACCATTCAAAATTTCTTGTTTTGCATTTGGTAAAAATTGAATCATACCTTGAAGACGAGGATTTGCTGCAAGAAACTGATTATAATAATCATTAAACTGATCTACGGTAATCATTGATTTGCCATCAATCGTCAACAAAACAGTTTTTCCATCTTGCATATTTGCAGATGAAGAAGCATCTTTTTGGCAACCTTTTTTCTTGCAACACCAATCACATCCTGATAGCAATGCAAGCGCTAGAACAGCTACTCCATAAAAACTTTTTACTTTATTTTTGTGATTCATCATTGTTGTATGCTCCCTTTCCTTAATAAATAGAAGGATATTATTATATTTAATTATAAAATTACTTTTTAAGGTACCACAGAATATAAAAGTTGCAAAACTGCATACTATTTTGTGATCTTGTTTTTAATAAAAAAATGAGACCTTTTTACAGATCTCATTTTTCATATTTTTAACTATCAAAGTCCAACAAGCAGCAAAGAAACAATTGCCATTAATTTTACTAAAATATTCATCGCAGGCCCTGAAGTATCTTTGAAAGGATCGCCGACTGTATCGCCAACAACAGCAGCTTTATGCGCCGATGAACCTTTGCCACCTAAATTCCCTGCTTCGATATATTTCTTAGCATTATCCCAAGCACCGCCACCATTTGCCATCATCAATGCCAACATATTACCCGTTAATGTTGCGCCTACTAAAAGGCCTCCTAATGCATGAACACCAAGCATATAATAGACTATAACAGGCAAACAAATCGCTATCACACCAGGCAAAATCATTTCACGCAATGCGGCATACGTACTGATTGCAATACAGCGTTCATAATCAGGATCTGCTGTACCTTCCATAAGTCCTGGAATTTCTTTAAATTGTCTGCGTACTTCTTGCACCATTTTCCATGCAGTGTTTCCTACTGAACGCATGGTTAATGCTGAAACCATGAATGGCATAGCGCCACCAATAATCATTCCCATTAAAACCCATGGATCAAAAGCATTCAAGCCTTCGATTCCTGCACTTTGACTAAACGCAGAAAACAATGCTAATGCTGTTAATAACGCTGAACCAATCGCAAACCCTTTTCCCATCGCTGCAGTCGTGTTTCCTAATGTATCTAATTTATCAGTAATCGCACGCACGGACTTTCCTAATCCTGCCATCTCTGCAATACCACCGGCATTATCTGCAATAGGACCGTAGCCATCAACCGTCATCGTTATACCAACTGTTGCAAGCATTGCTACTGCAGCAAGCGCAACGCCGTATAGACCTTGTCCGCCATAAATATACGCTGCTAAAACGCTCGCTCCAAGCAATACAACAGGCAAGCAAACAGATTCCATGCCAATTGATAATCCATAAATAATATTCGTTGCTGCTCCAGATTCAGAGCTTTGCGCTAATTTTTCTACGGGAGTGCTTCCTGTATAATATTCAGTAACCAATCCAATTAAAATTCCTGACAGGCAGCCAATGACGCACACATAAAAAATACCAATCGGCAATCCCTGGCTTGTTATATACCAATAAGAACTTGCCAAAAAGCATCCCATCGCAACATAGGTTGCATTACGCAACATTGCAGCAGAACCAAGATTAAGAAAAAGATTAGACAATAATCCAACTAAAGAACTTACTAACCCGAGCGCAGAAAGAACTAAAGGCAAAACAATATATTGAGCAGTCTGATCAGGAAGCGCTATACCCAAAATAACACAAGAAATCATCGCGCTCACATATGATTCATAAATATCGGCGCCCATTCCAGCAGTGTCCCCTACGCAATCTCCAACATTATCAGCGATAACTGCAGGATTGCGAGGATCATCTTCTGGAATACCAGCTTCAACTTTACCAACAAGATCAGCTCCAACATCAGCAGATTTGGTAAAAATTCCGCCGCCAATGCGAGCAAAAAAAGCAACGATGCTCGTTCCTAAACCAAAGCACGTTAAAATTGTCACAAAATGTTCATGCTGCGCGTAATAACACAACACAAGTGTCATGCCAAAAAGACCGAATGTAGCAACAGAAAATCCCATCACGCCACCACCAAAAAATGCAACTAAAAATGCTGCTGATTCGCCTGATTTTTGGGCAGCAAGTGTTGTTAAAACATTTGCAGAAGTTGCTGCTTTCATCCCTAAAAATCCAGTCAACAACGACAATCCTGAGCTTGCAACAAAAATCAATGCACTTGTTGAACCAAAAGCGTAATAAATTGCGCACGCAATCAGGCCAACAACACATAAAATTATTTTGTATTCTTTTTCTAAGAATGTCATCGCTCCACGAGCAATAGCATCAGAAATTTTTTGAGTTTTTTCATTTACACCATCTTGCCGCTTTAATTTAGCAAAAAGAACAAGAACACTTATTCCTCCTATACCAACTGCAGCAAATAACGCCGGGAACAATTGCATCATAAACAAAAACACCTTTCGACTTTGTATAATTATTATTTTTTTAATTGTAATGCTCTAA
>CAZJPB010000006.1:20704-23023 GCA_964547785.1 uncultured Pseudomonadota bacterium | reverse complement strand
GCGGTATTTGCGATAGTGTTGGCGGCAGAACCATTAATCCTTCAGAACTTTTTATTTTTAATCCGCAAACAAACATGCTTGAATTAGATCGTTCAATAAGTTATCTCACTTACTTGCAACAAAAAGCAGAAGAATTACGAGGCATATGCTTTAGCGACACGTTTAATTCATTTTTAACAAATCAGAAACTTGATTATGCTTTGCGCATGATCGTCGAAACTAATTTACATAAAAAAATCGACATCATTGGCTATGATGCCTGTTTAATGGGAATGCTCGAAGTTGCAAATCTTATTGAACCATACGCCGATATTGCAGTCTTTTCAGAAGAAATAGAAATGGGCGCTGGATGGAAATATGACGAAGTTCTTAAACCATTCTTGACACAAACATTATCACCAGAAGAATTTGCACGTCACATCGTTACCGCATACAGCGCAGCTTATACGCCTATCACCAATGACTTCACGCTCTCTGCGATTGCTTTAGAAAAAACAAAAATGCTAGAAAAATCATTGCATGAATTTAGTAATTTAATGATCGAAGCATTACAATATCAGCAAGGAAATTCTCTGTTTTATGCAATTAGAGCAAGTCGTTCAAAAAAATTATGTACACATTTTTCAGAACCTTCATATATCGATCTTGACCATTTTTTAACGAATATTTTTGACACCATGGATTATGTAAATCTCGCTCCAGAAGGTGCTCACCTTAAAAACAACATCAAACAAACGATAACGCAGGCACGTAAACATCTTGAAAATTGCGTGATTAGTCACGTTGAAGGGAAAAATTTAAAACGCGCTCGAGGACTTTCTATTTATTTTCCACTTGGACAACTTGATCCAACGTATCCTATAACTCCATTTGCGCTTTCTAATGCTTGGATTAATTTTATTAATCTTCTTTTATAAAAAAATGTAATGATGAGCAAAAGTTATAAAAATAAACTCTTATATCTTTTGCTCATTTTTATTTTTAAAAATTTTAATGCACAAATTGATCAAGCTATTCAAGAAAAAAAATCATGGACTTTTATGGTTTATATGGCTGCGGCAAATGATCTTGGAATATTTGCTCCTCGCAACATTAAACAAATGCAAAAAGTTGGATCCAATCAGCATATTAATATTATTGTGCAACATAATTTTAACGAAAAAAAACATACTGTTGCAGAAACTTTTTATATAGAAAAAAATGCAAAAAAACTACTTTCTGAAAAAACTATAAAGTCTCATTCCGAGCGCGTATCGCAAGGCTTGTTGCAATTTTGTTGCGATACAATTACACACTATCCAGCAGATCATTATGCGCTTATTTTATGGAATCATGGAACGGGCGCATTAGAGCCCCTTCAAAGATCATTTTTATTAGCTGAAGAATTTTTTTTAATTTCACGATCATATGATTTTTTTAAAAATAGAGAAACTTCATTATTAACATTTCCACATTTTGCAGTAACAAAAAAAATAACTGGTTACAAAGGCATTTGCTTTAATGACGTGAGTGGCACGTTTATTACCGAAGAAGAATTAACTGAAGTTTTGCGTCATATTTGCACCTTATGTCCACAAAACAGACTTGATATTATTGGATTTGATGCATGTTTTATGGCAATGATCGAAACTGCTATTTCTGTTAAAAAATATGCACATTTTATGGTTGCATCTCAAGATGTTGAGCCTGGAACTGGCTGGGATTATTCACTTGCGCTTTTCCCTTTTTCTTACACTTGCGTAAAACCTCACGAACTCAGCGCGCACCTTGTTCATGCATACGCAAAAAAATATAAACATGTAAAAGATTTCACGCAATCATGCATTGATTTGCAACGCATTGAATCGCTAGAAAATTCAATTAATAGAATCTCTAAATTATTAGTCGAACTACTCAAAAGTGCCAGTTCTAAAAAAATGTTGCTTTTGATAAAAACATGTCGCAACAAACATTCATGTATTCATTTTGATGAGACTGATTATATCGATCTGCACAACTTTTACACAAATCTTTTACAACATATACAATCTGTTGCTTTTGATAACGAAAACGCAACAAAACAATGCGAAATTTTGCAAAAAGAATTAACAGTTGCATTAAGCGCATTGAACGAAACAGTGTATGAAAACATGACAGGACAAAACTTTTTAAACGCAAAAGGCATCTCTATTTATTTTCCAGAACATGCAATGCACAGCTCTTACAAAAAAACAATGTTTGCACAATCAAACGATTGGTTTATTTTTTTAAAAACGTATCTATCTCTTTTAAAAAAATAAAACCCTACGAGGGTTAATACCCTCGTAGGGTTAAAGTTAA
>CAZJPB010000006.1:7613-20694 GCA_964547785.1 uncultured Pseudomonadota bacterium | reverse complement strand
ACTTATTATTATGACTAAAAAAGAAATTAAAACTGAACTTTTGAATGCTTTATACGCTCCCTTTGCACAGTGCAGATTATGCCCTTTGTCAGAGCAAAGAACGAATGTTGTTTTTGGAAAAGGCAATCCAGATACGGATATTCTTTTTATTGGCGAAGCTCCTGGCAAAGAAGAAGATGCACTAGGACTGCCTTTTGTTGGCAGATCTGGAAAGCTATTAACGAATATTTTTGCTTCTTTGAACATTGACTCAGAAAAAATATATATCACGAATGTTGTAAAATGCCGCCCGCCACAGAACAGATTGCCCGAAGTTATCGAAGCTGAAATATGCAAAAAAACATTACTAGATCAACAAATAAGCATTATAGGCCCTAAAATTATTTGTGTGTTAGGCTCTTTTGCTGCACACACTTTATTAAAAACAGCAACAGCAATATCAAAGTTGCGAGGCAAAGCGCATTTATATCGATCTAGTGTTGTTATTGCCACCTATCATCCTGCATACATTTTGCGAAGCCCTAGAAAGCTTCCTTTGCTCGCCGAGGACATTCGCTATGCATTTTCCCTGTTAAACACAAATGGCCAATAAAAAAATTCTATAAAAACATTTACAGAAAAGCATTCCTGACTATTTGGAATGTGGATAACCTGTGGATAACCTGTGGATAACTTGTGGATAACTTCTGTTTTTTAAAAAAATCACTCTTTTTTAGGGGCTTCGAAAGTGCTATCTAATGAGCACAATCAAAAAAATATGCTTGAAAAAGCTTTTTAGGAGGCCGAAATGGAAGTTATCCACAAGTTATCCACAGGTTATCCACAGGTTATCCACATTTTTTTTGAAAGCGAATATGATTTCTAGGTCGATATATCGATAGTAAAAAGGGGCAAGTTATCCACATTTTTGGCCGAGACTATTACTATCAAATTAATATAATATTATATATAATAATAAGCGAAGCAAAAATGCACTTTCTTAAAACTGAACATTTCTATTTTCTTTTCTTGTGTTACACTTAAGAAATCTAAAAATTATTGTTTCTGTTTATAGTAACCCACAAAGTTTAGGATTAGTTGGTGAAACTTTTTGATGTAATCGAAGCCCTTGTCGAAGAAAGAGGTCTTGAAAAAGATGTTTTAACGAGCATTGTTTGTGAGGGCATGTTAGCTGCCTACCAAAAGCGTTATCCGTTGGTTAATGTACGTGTTCAGGTTGATAAAAAATCAGGCGAACTTCTTGTTGAAGCAGAAAAAAAAGTTGTTGTTTCTGTTGAAAATGATGATACCGAAATAAGCTTAAGAAAAGCTCGCAACATAGAAAAAAACACGGAGCTGGATGAACTTTTATGGGTTCCCTTCGAAGGAAGCATAGGGCGCATTGAAATTTTAAGAGCTAAACAAGTTATTGCTCAAAAAATAAAAGAAATCGAAGCGCTTGAAGTGTACAATGAATTCAAAGACAAAGAAGGCATGATTTTGCAAGGTGTTGTTCATAAAGTTGAGCAGAATGGTGTTTTGGTAAAAATTCAAGATTATTTAGCTTTTTTACCAAGATCTTTAAGTGTTCCTGGCGAAAAATATTCTCCGAACTTTCCAATCAAAGCTTTGCTCAAAGAAGTTTTAGAACAACCAAGAAACGAAAACCAGCTTATTTTAGATCGATCATCTGCGGAATTTGTTAAGAAACTTTTTGAAATAGAAATTCCTGAAGTCTTTGAGCAGCTTGTTGAAATTAAAAAAATTGTAAGAGTTGCTGGTTACAAAACAAAAGTAGCGGTTACTTCTTACGATGCGAATATCGATCCAGTTGGAACATGCGTTGGTGTTAATGGCGTCAGAATAAAGCCAATTTTAAAAGATTTAGGTTCTGAAAAAATTGATATTGTTGCATGGACTGACGTTAAAGAGCAATTTATAAAGAGCTCATTAAAGCCTGCTGAAATTAACAGAATTGATATTTCTGATGATGAAAAGAGTGCACTTGTTTGGCTCGACGATGATCAAAGGTCGTTGGCTATTGGAAAAATGGGTCAAAATATTAACCTTGCTTCTGAGCTTTCCGGTGTTCAAATAGAGCTTGCTCAGGGCAAAAAAGAAGACTTAGATAAGAAATTGCGTGCGGAGTTTTAAAAAATTAATAATTGAGTAGGTAGCAAAATGAGTATGAGAGTATATGAATTTGCAAAATTACATGATCTTGTTTCTAAGGATGTTTTAATCTTTTTGCAAAAACAAGGGTTTGAGTGTAAAAGTCATATGTCTATTATTGCTCCAGAAGCGCTTATTTTGCTTGAAAAAAAGTATGTTAAGAATAATTTAGTAGAAAAAAAAATAGAAAAAAAAGTTACTTCTTCCGTTGAGCTTGTTGCGCAGGAACCAAAAGAACTTTTTGTTTCCACCGCTGCCAAGGAAGGGTCATCAGTGCATTCATCAGACATAAAAAAAACAGTTCAAAATAAAAAGCAACAGGTTTTTGTTGAAAAAACAATCCCTAAAAAAGAAGAATATGCTCAAAATACAACTTCTGTTGCTGCAGAACCTCTTGTTTTGGAATCGATAACTGTTGGCGATTTTGCTTTAAAAACAGGCAAACCTGTAAGCGAAGTCATTGTCACACTTTTACGATTAGGCTTTGTGTGTGCAAAAAATTATGCTCTATCGACAGATCAAGTAACTTTGCTTGCGCAAACGTATGGAATTCCAACAGTAAAGCCAACATTGGTAAAGCATAAAGATTCTTCTGCAAGCTTGCGTGTAGCAGGTTCTGGTAAAGAGCGCTTGCCTATTGTTGTGGTGATGGGCCATGTTGATCATGGAAAAACAACCTTGCTTGATTACATCAGAAAAACGAGAGTAGTTGCTCGTGAAAAAGGTGGCATCACGCAACATTTAGGTGCTTATGAAGCGCAAACACCGCAAGGGAATATTGTCTTTCTTGATACTCCTGGACACGCGGCTTTTTCTAAAGTTCGTTATCGCGGAGCTTATATTGCAGATTTAGCAATTCTTGTTGTTGCTGCAGATGATGGAATTATGCCTCAAACCGTTGAATGCATCAAAACATTAAAAGCCCTAGAAATACCTATTATTGTTGCGATGAATAAGGTCGATAAAGTCGATAAGACAAAATTAGAAGTTGTTAAAAGACAGCTGTCGCAATATGAGCTTTTGCCAGAAGAATGGGGTGGAAGCGTTATTTGCGTTCCGATTTCTGCAAAAGAAGGGACTGGCGTTGATAATCTTTTAGAGATGGTTATTTTGCAATCTCATATGATGGAGTTGCAAGGTGCATTAGATCAGCCAGGACAAGGATATATCTTAGAATCAAAAGTTGAAAAAGGGCGCGGATTTACCGCAACCGTTATTTGTCGTCACGGAACTATTGCGGTAGGCAATTATTTTTCAGCAGGAAGCACGCATGGGAAAATTGTTGCGCTTAAAGATTCTTATGGCGCTTTGCAACAAAAAATAGGCCCATCGGTACCGGTTGTTGTTGCAGGATTTGATGAATTGCCAGAAGTAGGAAGTCTTTTTCAGGTGATTACTGATAAAGAATATAAAGCTTTAAAATCAGCTGATTCTTCTGCGCATGCTACTCATAGACCCTTAGCTTCGCATGGATCGTCAAATCAAAAGGTTACAAATTTGATTATTAAGGCTGAAGGGAATGCGTCTTTAGAAGCTCTAGTTGATGGTATTGATAAAGTTTCTAAAGAAGTGAAACATGTCTTTTCTGTAATTCATACAGGAATCGGTAATATCATGGAAAGTGATGTTATTCTTGCTGAAACAACAGGCGCAATCATTATTGGATTTGGCATTAAAGCTGATCACGCCGCATTATTGTATGCAAAAAAATCAGGTTCATCTATAAAAACATTTGATATTATTTATCGTATTTTTGAATTTTTAGAAGATTTTGCAAAAAAGAATGAAGAAGTTAAAAAAGTTGTTACCAAAATAGGCGAAGCAACTGTTTTAAAAGTTTTTGATATTAAGAAATTTGGCATTGTTGCAGGTTCTTATATTCGAGATGGTAGATTTTCTGACAAAGGCACCGTTACCATTTGGCGAGGCAAAAAAGTTGTTGGCCAAGGTAAAATTAAAAGTCTTCAAAGAGATAAAAAGAGCGTTAAAGAAGTTCATACAGGCTTTGAGTGCGCATTTATGGTCGATGGATTTGTCGATTGGCAGCAAGATGATAGAGTCGAATGCTTTTTAGAAATATAAATTATTAAAAAAGGGCTAGGGGAAAATAAAAAAGCGAGCTTTTTATGTTTCTTTTTACGCACGTCATAATAACGATAGCTTCGTTTTTAAGTCTTTTAATCATAATTCCGTATGTTCGATTAATAGCGTTACAATATGATATTATTGATGTTCCTCGTGGGCCTTTAAAAACACATGCATTGCCAACTCCGTACTTAGGTGGACTTGCAATTTATTTAGGTTTTTTGCCTGCTTTTGTCGCAACTGTTTATTGTGATATTAATTTAATTTTTTTTGTAGCAGGTCTTACTGTTCTTTTTTTAACGGGCTTAATAGACGATAAATATGTTATTTCACCTTTACAAAAAATTATAGGGCAGCTGTTTGCCTGTTTTTTGTTTTTAAAAGCAAAATTATGCTTTACGGCTTTTACTTTTATACCATTGTTTCCATCTTTGTCTTTTTACTTTTCGCTTAAACAATTAGATTTTTTTGCGGCTATGATCAGTCTGTTTTGGATATTGGTGATCGTGAATGCTGCAAATCTTGTTGATATTATGGATGGATTATTAACGGTTATGAGCTTTGGCATAACGTTATTTTTAATTATTCTTTGTTTTTTAAAGCAAGATTTTGCCTATTTATTTTTATTATTTAATTTTTTAGGAATGTTGGTTGCATTTTTTTTATACAATAAACCTAAAGCAACGATTTTTTTAGGCGATGCAGGGTCACTTTTAATAGGAGGATTTTTAAGCACTTTCCCTTTTTTAGGCTTTGGTTGGCAAAACACTGCGCATGTTGTTGATTTTTTTGTACCATTTTTTTTCTACGCACTGCTTTTAAACGAAATTGTTTCTCTGATTATTATTAGAACCAGTAAAAGAATTCCTTTTTACTATGGAAGTCCGCATCATTTTATCTGTTATTTTAAAAAAGCTGGATGGAGTTTAAAAAAAATATTAACAGTAACCTTTTGCGCGATCAATATTTTAGGGGTTACTGGACTATTTGTTGCTTTTTTGGTTAAAAATAACATATTGTTGCTTTTTTCCTTAGCAACAGAATTGATTTTTTGGAATCTCATCATATTTCTTTAAAAAAAGACTAAAAGTAAGCTCTTTTTTTTAAAAAATCGCAAAAAAAAAACAAGGTTTTTTCGAAAATATAAAAACTGCAACGATTGTTGCTTTTGTTTTGTTGCGGTAAATTTCTGTTGCTTTTTGTATGTATTGCAACAAAATGGGTTATGTTTTACAAGTAATTCTCCTTTAGTATAAGAAAATTAAGACTAAAGTGGTTTAGGTAAAAACACTGCACGTAAAAATGGGAAAGTAAAAGCTAAGTTTTCGAAAAATCTTTTTCTTTCTCATTTTTCTTTTTTACGTAGCAATTAGTCTAATAAGATTTTGCATATTTTTATAGTCATCATCATTATTTTTTTTAGGCGTTTCTAAAATCTTTGGTATATCAAAAAATCTTTCATCATTCATTAAAAGTTCAAATGCAGTTATTCCTACGTTTCCAAAACCTATGTGTTCGTGTCGGTCAACGTAAGATTTCAAAGGCTTTAAAGAGTCATTAAGATGAATGACTTTTAATAAAGAAAGGCCAAGCGTCGCGTCAAATTCTTGCCAGAGAGCATCGTAAAGTTTTTTCGTGTTAAATTCGTATCCTGCTGCAAAGATATGGCAGGTATCAAGGCAAATTCCTACTCGACTACGATCGTGTATTTTAGCGTAAATTTGGTGTAATTCTGAAAAATTTTTACCAACAACCGTTCCTTGTCCAGCCATAGTTTCGAGCAAAATCATGCAAGAGCCAGGAACGGCTGTTAATGCTTTTTGAATGCCTTGCGAAATGCTTGCAAGAGCTTGTTCTGGCGTTCCATTAGTATATGATCCTGGATGCAAAACAAGATAAGGAATATTCATTTTTTCACAAAAAGAAAGTTCTTGGATAAGTCCGTTAATTGATTTTTTATAAAGCTCTGGGTCAGGAGATCCAAGATTAATAAGATAGCTTGCATGAGCAACGACAGGATCGATACCCGTAGATTTTTGGGTTTTTTTAAAAGCATCAATAACTTCTGGCGATGGTTCTTTTGCATCCCAGCGGCGATTATTTTTTGTAAATATTTGAATGGTCGTGCAACCAATTGAGGAACCTTCTATAAGAGCTTCAGAAAGTCCTTTTGCAATAGACATATGTGCGCCCAAAAGGGGTCTTTTTTTTAATGACATGTTCAGCCTTTTTTATAGTAAGAAAATGGAAATATCGATTCATTGCCGGTATTCGCAGGCAAAAAACATTTTTTAATTTTGACATTTTTTTTTAAGTCTTTAAAATTCTATTCATTTTAGATGCATCAATAACATGACTCAGAAGCGTTTTTTAAACTTTTAATTTCTTAAAGAAGATATCATGAAATTATATCAAAAATTATTTTTATTTTTTGCCATCTGCGCAATAGTACCTTTAGAAGTACAATCTAAGCCTAAAATTTTCTATAAGACCGATGAAATCGAGTTTGCTATCACAGGAAAAATAGAGAATGAAATAGCTGGTGATTTTAATGCGACTTTATTTAATAGTAAAATTCATGATAGTTTGATGGCAAATCAAACAGTTATCAACCTTTCGTTTGTGACAAAAATTAGTGATTTTGTTGATTCTAAGGCTACTTTCAGAAATAAAATTGTATGGGGTAATCATAAAGTTATTAAAACTGATGCTGCATGGCTTAAGAATCTTGATTCAATTCCAGATGATCATTTTCACAAAATTGGTCCGAACATGCTTTGGGTTAGAGAACTTTGGACTAAACTTGATCTTACCAATATTTTTAAAATGACGAATATCTTGCCACAGCATATTACGATTGGTTCATTTTCTTTCCAACTTGGTCGCGGTATTGCTTTAGGTGATGCGTATGCTGTTAATCCTGCTTCCCTTGGGTTTTTCCAAGATAACGCCGTTGACCAATATGCTTGGGGCGTTAAATTGAGTGGCGGATTAATAAAAGATCTTATGAAGTATGATCTTTATTGTTCTGTATTAGACAATAAGAGCACGAGCCTTACAGATACAAATTTTCCAACGCAAGCAAAAGCGTTTGGAACAGCAGAACCTAAAGTTCGAGGTGCGGGAAAAATTACTTTCGTGACAGCAGGGCATTTTGTCATAACGCCGGTAGCCGATAAGGTAACAGGAACGGAATTAAGTTTTGAACCATATTTTATGTCGTATCATGATGCAGAGCAAAAAGTTGAATATTTTTGTGACTCAAAAGCGCATTTAAGTACCATCGGTTTTGCAGTTGAATTTAGTTCAAATAGATTTGAATTTGGTGTTGATTGTGCAACAAATATTGGTTATCAATATGTTAGAGGTTGGGATAGAAATCGTACTGAAAATATTAATAGGTCAGGTGTTTCGACATTTGTTTATACAGATATTTACGATGTAGATCCTAAAGTTGTTGTACCAACTTCTGCAAATAAAGTGGTATACGATCCATCGAATACCACTCAGACAAAGGCTATTAATGCAGTTACTCCTGGCGCTTTATCAAATGGTCAACAAATTGCGGGAACTAATTTATATAATAGTGTAACGAGATATCGTCTTCCTTACACGACCAAATTTGGTGGGTTTATGGTGTTAGCGGATATGAGTTTCTGGATGATTCCAAAAGAATTAGCTTTTAACGTTACTGGTGGCATAGCAACTGGTGATCAAAATCCTAATGCTAACTTGGCTGATCCATTAGATCCTTCGGTTGATGGAAATTATAATGCGTTTATTCCGTTCCAAGAAATTTATAGCGGTAAAAGAGTGCAAAGCTTTTTTAATATGTTGAGTGGATTCGTTCGACCACTTTCGCTTGTTAACACAGGCAATCAATATGCTGGTGTTGTTGATAACTTTAGCAACTTGCGTTTTTGGGGTGCTGGTATTAGTTATGCTCCACAACATGTTGTGCGTGAATGGAATATCAATCCAAATATAATTTGTTACTGGCAAGATATCGCAAGCAATATGTTCGATAGGGCGACTGGTAAAAGTATAGAAGGATTAGCGGATAGATTTTTAGGAACTGAAGCGAACATATATTTTAAAGCAGATTTAGCAGACGATGTGTTTGTTTCAGCTGGCGCAGCGCTCTTTGTTCCTGGACAACATTTTATTGATATCGAAGGCAAACCAACAAATGGTGATCAAAGAAAAGCTTTAGATTCAGCGCTAGCTGCAGGTTCTTCGACCGACACTTTACCTTTAATTGGTAGTGATACTGCTTACAGTGTCAGTATGGCTGTAGGATATCTCTTTTAATAATAAGTAGTAAATTTTTACTACTTTATTTTTTGTTAAATTAAAAAATTATTTGTAAAGTACGATTGTTAGCTTTTGTTATAAAAAATAATCGAATAAAAATTTTTAAGGATCGTAAAAATGGCTCTATTAATTCGCACTCATACTTGTGGCGAAGTTCAAGAAAAACTTATTGGCGAAGTAATTATTATTAATGGATGGGTTGCAAACAGAAGGGATCATGGCGGACTTATTTTTGTAGATGTTCGTGATCGCACAGGAGTTGTGCAAGTTGTTTTTGATTCAAAAAATGGCAAAGAAATTCATGAACGTGCCGAATCTTTACGATCAGAATTTGTTATAGCGGTTGAAGGAATTGTGCTTGCAAGGCCAGAAGGTCGTATTAATGATGCCATGCAAACAGGAACAATAGAGATACAAGCTAATGTTCTTGAAATTTTTAATACTTCAAAAACATTACCATTTTCTTTAGATGAAGATGATATTGATGAAGAATTAAGGCTTAAATATCGTTATTTAGATTTGCGAAGAAATGTTATGCAACAAAATGTAGCGATGAGATCGATGATATTTTTCATGATGCGTAAATTTTTAATAGAACATGCTTTTTTAGAAATCGAAACTCCTTTGCTTACCAAAAACACTCCTGGCGGTGCGCGTGAATTTTTGGTTCCTAGCAGAATTTATCCGGGGAATTTTTATGCGTTACCGCAATCGCCACAAATTTATAAACAGCTTTTAATGGCAGCAGGCTTGGATCGTTATTTTCAGATAGCGCGTTGTTTTAGAGATGAAGATTTGCGTGCAGATCGTCAGCCAGAATTTACACAATTAGATTTAGAAATGTCTTTTGTTGAAGCGGATAATATTTGTGATGTTATTGAACAAATGTTGGAATTTCTTTTTAAAGAATTATTTAAGATTGAACTTAAGTTGCCATTTTTAATGATTTCTTATGCTGAAGCTTTTAATAAATTTGGGTCGGATAAACCGGATCTGCGTTATGGAATGACCATTTTTGATGTTAGTTCTCTTTTTAAAGAAACAAAATTAACATTTTTAGAATCAGTACTTGTGCAAGGTGGTAAAATTGGTGCTTTGCGTGTTGAAAAAAGATTTACAAGATCAGAGCTAGAATCTTGGGTTCAAAAAGCTCAGCAATTAGGTTCTAAAGGACTTTTGTATATTCATTTTTCTCATGATGGAAAAATAGATTCTCCTGCCGCTAAGTTTTTACCGAGTGATATTTTTGAACAATGCAAAAAAATTATGCCAGATCTTACGCTTGGCGATACCATATTTATTGTTGCTGGAGCATACGAAGAGGCATGGACTATTCTTGGAAAATTAAGAAATATATTTGCTGCTCATCTTGATTTGATTCCAATTAATACGTTAAGTTTTGCATGGATTGTCGATTTTCCGCTTTTTGAAAAAGGAGAAAAAGAGGGAGAATGGAAATCTGCACACCATCCATTTACAGCTCCACAAGAAGGTTGGGAAAATTTGGAGCCAGGGCAGATGAAGGCTCAGGCATATGATTTAGTTTGTAATGGATCTGAAATTGGTGGTGGTTCTATACGTATTTATGATAAAAAAATGCAGCATAAAATTTTTGAAATATTAGGTCTTTCTCAGGAAGAAATTCAAGCAAAATTTGGTTTTTTCTTAGAAGCACAGGAATATGGGTTTCCGCCTTCTGGAGGCATAGCGCTTGGATTAGATAGGCTTTTGATGATTTTGTGTGGTGCTCCTTCTATTCGTGAAGTCATAGCGTTTCCAAAAACACAAAAAGGATATGATGCAATGATGCAATCACCGACTCCAATAACGCCTTCAGTTTTAAAAGAATATGGTATTTCTATTGCTGCTTTATCTAAAGAAGGTCACAATAAAGATAAAAAATAAAAAAAGGAGCAGTGGTGAAAATTAATCGTATAGTAGGGCGCGAAGTTTTTACAGCGTCTGGAGAACCGACTCTTTGTTGCGATATTGTTTTAGAAAATGAAAAACAAGTGTCGGCTATATTGCCCATAGATGAGACAATGGAGCAAGAAGGTTATTTTGTTTGTTACGATGGTGGGTCTCGTTATAATGGCAAAGGTATGCAAAAAGCAGTCATGCATATTGATACGTTAATAGCGCCAGCGTTGCTAGGAAAAGAGCCAGATCTTTTTGTAATTGATGCTGTTCTTTCTGAACTTGATGGAACAACGGAACGCACAACCTTAGGCGCCAATGTTACCCTTGCAGTCAGTATGGCCGTTTGCAAAGCTCAAGCAGTAGCGCAAGATATAGAGTTATTCGAGGTGATTGCACAATTGCAGGATTCACATTCAGTTTCTTTACCTTTTCCTTTGATGACGATCGTGAATGAAGGGCTTGCATCAAGTGCAGAATTTCCATGCAGTTCAATTTTTGTCGTTCCTGTCGGTGCTCAAAATTTTAAAACGGCTTTAGAATATGGATTAACGATTTTTGATGACTATAAAAAACAACTGATAGCATTGCAAAAAAAGTTTACTATTACAGCTGATGGCGCGATTTCGTTTGTGTATGATTCTTTTTTTGAGCCTCTAGATATTTTAAAAAAAACGCTGCAAGAGGCAGAATTAGAAAATTTTTTTGTGATTGGTTTTGATATCAAAGCGCATTCTTTTTATGATCAAAAAAAAGAATTATATCTTTGGCGTAATAAAGAATTTTCAAGTGATGCGTTAATTAATTTTTATCAAATGTTGGTTGAAAAATATCCTGTTTATTCATTCGAAAATGCTTTATCTTGGCATGATATTCAAGGGAATAAAAAACTTTTTGAAAGTTTAGGAAGCTCTGTTCAAATTGCAAGCAATGATGGTTTTATTCATAATGCGACCTTATTGCAAGGTTTGCATGCAGAGCGATTAGTGAATGCATCGATTATTAATAGCATGGAGTACTCAACAATCTCTGAACTTTTAGAAGCGATTTTGTTTGCTCAATCATCTGGACTTAACACCATTATCAAAGGAAGTCAGTCAGAAACAGAAGATACGTTTCTTGCGGATTTAACGGTAGGAACGAGTTCTGGTCAAATACAAATTGGAGGAGGAGCTCACAGTCAGTATATGGCAAAATATAATAGATTGTTGTTGATCGAAGACTTTCTTGCAACGCAGTTATTGCAGCGTTAAAATAGAATTTTAATTTTTTATAAAAATAAATTAGTAAAGGAAAAAAAATATGAATTGTAAAACTATGTTTTTCATGATTTTTTTAATGAGTACGAATATACAATCAATGCAACAAGATGATTGCCACATGGTGACAGTAGGTCATACTAAAGACTATAAACCGCTTACTGTTGGTTTTGAACTTCCAATAGGAATAGCTTGTGCAACAGCTATGGTAATTGAGACGCCAAATCTTTTTCATCGAGATCCTATTGTTAGAAAAGATGCGCGACATGCAATTGTATTTTCTGCATGTGGTCTGGTTACGGCAGCAAGTTTTTTTGTTGCTAATAATTTAGGAGTATTTTTTCCTGATTCTACAAACATTGCAAAGTAAAAACATGAAAATAAAAATTATATTTTTATTTTGCGCGATAAACTTTGTTGCGATTAAATCTGCTAATAAAGCAGAATTCTGTTCATTGGCAATTCCGGTACTTAATTTTGCGACACAATTTGCTTTAACAGAATTTGCTATAGGATGTTACAAAGTTGTTAAATCTTATGTTGATGTTCCTAGAAGTCATCGAGAGTTGTTAAAAATTCAAGAAAGTAGAGCTGCAGGATTGGCGTATATGGCTAATGGTGCTTTGTATACAACTTTTGCTCTATCAATGTATGCATTGTGCCAAGATCCGAATAAAATAGAAAGGTAATTATGAACATAAAAAATAGTTTTTTAATATGTTTATTCGTGAGTTCTTTTGCAATAAAAGCAAGTTTGCCATTGTCAGAAGAAGCTTGCAAAATTCATCGTGGTTTGTCAGAAGCATGTTTTGTTGCAGGTGCTTTGCAATTAGGAGCAGGTTTTTATCGTTTAGGTCAAAGTTTGGCTGGTGTAAATAATTCTGTAGAAAAAAGAAATATAGCAGCGCGTTTGATGATGCAAGGAGCACTATTAACAGTAGTTGGATGTCTTGATAGTCTTATATGCCAAGATCCGAATAAAATAGAAAGGTAATTATGAATATAAAAAATAGTTTTTTAATATGTTTATTCGTGAGTTCTGCTATTAAATCTGCTGATACAGGGACGGTTTGTCTAATTGCATCACCGTTATCAACATTTTCTGCTGGTTTTGCGGCAGGCCAAGTGTTTGGAGGGTTTGTAAATATTACATATTCTTTGTTGAGTAATCCAAGAACTGAGCAAGATGTAGCGCGAAATGCAATAATAAGAAGACAAGGGCTTGAAAGTATAGTTGATGGCAGCGTTTTGTTAATTGCTTCTGTATCAATGTATGCAATGTGCCAAGATTCGAATAAATAGAGGTAATTATGAATATAAAAAATAGTTTTTTAATATGTTTATTCGTGAGTTCT
>CAZJPB010000006.1:0-7513 GCA_964547785.1 uncultured Pseudomonadota bacterium | reverse complement strand
AGAGGTAATTATGAATATAAAAAATAGTTTTTTAATATGTTTATTCGTGAGTTCTGCTATTAAATCTGCTGATACAGGGACGGTTTGTCTAATTGCATCACCGTTATCAACATTTTCTGCTGGTTTTGCGGCAGGCCAAGTGTTTGGAGGGTTTGTAAATATTACATATTCTTTGTTGAGTAATCCAAGAACTGAGCAAGATGTAGCGCGAAATGCAATAATAAGAAGACAAGGGCTTGAAAGTATAGTTGATGGCAGCGTTTTGTTAATTGCTTCTGTATCAATGTATGCAATGTGCCAAGATTCGAATAAATAGAGGTAATTATGAATATAAAAAATAGTTTTTTAATATGTTTATTCGTGAGTTCTTTTGCGATACAAGCAGGACAGGATCAAAGTAATCCATGCGTAGATCAGAATATCTACTTTGCTATAGGAACATCTGCAGGAGTTGGAGGGTTATTATTTGCTAAAGGCATGTCTGCAGCAGTAGATCCAAAAGCAACTAGGCATCAGCTTTATAGAGCAAAAATTGATGTTATTTCAGGAATGGGTTTTATGGCTTTAGCTGGATTGATTACAGTAATGGAATATATTACTCCAAAATGTTAAAAAACCTACGTTGAGTTGCGTTTATTTGAATTTTTAGTTAATTTCTGAAGTAGATACAATAATGTAAAAGTTTGTAATAAATTCAAATAAATAGTTAGGTGATTATGAATATAAAAAAGAGTTTTTTTATTTGTGTGTTAATGAGTTGTTTTTTAGCGCAAGCATCGCAAAGTTATGATCGTTTATGTAATACTGATAATGATCGTATAGATACAAATATGTTTGCGTTTGCGAGTGAAGCATTTGGAGCAGGGCTTGTCCTGTATGGTATTGGAACAGCTCTAGATCCGCGAGTAATTGATCGCCAACTGAAGCAAGCAAAAAACAATGTTATAACAGGGCTTGTGTTTATGGGTGTAGGTTTTTGGACTCTCATGGCAAATGATTATTTTCCAAAGTGTTAAAAATCTAAATTGATCTGAAAGCCGATGAGGGGGACTTGGAAAGATCTTTTTCCTCCTGTCGGCATTTTTCCAAAAATAATTCCCTGCGGCCCTTTATCAAAACAAAATTTTGCTTCGATAATAAAATCATTAATAGTTCGCTCATCTAAACTGAAATTAGAATTAGCGATTGTATTAGAAAACGATTCTGATAGAACATAGATTTTAGTTTCGTTTTCTTTGATGTGTTCATACGCAAATCGTAGCGAAAATCCTTTATAAATAATTGGTTCAAAATAGAGATTATATTTTTGAATGAATCCAAATTGTCTGCGAACCTTTGCAAGTTGCAGCAATAGAAGATCGGTTTGATTGATATCTGTTTGAATGCGTCGCATAGAAGTATGATTAAATGTTTGGAAAAAAATTAAGTTAACGCCAAGCCAAAATTGATTTTTGAAACATAAAGCAAGATCGCCACCAAAAGGTATTGCAAAGGCACCGCCAGTTCCAAAATCAAATGAGACTGCATAATCTTCGTTACGACGACTATCGGTAGGCAACACAACGCCAGCCCAAGCGCTCACCATTACTTGTTTGAGCCATGTTTTTTCTTGCGCAAAATATCCGCGCCATCCTGATCGTAATTCAATATTGCCGATTCCTGTGTTGCTCCAGTCGCCAATTTTAAGGCCATTGCCTAATCTAAAAACAGTATTTTCTAAATCATTAGTAATGTATTGATGTGTTAATGCATCATCGAGTGTAAAGTTTTGTGTTAAGTCTTTCCATTGCACATTTTTAACTTTTGCGCACAAAATAGGCAAAGATGCGCCGACCCAAATTCCATGATTGCAATAATAATGAACTAAAAAAGTTCCAAAAAATGGAATTTTTAAATCACCAGTTACCTTAAAATGGCCACGAATACCATCATCATCATTTACGTTGACTAGTTGTCCTAACTGCGCTTGTTCAGTGCTTGGAGCAAATCCTTTGAGCATTGCAAGTGCATCTTGCGTCTGAAAAGATCGTTGCAAAGGATTCACATTTTGATCAAGTCCATTATTTGCAGTGATCGAAAAAGTGGTTGCGCCGTTAAAGGTGAATTGCAAGCGCTCGCCAGGTTTTTTTACCGGAGTTAAGTTTGGATCAAATCCATTTAAAAGATTGATAGGTAAAAAAGAAAAACTTTGTTTACTTATAAAAAATAACATTACAAAAGAACATATAATTTTTAGTGATTTATGTTTTGTCATCCAAGTACTCGCATTCCATCATTAGTTGGTAAAATGAGCGATCCTAGTCCGCTGTTTTTTAAAAGATTTCCGATTGTTATACTATAGGTAATATCCGCCTGAATAGGTATTGTTGCACGTGTAGGATAAAAAATTGTTCCCGATCGTAAATATGCAGGAAGCGCTTCGAACACTGCTTCTTGATTTTCGTAGAGCGATCGAGAATCTGTTTGCAGTGATCCATTCGTAAAAAAGAAATTTCTATAGGCGCCAAGAGCGACAAAAGCACTTGTGTTTCTTTGTACAAAATATTCTTGAATAACGCTTGCCGTTGTAGCATCAATAACATTACCAGCACGCGTATCTTTGACGGCAATGCGATAGACAGATGACAATCCTAGGCTTACTGATGAGGCTAAAACATACACAGTTCCGCCAGCAGTTGCTCCTCCTCCAGCGCTTGATCCAGAAAAATCTTCTGCCAATCCTGTTGTAGAAAAAGGGACAAGGCGCGTAACGCTTTCGCAAGATTCTCCAAGTGTTAGTTTGTTCCAAGAAAGCGCAGCCAAATTGTTTGTTGCGATATCAGTCCCATTTGCATTCCTGAATAATCCTTGGCTCGTTGCAAGCAGTGCAATTTTTGCAGAAATTACAACATCAGAAAAGTGTGAAAAAGGAAATCCTGTCGATTGAGGTGTTGCTAAAGTTGTTGGAGTAATAGCTCCAGATAGTTGTGTTGCAGAAATGCGATCGAGCGTTTCGTTAGTTAAAACATAAAGATTAGCGCCGTCGCTGAGTAATTTTCTAACATTTTTATACGTTCCTATGTTTGCAAATGATGATGCAGGAAGGTTCGAAAAGTTTTTTTGTAAGCCCGCAGTTGTCCATCCTGGTCGCAAGACAGCTACGCCGCCAACACCTGCAACAACAAGATATGCATTTGCAACGCCATCATTCACCACGACAGCGCTTGTAATCGCACCAAGATCATTCAAAATCCCGCCAGTAACAGAGATAATGCGTGCTCCAGCTCCAGGAGTTGTGACTGAGCCATTAGAACTTGTTTGCATGTTTGTTGAAAAATTACCACGATCTGGCGTAAAGATTCCTCCAGCAGTATCAGCGCCTGTTTGTGCGATGACAATTTTTTTATAACCAGTAAAAACCATGCAAGAAAGTCGATTAGGTGCACTGGCAAAGCCATTTGTGTTTGCAGGAAAATCGAATAACCCTTGCATGCCGTAGGTGCTTGCTGAAAATTGTGATGAAATAAGTTCAATAAATCCAACAGAAGCATCAGTTGCTGTGCCTCCTAAAAAGCCATCATTTTTATGTGAGCTCCAGGTTGTCGTTGCAACACTATCAATCGTATCAGCCGTTGTTCCTTCCATCGTAAAAAATTTTCCAAGACTTGGCTGATAGCCAATGCCGTAAATAGATGAGCCTGTGTTGATGGGACACGTTACTCTCTGCCAATTTGTCCATCCTTTAATAACGCCGTAGGCATCGAATAATGCTTGTGAACTAAAAAGACCAGCAGCTTCGGTAGCGCCTTCTAAGCAAGAAACATATACGGTATCTTTAAACGTAACCATATCGGTAATAACGCCTGGAGCGCTTGCATTGCCAACTCTTGCTTGTAAATCTGCTTGCAGTGTTAGATCTGCAATAGTTGTCGCAGGAGTCTGAAATCCTCGACCGTAATAGGGAAGGCACGTATCGTTTGCGTTAAAAAATGGTGTAGCATTGACCCCTGGATTAATAATTTTGCTTGCAAGGGTTCCGTGTTCAGGGTCTAGTGGCCACGTCGCATTTGCAGGGTTTACTGATTTATTAACTAAAGGAATTGCAAATACAGAGCGATTTGCAGGATATACAGCATTGTTAGAAGAGCCAACTAAAATTCCATAACTGTATCCTATACTTGTGTGCAGAGTTCTGAATTTAGAAATTGTTAAGGTATAAGAAAGTCCAGATCCACCTTCTTCAACGCCACCAACATATGCTTGCGCAGTATTAATATATGCAGCTGCAGGTGCATAATCGGTAAGTGTTAATGAATTGGTATACGTAATGCTGCCAACTCCAGGGCCAGGTGTTGCAATTTGATTCACATAACCCATTACAATTCCGCGACAGCCGCCATTATTTGCAGCAACTCCTTGATATACAATATAGAGTCGTTGCAATGTTGTGTCGTAATACATATCGATAGGTGTTGCAGAAATGGTTGCGTTGTTTCGAACTTTTACAAAACTTTGTGTGCCATCTAAAGGTACAGATCGAATAAGATCGCTTCCAGTTACCGCAGGAGCTTGCACAAGTTGACTTGGCCCCGGTGCAATTAAAGCGATGCCAGAATTAAGAGCGCCGAATATTCCACCATTAGGTGCGACCGCTGCAAAAATATAATTTCCTCTAATGCGATAGGTTCCTGAATCTTCGTGTACCGCTGCACCAGCAACTGCTTTGATGCCACTAGTTACTGCGCCTGTTGCATCAACAATGTTTGAAACAGAAAAAACATCAAATGGACTTGCAGAAACACGAGAAACATTCCAATACAGATTTGTAGGGGAATCATTTGTTACGACAAAAGGTGTTCGTTGCAACAATCCCATCAATGAAATTTTTTGACCAAAAAGAGGATTTGCTTGATCTGCGATGCCATTTAAACGAACTTTTTCAGGAGCATAAGGATAAATATCGTCGAATCCTTCCGACGCGACGCTGATGGCATATGATGCTTGGTTGTTGTTAATGTTTGCAGGGATGGTAGCGCTCTGTTGTCCGATGTATAAAAAAGATTTGTAAGGATCGTCGTCGGTAGCATGAGCAGAAACTTTTGAAGAAAAAGTATTCGTTCCTTTTGTTCCATCTGCCTGCAATAAAACAGGTGCATATGTTTTAAAAGAGCATATGAATAAGAAAAAAAGTAGTATGCGCGATATAAACACCGTCACTCCTTTTGTGTATGATCATTACATATTCAATGAAAAAATAATTATAAGCTAATTTTTAAAAAGCGCCATCTGTAAGGATGCGATATTTCACAAAATGATCAATGTATGCTATAGATAATGCATTACAATATGCACAAGGGGGGATCTTAATGCATACAAAAATTTTTTCAGCGACCATTGTTGGCGTTGATGCGTATATCGTTGAAGTTGAAGTTGATATTTCTTTTGGAATGGTAAACTTTTTTATCGTTGGATTGCCTGATGCTGCGATAAAAGAGAGTCGTCAACGAGTGCAAACAGGCTTGAAAAACTGCGGAATTAGTCTTCCTGATCGAAAAATTACGGTGAATCTTGCGCCAGCAGATTTAAAAAAAGAAGGAACACTTTTTGATTTGCCAATTGCGATAGGAATTTTGCAAGCTTCTAAATTGATTTTGTTGCAGGAAGATTTTTTGCAAGAAACTATTTTTTTAGGAGAGCTTTCGCTCGATGGTTCAATCAAACCTTTAAAAGGTGCTCTTGCAATAGCGTATGATGCTAAAAAATTAGGAAAGTCACGAATTATTTTGCCAAAAGTAAATGCGCAAGAAGCCGCTTTTATTAAAGATTTAGAAGTAATTGGAGTTGATCATTTAGTTGAATTGATCGCATTTTTAAAACACGAAACTATCATACTTCCAACGCAACCTCTTGCTATTGCAAAAGAAAAAGAATTGCATGAACATGATTTTTCGCAAGTCAAAGGGCAAGAAGTTGCAAAGAGAGCATTGTTGATCGCCGCTGCTGGCAATCATAATATTCTTTTTATCGGATCTCCAGGAGCAGGTAAAACGATGCTTGCAAAAAGACTGGCAACGATTATGCCAGACATGGATTTTGAAGAAATTTTAGAAACAAGCAAAATTTATTCAATTAGCGGTAAGTTGCATGGAAAATCTTTAATTCATCAAAGACAATTTCGTGGACCACATCATACTATTTCTCAAGCGGGATTGGTTGGTGGTGGCTCGTTTCCGCAACCTGGCGAAGTCAGTTTAGCGCATCATGGCATATTGTTTCTTGACGAATTAACAGAATTTAAACGAGCAACTTTAGAAGCTTTGCGGCAACCTATCGAAAATAAAGAAGTTTCGATTTCGCGTGCACAACAATCATTAACATTTCCAGCAGCATTTTTATTAATTGCAGCTTTAAATCCTTGTCCGTGCGGGTTTTATGGAGATAAAAAAAGAAAATGTAGTTGTCAGCCTTTGCAAATTTCTCGATATTTAGAAAAACTCTCTGGACCATTATTGGATCGTATTGATTTGCAAATTTACGTTCCATCAATTGAATTTGATGCGCTTAAAGATACTAAAAAAACAACTTCTTCTGCTCAGATGAAAGTACAGGTTGATGCTGTTGCTCGCATACAAAAAGAGCGATTTTCTTCAAGCATTAAGCGCAATGCGACGATGAATTCTGATGATGTTGATGCATTTTGTGTTTTAACTGATGAGGCTCAAGTTTTGATTAAAAAAATATTTGAGCAGTTGCATTTAAGCATGCGTGGTTATCATAAAGTCCTCAAAGTCGCGCGAACCATAGCTGATATTGATCAAAAAGAAATTATTGACGTCCAGCATTTGCAAGAAGCATTGTCGTATCGCTCTCTAGATCAGTATTTTGAGAGGCTAAAAAGATGAGTATAAGAAGCATAAAGCGCTATCATTAAGGTTTTCCAAAAAAAATAATCAGCATGTTGATTGACAATGCTAAAGGTGCTGCTATCATTAAACAATAGATCGCGGGGTAGAGCAGCCTGGTAGCTCGTTGGGCTCATAACCCAAAGGTCGTTGGTTCGAATCCAACCCCCGCAACCAAATTCCAGCAAACATATTTTTATGACTAAAAAAATTAGCATTAGTTTCTCTTGCGTCATCCTTGTTTTTTTGATTCTTTCGGGGTTTTTTAAAAAAATGCATAAACCATTTTTCCAGGCAAGCCAAAATCAGCCTTATCATCTTTCTGTCGGCGCAGTTTTGTGTAATCAAAAAAAAGAAATAGCGTGCCATTATTTTAAAGAAATTTTTGGACACAAAGACATTTATATTTTGATGCGCGAAACAATGGAAGATAACGAAACGCCTTTGGATACGCTTCATCGCGGGCTCAAAGAAGAATTTGGCGCGACAGCTGAGCCATTAGCCTATGTCGGAGCTTTGGTTGGAGCATTGCCTGATAAAAAACTTTCTTTTGAAAAAACAACACTTTACATTGCTTGCAAGCTTATTTCTTTTGATCAAAATGGACGAAATATAGATGATGCCGAGTCAAA
>CAZJPB010000005.1:0-26142 GCA_964547785.1 uncultured Pseudomonadota bacterium | reverse complement strand
CTTTATCTTGTCATAAACAAAAAGAGCCGATATAATGTCGGCTCTTTTTGTTTTAATAATTTTTTAGTTTTAAAAAAGGTTTGTATGAAATATATAATTTTAATAATGAGTTTTTGTTGTGCAAGTATGACTCTTGATGCGGTAAACCCAAAAACAGAAAGAGTAACAAAATCAGCAAGAGCAGTGAGAGGGGTTGTGCGCGCTCCAAGGCGTTTTGAATGTTTATCTTGTCGTGCATCGCTGTTGGCTCATAATTTTGCAAGACATGAAAAATCTCAAAAACATCGCAAAAATGCAATAAAAGCTTTTAAGAACTTATCGAAATAAAGACTGTAATTAAAAGTTTCAATCCTCAGTGCTGTGTTGACCCGTTCTTCTTGCTGAGATCATAGCAGCAGCTGCAGCTCCTGCTTTTTGCTCGTGTTCTGTTGATTCTTCTGCAAGAACCTCTCTTTGTGAACGGTGTAACGAAGATCGACAAAAAGCTGCTGTTGCCTGAAAGCGTAATGCTGTCGTTTCCTCAAGAATATGTATTCGAGTGTTTGTTTGTTCGATAATTTTTTCTAGTTTTGCGGCAATCGCAGCCATGTTATCAAAAAGTGTTTGTTGATTTTTTGCTAAAACTTGTAATTCTCTATCTTGTCGTTCTTGAGCTTCTGCCGATCTTTTGGATCGTTGTTCGTATACCTTAGTTAATCGTTTAATTTCTCCGTCTGTGTGTTCTATGTGAGCTTGTATATGCACAATTAATCTTTCTAAAGCGTTTATTCGTTGTGCGATACTTTCAAGCGTTACGCTAGAAAATAGAAAACTTGGAAACAATAGGCTTAAACATATAATCTTTTTTTTCATAAAAATCCTTCTTTTTAAAAAAATTATTTTCTACTTGTATTTTGATGGATGTTTTTGTTATGCTCTTAAGTAGAGATAATAATAAGCTTGTTTTGATTAAAATAAAAGGTAGAAAGATGATGTTTGTAAAAAGAATATTTTGTATAGTGAGCTCATTGTTTGTATTTTTTAATGTTACAGGCTTGCAAAGTATTACTCCTGAAGAATTAAAAAATGCACGATTAAAAAAAACGTCCCTGAATCAGACAAGAAACAACATGAATACTTTTGAGTCAAGTTTACAAAAAACATTAGAACAGAGACGTTTTGCGGTGCAAGGCAGTGATGATGATCAAGATGATAGTTGGGATGATGATACTTTGAGTCCAAAACAGCAAACAATGCATGATAAGCTTAATCAAGCTCGTGCAGAACAATTGCAAGAACAGGCAGAACAAGAACTTGAAGAAGATGAAGATTTATATTGGGATGACGATGAAAATGCAGAGCTAAAACAAGAAGAAGAAATTATATTCCCTCCAGCTCCACAAGCACCTTTTGAAGTAGTTGAGCCAGTCAAAGTTATTGAAGTTAGTAATGGTTCTGCAGAAAAAGCAATTATTGCGTTACCAGAACCGCCATCGGTGAATCAAGTGATTTTTGAGCCAAATGCTACAGAAGAAGAAGAAAGATTGGCGCTTGTAGCTGCAGTTTTAATGGAGCAACAAGCTCAAAAAGACAGTGTGACTGATACTGCTGATACGGTGATTAAGAATGTAGAGAGAAAACCTGTACATCATAAACAGCCAACTAGCACTCAATTACCAAAAATAAAATTTTATGAAACAGTAAAAACAGCTCCTATTCAAAGAGCACCAGTTAATAGAACACCAAAAATATAGGCTCTTATGCTATAGAATAACCAAGAGCCTATATTCTAAAACTTTAAAAAATTAGTAAGCTTTAACTTCGGTAGCAGCTTTGTAATCGCCAGCTTCCATCGCTTTAGCAATCGCAAGTTATGCAGCTTTTGCTTTTGCGAGACTTATTTCTTTATTAAGCTTCATTTGTTCAGCATATTTGTTTTGTTGTTTTTTAAGATTTGCCGCCTCATAAGCTTTATTAGCAAAATAATTACGAACAGAGCGTATTGTGTCCCCGATTATCACAGATACGAGAAACACTGAGGCAACATTAAGAAGTACAATTTCAGATTTAATCAATAAATCAGCTAAATGAGCAGGAACTGTTATTGATGAAATAGATGAATGCGCAGAAGATGCATTGAATAAAAGAGCAGTGAAAACGAATAAAGATTTTTTGTTCATAGTTTGAGAACCTTTCCATTTAAGAACAAAACCATATAACTAAAATCTAGTCTATAGTTTTATAATTGAAAAGTCAAAAAAGCACGATCTGGTCGATATATTGGATGTTGTTGTAGGCTTAAAACAAGCTCTCGTCATCCTCAGGGAAGCATAGCGACCGCAAGGATCCATCAGCCATCGCGCACATCATTAAAAAGCAGCTCCTGAGGTCACCCAAATGCCCCACGTTCCTAAAGCGTCGGTCTTATTGTGCGGGAATTCTTTGTAAGCACCAATAGTGAAATCAAAACTGCCATGCTGTCCCATATTTTGCAAACCAATAGTTCCATAAGCTTTATACACAAGATTTGGTGGTTGGCTGCAAGAATGTAGATCAAGATTGTTTTCTACGATTGTGATAAAGACAGGATCATTGGGCGCTCGGTGAGAAATGGTACTTTCGTTTGCTGAAGTATTGAGTTCTGTTCCTGCAATACCATAATCAGCTATCCATGAATCATGTAAAATTTCACATTTTTCCCCTCCAGCAGCCCATAATGCAAAGCCAGCTTCAGCTTGGAAGTAGCCAGAGGTAACACGAAAGCCCGAAGAAAAATCTATAATACTGTGAGGATGCACTTTTAATTTATGCGTTAACACATTAACCCCTGGATATAATAATCCCGAAGGATCATTTTTTTTACGCATCAGCATAAATCGACTCCAAGGCTTATTGTTTAAATCAAACGTACGATACTGATAGGATTTCATAAGAAAAATATTTTCAAAATTTAACGTGAGTGCAATTTTATAACTATCTGTTGGTCGATTAAAAGGAACATAAAACGAGATACCCCAAACAAGGCCAACGTGTCCGTAACCATTGAATGCATTAAAAAGATATTCATTTGATTGTTTGAGTTTTGTCGGAAAAGTCATGCACGAATACGTCGCAGCATGAGCACGTTCGGTTGAAATAAGTGTTGTTGCAAGACCGATTCGAATTTCGGAAACACCAGTCACTTTTTCTTGTCCATTAATTTTATCATTCTTCCACGTTGGATTATTAAAAGCAGTTAAAATATCATAAACAGGCAGCGCTGGCGATGCAGCATTAATGATATCTGATTGTGTAAGATGTAAATTATTTTTTGCATTAATAATGGCTATAGAAGCAAAGACTGACCAATTTTCTAAAAAATTAACGCCCATTACATCGCCAACTTTTAAGATATCTCCTAAATTTAATCGGCCTTCGATAAGTCCACCTGCTTGCGATTGTTTTGGAGCAAGCGTTAATTTTCCACTAAATGCTTCTGGTAATCCTAACCAGTAGGGTAAGACATCACGATCTAATGCCGTTGAGTTGACCAAGAGCGTGCTTCTGTTAGGTGGTAAAAAGTATTGCGCAATATCTTTTGAGTATCCAGAGTTTTGTCCAAAAACTGCAACATCGATTGAAAATTTTTGTTTTTTGTTGAATAAAATATCATGCCATACAGATTGTCGTAAGGGTAAATTTTGTTGAGCAGGACGAGTGAAAAGAAAGGTTTGACTATATTTTGGAGTCTCTCCGTATAGTGCAAAAGAACATAACATAAAAGCAACAAGTATCTTCTTCATGAATTTTCCTTTTTTTGATACTATCAAGATAGATAAATCTTATAATGTATCATGTTCATTTTTTATAAAAGTAGGTACTGAGTCTAAAATAGGCTTGAGACAAAGACAAGTTCTTTACTTTTGTTTTATCACCATACAGTATCATGAACAATCATTTTTTCTGCAATTCGATAAAATAAAGGCGCTGCAACAGTTGCTGCATACAAATTATGATACGGCGATTCTTTTACAAAACACGCGATGACTCTTTTATAAGATCCTTTTTCGATTGCGCCAACAAATCCATATAAATTTTTGTGTGGATTATAAACACCATTTTCGAGCAGATTAGCCGTGCTCGTTTTACCGATCGTCAGGTATCCATCAACTTTAGCGTATTTTGCTGTTCCTGATTCCGCGGTCTCTTGTAAAATAGTTCTCATGGTTTGAATTGTTTGATCAGAATAGATTTTTTCAAGAACTGGAGTCTTTTGATTTACAAGTAATTTAGGAAAGATTCGATGACCGCCATTACAAAAAAGACAAAATGCAGTAGCAAGTTGTAAAAGTGTTGCTGAAACCTCGTATCCATACGAAAGTGAAATGACTGATTGCTTGGACCATTGATGAGGATGCATTAAAAATCCAGCCTGTTCTCCAGGGAAAGGAATATTCGTTTTTTGTCCAAATCCCATTTTTTTATAATGATCATACAAAGGTGTTCCTAATCGTTTTGCTATTTTTGCAATCCCGATATTATTCGATTTTTGAATCACTTCAGAAAACGTAATCGTTCCTGCAACAGAATGAGGAACAGTATTAACGCGTCGGCCTTCAACAAAAGCAGTTGCGGCATTATGACAATCAATGAGTTCATCAGGAGTTACCATGTTTTCTTCTAATGCAGCAAGCGCAAAAAAAGCTTTAAAAGCAGATCCGAATTCATAACTTTCGGTAACGGCAACATTTTTAGTCGTAACGTTTTCTAAATGTTTTGTCTCAGTAGTTTCAAAAGTTGGATACGTTGCTAAAGCGTAGATATCGCCTGTTTCGGGATTCATGATGATGGCAGCGCCTTGAGAACTTTTATATTTTTCAATTGTTTTTACAAGCTCTTGCTGAACAAGAAATTGTAATTGCGCATCAATAGTAAGCGTGATTGATTCAGCTTTTTTGCCATCATCAGTAATGTTTTCGGAAAAACAGAAGCGACCTGATCGTGCATCTTTTTCTAAAAACACGGTAGTTGGCGTTCCAGATAAAAGATTGTTGTACCATAATTCAATACCAAAGACTCCTTGATTATCAATATTTGTAATACCAGTAATGCTTGCAGTAGCGCTTTGTGAGTAAAATCGACTCGGTTCTTTTATAAAATAAATATCTTCAGGAATTTCTTTTTTAATAAAATTTTCTTCTTCTGCTGTGAGCTTTCGTTTAACGTACATAAAATAACTATGTTTTTTATCTTTTAATCGTTCAAAAGCTGCTGGATAATAGTTTTTTAAAAATGTTTCTAATTTTGCATGATCTTTAATTTTGTGTGGCATAATAAATGCAGAAATACTCTCTTTGTTCAGCGCTAAAGGCAGGCCATGCCTATCAAAAATTATTCCTCGTTCTTGCTTAGAAACTAAAGAAACATAATATTGTTTGTGCGCTAAGTTACTAAAAAAATCGTAATATTTTATTTGTAAAAAGAATAAACGAATAATTAAAATTAAAGACAAAAAACAGAAGATAAAAAAAATAAAAACAGTTCGTTCTTTTCGTAAATTCATAATACTTTTTCTGGTAATATTTTTTTAATTTTTTTTAAAGAAATTGGTTGCATTTGTAAATCATTCAGCGCGTACGATTGTATTTTTTCGGTATTTTGTAAAGCATAAAGCGTGGCATTCAGTTCATATTCATGACTTTGCAATAATGTTAATTCTTTTTCATAAAGTTGTTTTTGATATAAAATGCGCGCATTATGCGTCTGTTTATAAATAAAACAACAGATAAAAAAAATGTGCAAACCGATAAAATATATAAATTTTTTCATATTTTTTTACAGTAATCTTTTGATAAAAATAACTCTTTTTACCATACAGGCTATGAAAAATAAAAAGCAAATAGAACGTATGCATAAGCTAGGCTTTAACTTTTAAGCCAAACTATTGATTTGTTTTTTAATGGATTATTAAAATGCTTTTTGATTGAAAAATAAATACAAAAAAGGAGCTATTTATGAAAAATTTTTTATTAGCAGTGATTGTTTTAAGCAGTGTATTGCCGCTTGTTGCAGAATCAAATCGTCGTGCAGCACGCAAAGCAGTAGCTCTTAATCCAGAAAAACCATCATCAGAAAGAACAGAAAAAACAGCGCCTGCAGTACCGAAAGAAAAATCAAAGGCTCCAAAAGGTACAGCTACAAGCACAGCTAAGGCTTCAGCAAAAAAAACAAAACGAGCATCTATGACTCCAGAAGAAGCAATCGTACAAAAAAAGAATGATGTTAAAGCTAAAAAGGCTTCAGAAACACAACGTAGAATAGAAAATGTAGAATCAGAATTAGAACATTATTTTGATGAAAAGCATGAATTAACAACAGCAAGAGCAGAAGCAAAAGATCCTGTAGTTCATACTCGCGTTACAGAAAGAGCACTGAATCGAGTAGAAGAAAAAATTCAAAAAGCAAACGATGAACTTACAAGACTTTCTAATAAAATAGCAAAAGAAACAGAGCCAGTTGTTCTTGCTCGTTTAAAAAAAGAAGCTAAAGAAGAACGTGCTAAGATTGCACAATTAAAAGCTCAATTAAAAGCTTTAACCGACGCAAGAGCGACAACACTTAAGGTAATCAAAACTACGAATCAAGATCATGCAAGAGCTATACGGAAAATGCCAAAAGAAGATGAAATAGCATTATTAAAAGCGCTAAGAAAAGCATATTATAATCATGATAATGCACAAGTAGATGCGTTAGAAGAAGCTGCTGGCTTAAAGTCTCCAAATATAAAAGATTTGACTGATGATCTTGCAGGGCAATCGAAAGATCGAGCACAAGTAAAAGCTGATTTAGCAGGCGCTAAAAATAAGTATAAACAAGTTGCAAATGGGCTTAATGAACCAACATTAAGAGAAATAAGACGTGATGAGCTGGTTGCTGAATTGAGTTCAAAAGAAGAATCAGGATTACGTCCAGGACATTACACAAATTTGGCAAAAGAAGTCGAAGACGCAAAAGTTTAATCATTTACAATAAATCATTTAAAACAAAAAAAGTTTCGTAGAAATACGGAACTTTTTTTATTGTTTAAAAATCATAATATCCAGAAAATTGTACTTCGCTTGATGACTCACCTTTGCGCGGATCCAATTTAAAACCCCAATCAAAACGAATAGGTTGTGGCTCTAGAAGGCGCAAGCCAACACCGATGCAATGTCGATAATCAAATTTATTATTTTTAAGATGACTTGGAACAATCGTTCGTGCATCTGGAGTATCCCAACCAGCACCACCATCATAAAAAATACAACCTTTTATCGTCATCGAATCAGTCATAGGAAAGACAAGTTCAAGATTAATAAAGAATGCTTTTTTGCCACCAATTGGCTCTCCTAGCCATTCTTTGTTGCTTGCAAGTCCGCTTGTATACCAGAGAGGGCTTAATTGACCAAAGCGCCATGCGCGAACACTTGCAGGACCGCCAATGTTATATAATTCACGATAAGGAATTTGTCGTTTACCAAGTTCCGAAACAAGTCCAGCATGAATGTGGCCATGGAACACAAGCAAATAATCACCGATTAACGAAGTATACCAATGACCATCACCTTCTATTTTGTAAAATCCTATAGGACTTCTGCCAATACTTGGAATCGCAATGCGAGAACTGAAATCAAGTTTTATGCCTTCTGTAATATGCAAGTGATGATTCAAAGTATTTTTTCTGATAACAGCTTGGAAAAATGCATACTGACCACCTTTGAATCGTTCATCTAAAATTAATTGGTATTCTGCTTGATCAACAGGATTAGAGCTAATAGATGCTTTTGGCATAGGCCCTAAATGATCAACGTTTTGGAATCCAACATCAAATAAAAAAGCGGTGTTATCAAGTTTTTTAGAAACGAATCCAACGTTCCACGAAGCACCAAGTTGTTTTTCGCCAACTGGCTGTTCAACTTTTTTGATTTCATCATATGTTGCATGATTAAAAAAACCATCGAATCCAATCCGTATTGGTTTGTCGCAAAACCATGGTTCTGCAAAACTAATGGTAAGAGCTTTTTCTTCAGCGCCTAATCGTCCCATGAGTTGTGCATAGAGTCCCTTGCCTAATAAATTGCGATCCATTGCGGTGAATTCTGCCATCAATCCAGTATTTGGAGAGTCAAGTCGTGTTGGAGATCCACCATAACTTGTTTTCCATTCAAAGCGTCCAGTTTTGATTTCTTTAACGAGTAAATCAAGATCAGCGGTATCATCAGTCAATCGATTAATTTTCCAGTTAATACCTTCCTTTAAATCAAAGTAACCAAGTTGAGAAACACGTGCTTTAGATTCTTCCATCGCTTGCGTGGTAACAAGATCCCCTTCTTCAAACGTTAATTGACGACGAATAATTTTATCACGACCTTTTTGGTTACCAAAAATATGAATGCGATTCACGCGAACGGTATTTCCAGGCTGTGAATAAAAACTAATGGCAACCGTTTTCTTTTCGTCATCAGGTTCGATAGAAGGCTCGACGTCAGCATAAATGTATCCTTTAGCACCCCAAGCATTGCGTATTTGTTCGATAGAAAATCTAACAAGCTCTCGAGAATATAATTGACCGACACGCAAAGGAATGCGTTCTAAAAGTTGTTCTTCTGAAATTTCATCATTACCAGGCGCGCTCAGGTGTGAAATGGTATAAAGATCGCCCTCTTGAATATCAAAGGTAATCGTAATTTCTTGTTTTTTTGCATCAAAAGCAATATCAGCTTTAGGAACCTTTGCGTGAAGATATCCATTGCTTTGATAAAATTTTTCAAGCGTATCGCGATCTTGTTCAACAGCGAGTGGATTGTAGGTTCCAGCTCGATCCATAACGCCTAAAATCCAATCTTCTCGCGTGAATAATAATGAACGCAATCTTTTGCCGCTAAAATGATTATTGCCGTGAAAACGAACTTTTTTAACAAGGGCAACAGGACCTTCTTTTATGGTAAAAATAGCGATTCCTTTTTTATCTTCAACTTGTAACGAAGTCGTTACTTTTGCAAAATGATAATTTTTTTCAGCGTAATATTGTTCTAAAGCAGCTGCGTATTTTTTTAATTCAGGTTCTTCAGCGGCAACTAATTCGCCTAATTTCTTTTTTAAATCTTTTGTAGAAAGAGCTTTGTTGCCTTTAAAAATAATTTCTTTCAAAGGTATTTTTTCTTCAATAAAAACATACAGATCAATCAATCCTTTTTTGATTGTATGTGTTTTAAAATGAACTTGTTTAAAGTAACCTAATTCATAAATATTTTTTATAGCTTTTATGGTTTTTTCTTTTTCAAAAAGATCACCTTTTTCGAAAGGAATTTTATTCAAAATAGTATCTTCAGGAAGAAGAGAAAGTCCTTTGATATAAATGTTATTAATGTGTTCTTTTTGAGCTAAAACAAGCTGTAATGCCGATGCATTTGTTTGCGAATATATAATTGCGCTTAGTAAAAAAAGATATAAAAATTGTAACTTTTTTAAAGTCATGCTCAGGCTCCTGCGCACCATGCTTTTAGTATTTTTCGATTCCATGATAAAATAAGCAAACAGAATACTATTTTTTGAAAAATTAGCCAGCTTCGATAAGCTTAGTAGGACGTAGTTTTTTAGTATTTTAAGATTGTAGAGGAATTTTATATGCTTTCGTTTATTAATACATTAACAAGAAAAAAAGAAAATTTTACTACGATACAAAAAGGAAAAGTGCATCTTTATGTGTGCGGAATTACGCCGTACGATTATGCGCATCTTGGCCATGGCCGCTGTTATGTAACATTTGATATTTTGGTAGCATTTTTAAAATATCAAAAATACGAAGTTATCTATTGTCGAAATTTTACCGATATTGATGACAAAATTTTGAATCGCGCAGAAAAAGAATTAGGTGATAAAAATCGTTATAAAGAAATTGCGCAAAAATATATTGATGCCTATCAAGAAGATATGCAAGCTTTGCAATGCGCTGTTCCTACGATGCAGCCGCGCGTTACAGAGACCATTGATGCGATAGTAGCCTTTATTCAAGGACTTATTACAAAAGATTATGCGTATGTTGTTGATGGCGATGTCTATTATCGCGTAAAAAAATTTGATTCTTACGGCACGCTCTCTAATCGTAATATCGATGATTTAAAAATTGGAGCACGTGTTGAAATTAACGAAAAAAAAGAAGATCCACTCGATTTTGCATTATGGAAATCAGAAGCAGAAGGTACTTTTTGGAAGAGTCCTTGGGGTTATGGAAGACCAGGTTGGCATATTGAATGTTCGGCTATGGCAAAACAACATTTAGCAGATCATATCGATATTCATGGTGGCGGAATGGATTTAATTTTTCCGCATCACGAAAATGAACGAGCGCAATCAGAAGGATTATTGGGACATGAATTTTCTAAATTCTGGATACACAATGCTTTTGTAAATATTAATCAAGAAAAAATGTCAAAATCGTTGCATAATTTTTTTACGCTACGCGATGTTTTTGCGTCATACGATCCGATGATTGTTCGCTTTTATTATATTCAGCATCATTATCGTTCGCCACTCGATTTTTCTTTTGAGAATTTAGAAGCAAGTTCTAAGGCATATCAAAAATTATGCAATGCGCTCAAAGATATACCAGCAGCAAAATCTGTTACAGAAACAGAGATAGAAAAAAATGAAGTTCTGCAAAAAATCATGATGTTCATGGCAGATGATTTGAACACCGTTGGCGCTTTAGGAGCCATTTTCGAAAATCTTCATAATCACGATGCATTGCCAGCGATAAAATGGTTTATCAAAAATATTTTTAGATTGACCATGCAGCCATTGCCCGAAAAAGAAATTATAATAACGCAAAAAATGCAAGAACTGATCGAAAAACGTGAAGATGCGCGTAGCAAAAAAGATTGGAAGTTGGCCGATGCATTACGAACGGAATTGCTTGCTTTAGGTTATAAAGTTCAAGATAAAAAATAATTATGACAACGCATCTAAATTCAATAATCTGCCAATGTCCGATTCATTTTGTTTGCGAGATCGAGGTTTTCGTTTGTAAGGTTCTGTGCGAACACCAACTATGTTTTTAACAAATGATCGATAATGTTTGTTTTTGTGTGTGTGATGTTTTGATTCTGGCTCAGGTAGAGCGCTTGCGGGTTCTTCTTGTTCTGATTCCTCGCCGGAAGACAGAGAAAAAGAGTCTTCTTCTGTTTCCATATGACTAACAGATGGTAATGCTGCGCCTGCGCCTGCTTCTGCAAGAGCAGGTGATAAAAAAGGATCATCATGAGTCAGCGCAAATAGCATAGAAAAATCTTCTTCTGGTAATTCAAAAAGATCTTCAGATGTTATGTCGGCAATATCAAAATTTATTGGCGAAAAACTAGTGTCTTCTGTTGTATCCATACTGCTACTTGTAGCAGTTGAATTGGGTTGAGGTTTTAAAATTACAGTGCGCTCTTGTTTTTTAAACGCTAATCTCCTGCGACTGACTGGTTCTACATGTTCTGTGGAAGCAGGTGTAGGTTGTTTTTGCGTAACTGGTTTGCTGAAAAGCTCTTGATCGCGTTTCAATTTTTGAGCAATCATTTGAGCTTTTTTTTGAGCAATCATTTGAGCTTTTTCTGCAGCAATTTGAGCTTTTTTTTGAGCAGCAGCATGTTTAGTCGCTTTAGATTGTGTAATACGCGCTAATTTTACTACAGCTAATTGTTCTTTTAATTGTTCTTTGATTCTTTTTAAAAATGCTTCGTCAGTGGTTTCTTGAGGTTGATTTTTTGTTGGATACAAAAATGCATTTCTTTGGGCAGTAAATAATTGTGTTAAATATTTACTTCGTTCAAATTTTGTATGAGTTGGAATAGCAAGATCTCCGGGAAATAATTTATCTATTTTAATGGGTGTTTGTTGTATAGGTGTTTGTTGTATAATTGTAGCTTTTGGTTTTAATTTTTTTTTTGGAATAGCAGATTGCTTTGGTTTTTCACTATCTTCAGCTTGTTTTTGTTTATACAAATCATTAAGCATAGCATGTCTTTTTTGCAAATACTCTAATTCTTTTTGTTTTGTTTCAAATGGTGGCAGAGGTTCGGGCGCTATTGAAAACATTTTTTCAATAGCAGCAATATTTATTTTTAGACCTTGAATACATTTTTTATTTGAAGATTGTGATTCTAAAGGACTTGCACCATATATAGCATTTATAAAACAGCATGCTATCAAAAGTATAGATAATAATTTTAGTTTCATAAAAGGCCTGTAGTTTTGAGATGAGTAATTTTTCTCGTGTTATTTTTTATGGGCGAGAATAAGGGTGTGATCGTTGTGGAATAAAAGAAAGTCGAGGAGATTTGGAATGGTGTATAGGTTGTAAGGCTTGAGGATCTTGATCCGTTAATGTTGTGTTTGTTTGTTGAAGAATGGTTGAAAATGTAGGATGCTCCATTAAAATACCTAAATAGCGTGTGGTGAAGACATCGAGTTCTTGCTTTAAATTATCTATCCATAATCCATTAGGATTAGTTTTTTGGTTTTCAGAAGTTATTGTTTTTTCTAATGCATTCATCATAATGATAGTTTCTATAATTGATGCAAATTGCTTAACTTCTGTTTCTGAAAATTTTGCAGATATCGCTCCTTGAATAGGAAATAATATCATTTTTTCTACTTCTTGTTGATATTTAGTAAGCATTTGACTTCTTTGTTGTAGATTTGCCAATATTTCATCATCACTTAACCCACTTTCATCTTTTAATTCTGGCATAATTGTTTTTGTTTTTGGAAAATTTTCTTCAATACCATCAATATATCGTTTTAAAATTTTAATATGCTCTTTAGTTTTAGCAGATCCTGTTTGAAGTTTTTCGCTAAAAGCTTGTTTTGCTTTTTCCATTTGATCAGCTGCTTCTTTTTTTTGCTGTCTTATTGCAGCAGCTAATTGTTTTTTTTGCTTTCCTTTTTCACTATCTTCAGCTTGTTTTTTTTTATACAAATCATTAAGCATTGCATGTCTTTTTTGCAAATACTCTAATTCTTTTTGTTCTGTTTCAAATGATGGCAGAGGTTCGGGCGCGATTGAAAACATTTTTTCAATAGCAGTAATATTTATTTTTAGACCTTGAATACATTTTTTATTTGAAGATTGTGATTCTAAAGGACTTGCACCATGCATAACATTTATAAAACAGCATGCTATCAAAAGTATAGAAAATAATTTTAGCTTCATAAAAGGCCTGTAGTTTTGGGATGAGTAATTTTTTTAGGATTTTCTTGTTTTCGAGGGCGTTCTCTAGAATAAGGGATCGATCGTTGTGTAATAAATGATTTTTGAGGGTACTTATAACCACGCCTAGGCCGTAAGTCTTTAGGGTCTCGATGCATTAAAATGTCATTTGTTTGTTGAAGAATGGTTGGAAATGTGGGATTAGCAATTAAAATATCTAAATAGCGCTCGGCGAAGGCACTGAGTTCTTGCTCTGCTTTCTCTATTCGCAATTCATTAGGGTCAGGTTTTTGTTTTTCGGAAGCTATTTTTTTTTCTAATACTCTCATTAAAATGGAAATTTTTCGAGCTTCAAATAATGTATATTCACGAATTTCTTCTTCTGTTGGAGAATCTATAGGTATTGTTGTTTGAATAGGAGGAGTAATTGGTATAGGTGAATAAGATTGAGGTGCTACAGATTTTTTATGAGGGTTCATTTGCGCATTTTCTATTTGGAGTTGACGAGCCATTTCTTCTTTTTGTTGTTTTGCAGCAGTTTCAGTTTGTTCGCGAATTTTTTCTGCTTCGAGAAATTGTTGTACTTGGTGTCGCATTAAAGTCATAGCTTCTGTTTCCTGTTGCGCTTCCACTTGTAATGCTTTTTGTAATGGGTTTCGTTTTTCTTTGACTGCAGTATATTGTCGCTTTTGGCGTTCTTTTTGCATAGCAATTTCTTGATCGTATTGTGCCTGTAATACTTCTCTTTCTTCTTTAGGGATTTGTTGTTCTTTTATAGCGGTTACTTTTTGCTGTTGCAGAAAAACAATCGCTGCTTGTGTTTGAAATTTTCTTTGTGGAGTTTTTCTTTGTGGAGTTTTAGCTTGTTCTTTTTTTCTTGCAACATCAGATTTTTTTTGAGCAGCTATTTTTTTTCTAGCATCAATTTCTCGATTTTTTTCTGCTATTTTAAAAGTTTTTAAAGCTAAGTCATAGCAAGACTTTGCAGTTTCATAAGAAAGTTGTGCTTTGTTAGTAGCAATGCTTTGTGGAAATGAAAATTTAATTTTTTCTAAGATTCCATATTTAGTGCAAAGTTGAGCATTTTTATCTTTCAAGTTTTGTAATGATTCTAGTAGAGATGCATCTTGTTGTGTTACTTGTTTTTCTACATTAAAACCTGTTTTATAAAACGCAATAGAGGTTTTTAAATAATAAATTTCTTTTTCTAATAAACTTGCTTTAGCTTTTGTATATTCAGCTTCAGTGTCGGCACCATGCATAACATTTATAAAACAGCATGCTATCAAAAGTATAGAAAATAATTTTAGTTTCATAAACATATTGCTTTCATATGTATAAAATATAGATTAAATTCAATCATAAATTATAATAAGCATTTTGTAAATAGTTGTACTATGTTTATGGCATTAAGCTATTTTTAAAAAAATGTTTTTTATAATGTTTTAATTCAGCGATTGATTCTTGAATGTCTTCTAGCGCTTTGTGAGAATTATTTTTTTTAAAATTTGCTTGCGGATCGTTTGGATACCAGCGACGAATGAGCTCTTTTACGGTAGAAACATCGATAATGCGATAATGCAAAAAATTATATAATGTTGGCATATGCAAACGTAAAAAAAATTTATCAAACCAAATTGAATTGCCGCACAACAGAGATTTGTCGTCATAACAATAATTTTTTACAAAATGTAAGATATGTTGCTCTGCGTCTTGCAGCGAAAATGATGATTTTTTAACAGCATCCAAAAGACCTGTTTCTGTATGCATTTTAACACACCAAGCATCCATTTTTTTTAACACTTCTTCAGAGTGATTAATTGCAATAGAAGGTGTTTGTGCAATGACTTCAAGATCTTGCGAAGTAATAATACAAGCAATTTCTAGAATGACATTTTGCAAAGGATCGAGACCAGTCATTTCTAGGTCTATCCAGACAAGATTACGAATATTTTGAGACACTAAAAAACCTTTTGTAATAATTTTTAATAATGTATTTTATTATATACTATTAAAGATATTTTTTAATAGCGCTTTGCGCAACGACGGATGGATGCTTGCGGTCGCGTTGTTCCAGATTTCTAGTTATATATGCATAGATTCTAAGGTTATTGAGCAACACATGCTATGAAAACAATAATGTTGCACCGCTTTTTCTAAGTAAGCATCTGTGGCTGTTGTAAAGATAGAAATATTTTTGTTGTTGTTATCACTATTTGCTTTCAGAGCGTTTGCAGCACTAATAAACGTAATGCTCGGCGCTTGTTTTTTTAAAAAATCTTCGATAAACCAATAATGTGTACATCCTAAAATAATAGTATCAACATTATTTTTGATACATGGTTGTAAATAAAGATTAATCGCGTTCACGCATTCTTCTTCAGTTGATTGCTGTTCGATAAGAGGCACAAAAAGTGGACATGCTTGTAATGTTACGCTGCAATGAACATTTTTAGATAAAAGTAATGTTTGATGCATTGCGCTTTTGATCGTAGCTTCTGTAGCCATAACGCCAATTTTTTTTGTAACACTCTGTTCAAGTGCTTTTGTGATCGTTGGAGGTAGACAATCAACATATCTAATTTCGGGAAAAAGTTTTTGTAGTTGCCATAATATTGTTGAACTGAGCGTGTGGCAGGCGATATAGATAGTCATTACTTGTTTACTTTTTAAAAATTTTGTCAACGCAATGCCTCGTTGCAATAGAAAATCGTGACTCTTATTCCCGTAGGGCAAGTGCGCAGCGTCAGCGATATAGATAATGTTTCTGTTTGGTAATGCATGAGCAATAGTATTCAGAATAGAAAATCCACCAATGCCAGAATCAATAAATCCAATAGGTGCATTAATGTGATGCATAATCATATGACATAGTACCAATTAAACGTTCTTTGAGCGCTTCGATTTTTTTCTTTTTTATGCGACTTAATTTCAATCGAGTCTCTGAAAAGAGTCCCAAAATTTGATGCGTAAAAGCTTTGTCTGCTATAAGATCTTTTTCTCGATCATCATCTGCAGCCATAAAAAGATGAAAAGATTTTGCATTATCTGCTTTTTTTATATGTAAAATTATATTTTTAGCATGATGTTTAGATGCTTTATGTAAATTTGGCAAATGAGATAAGAGCTTAGGTTCGTGCATTTCTGTGTGACTTGGACAACTAAAATCATACAAGACTTGAATATTGTATGCAAAAAAATATTCTGGAAAAATTCTTTGGAAAACTCCTCCTAAAGGTTGAATACCATCACCATAAGAAAACAAATTGTACATACATTTTATGTTTTTATGAGCGTCTGGATACCATGAAATGTGGATAGGAATCCCTAAACAAAAAAGCTCAGCCATACAAAGAGATTGTTTTTGCTCAACTAATAATTGAGCAGCAAGAAGCGCAATAGTCGCTCCATGACTATGACCAATTACATGAAACGATATTCTAGATGGATGTTTACTTTCTTTTAATATTTTTTCTAAAAAAAGAATATATTCTTTTGCGGCACTTAATCGTGCTTTATGATTGTTGTGACCAGACCACACAAAAGAATGAATATGAAATTCTCCAGAACTACGATCTTCGGCAAGTCTTTTTTTTAAGATTTTCCGCTCCTCGCTATCTTCTGCGTGCCATGTATTATTTTTAGCAAAAGTTCCGTGAATAATGATCCAATGCTCAGTTGAGTTTAAAAAAGAAATAAAAAGGGAAGATGCATAAAGAGCAATAAAAAGCAGCATCATACATATTCCCTTTCATTTTTTTTAAGCTAAATGCGGAAAAAAGAAAGCAATTTCACGCTTTGCACTAGCTTGAGAATCAGAGCCATGAGTAGCGTTTGAGCCTTTTGAAGCGCCAAAACGTTTACGAATAGTTCCTTCTTGAGCAAGTGCAGGATCTGTTGCGCCCATTAATTCACGCCAGCCAACAATAGCTTCTGGTTTTTCGAGCACAAGCACAATCACTGAACCTGAACTCATAAAATCAACTAATTCTGGCAAAAAAGGACGACCTTTATGTTCAGCATAAAAATCTTCAGCTTCTTGCGCAGTTAATTGTTTTTTTTCACAAGCAACGATTTTAAAACCATGTTGCGTAATAGCTTGCAAGATTTCAAACTCGCGACCAGCGCCTGTTATATCCGGTTTAATAATAGCTAACGTATGTTCCATAGATATCCTTAATCCTTTTTCTGACGATTAGCGACTTTTTCAAGTTCCATCTGGAAAGCACTTTTAGCTTTTGGTGCAGATTCTGTATGTTGTTCTTCGCGAGATTGAGATGACTTGAATGATTTGCGATGATCTTGACGATCGCCACGATCTTCGTGTTTTTCGCGCATTGGATCAGCAGTAAGTCTTGTGGTTAAGCCAAGTTTATGTTCATCTTTACTTACTTTGATAACACGGAAATCACGTTTTTCGCCAACTTTGAAAAGATCTTCAATTTTTGCATCATCTTTTTTAAGATCACTTAATTCAGAAATATGCACAAGCCCTTCAACGCCAGATTCAAGTTTTACAAAAAGACCAAAGTTGGTGATACGCGATACGGTACCAGAAACGATATTGCCAATTTTGTAAATAGAATCGATATTTTCCCATGGATTTTGAGATAATTGTTTGATGCCAAGAGATATTTTTTTGTTTTCTATATCAACGGCTAACACAACAGCTTCGATCTCTGATCCACGTTTAAACATGTCACCAGGATGCTCAATGTGTTCAGTCCATGATAAGTCAGAAACGTGCACAAGGCCATCGATTCCAGGTTTGAGTAACACAAAAATACCAAAATCAGTAATGTTGCTTACCGTACCTTTAATCTTGTCGCCAATTTTGAATTCTGCAGCAACAGTTTCCCATGGATTTTTTTCAAGCTGTTTAATACTCAAAGACATACGACGATTATCTTTATCGAGCGAAATAACCAAAGCTTCAACTTCATCACCAATTTTGTAATATTTTTTTAAATCGGTAATGCGATCAATCCACGAAACTTCAGAAATATGAATAAGCCCTTCAACACCTTTTTGAATCTCAATAAAAAGACCATAATCAGTAATGTTTGAAATTTTACCTTTGATGCGTGAATTAGGTAAAATTGCTTTATCCATAGATTCCCATGGATTGTCAGAAAGTTGTTTCATGCCAAGAGATATTTTTTGATTATCTTTATCGAATGAAAGAATTTTGACATTGATAGAATCGCCAATTTTTAATATTTCGCTTGGATGAGAAATGCGTCCCCAGGTCATATCAGTGATGTGCAACAATCCGTCAACGCCGCCTATATCAATAAACACACCGTAATTGGTAATGTTTTTAACTTGGCCTTGAATAATTTGTCCTTCTGAAATAACATCAAGAACTTTTTTGCGGACTTCTGTACGTTGGTCGCCAAGGAATTTACGACGAGAAATAATCACATTTCCGCGTTTTTTATTTACTTTAATAATGTTTGCAGTGATCGTTGTGTTAACATACTGATCAAAATTAGTAACGCGTTGAATATCAACTTGTGATCCTGGCAAGAATGCTGGAATGCCGATATCAACAGAAAGGCCGCCTTTTACTTTGTGCGTAACAACGCCTTCAACAGCTTCGCCTTTTTCGTAATATTTTAAAATAGTATCCCAAGCTTTGAGGGCTTTTGCTTTTTCATAAGAAAGAACCAATTCGCCATCTGAATTTTCAAGTTGATCCAGAATAACTTCAATTGGATCACCAACTTTAAATTTTTTTAATTCGAATTGTGAAAATTCAAAACGTGGAATAACGCTTTCTGATTTGTAACCAATATCAACGCGAATACCGTCGTTGGTAACTTCAAGAACTTTTCCTTCAACAATTCTGCCTAATTTATTGGTTTCAAAAAAACCTTCGAATAAATTGGACAGCTCTTCTAATTGTTGATCGTTAAGTTCGATGTCAAGATCCTGTTCTTCAGTTCGGTTTACTCTTCCAAACTGACTTGGTCTTATGACTTCTTTTGACATGAATGCTCCTGTGGAGTTTTTTTAAGCCATATATTTAAGAATTAAAAATATGGAGTTAAAGATTGTTAAAAAATAAACAACAATAAGTAAAAAGTACCATCCCTAAGCGCTTTATGCAAATTTGTTATTATTTTTTTGAGACCTGTTTTATGAGCTTTTTTATAATCATATAATGAGAAAACGATAAAAAAGGAGGAATAAGCGATAAAACAGGATAGCCAATCATAATAACCGTTCTTGCTTGTTTTAAAAAAAATTCAAATTTTTCAGGTAATGTTCTGACAATTGCAACGCCCGAAAAAAATCCAACCGAAGTCTGATGCGTTCCTGTTGAACTTCCTGGCAAAATACTTTCTTGGAAATGAATAATATCATTTTGCAAAGCATAATAAAAAAGTATTCCAGAAACGCTTAAAATTGCTAACGTATATAAAATAATATGAAAATTAACGGGAAAACTTAGACAGGCCATGCGCGTCCAAAAGTCCTTACCATCACCTTTTTGATTTGCTTTATAACACATATAGATGCCACTAAAGCTTATAATGATCGTTGCGAATGTCATACTCCATGACCAGATGGTATAAAAACGAGTAAAGGGATGATGATCGCCAAGCCAGCCTTTGAATGAATTTTCAACAATATGATGACTGAATAATAAAAGCCCAAAAAAAAGTCCGTTAGAAATACTTAGCAACGGGCTTAAAATACAGTAAATAGTAGCTTCGTGTTCTTTAATTTTGCCCTTCTTGAGCCGCTGAGCTAAGCCCCGAACATCCCACAAATACATACTATCTCCTTAGAGAAATTGTGCTTATAAATAATCTTTAAACTACTTACCAATCAGTATATTAAGAATCGCAAAACAAAGGCAATCTTTAGTTCTAAGGAGAATTTGTGATGTATGTATTAGCTTAAAACCATTAGCTTAAAAATAATGATTTATCTTCGAAATCGTCATCCTGAGGCGCGATCCAAGCGCCGTGAGGATCCAGGTTTTATAAGGCATAGTTTTTGAGTTGCTATAACGTAATCTCAGGCTATAATATTTTTACAATCAGTTCGATTATGTTGTTTCATGAGCAATAATAAAAGTTTGAGAGTTTGCAATTTTTGGTAACAATTAACAATAAATCCTGGATCCTCACGGCGCTTGGATCGCGCCTCAGGATGACGATCTCGAAGATGAATCATTATTTTAAGCTAAAAGTTTTTAGTTGTATTAGCTTTTTTTTGCTGAAAGAAATCTTTCATAAAGCTCTGAAACATGCTTTAAAGAATTCACAATAGGCGATAGATTCAAATCATCTACTTTAGCACCTAGAGACAATAATTTATCCAAATGAGCTTTATTAAAAACATAACAAGAAAATCCAGGTACAATGAAAATGTGTACAGGGAAAAAATTATAAGTATTGTACGCGCAATTTACTATATATCTTCGATCTTGTAATAATATGCGGGTGAAAGATAAGTGAAGACTTGGTTTTTCTGAGTAAGCATAAACTACTTGGTCAACTTCTTTTATAACTGAATTATAACTGATATTGTGTTGCATAACATGTTCATATCTCCGTTTAGTGCGTGAGTCTATGGAAGATTTATGTTGCTCAAGACAGTCTAAAAATGCTTTGACATCTTTGTTCTCTTCTTCGAAATTTGCCTGAGCATCAGAAGCTTGTAAATTATTGTTAACAAAAAGCAAGCTTAAAGCTGCAAAAGTTATTCTTTTAAAAATCATAAAAATCTTTCTCGTATAAAAATAATAATGATTATCATAGTATCAATTTGTATAAAAAAGAAAACTTTTTAAAGGCAATCAAATTTTCGCTTCATACGACTGATGGCTGTTATTCCAGTAATAAGCGTAAACAAGAGAAGTACTAGACAGCATATCCAGAAGGGAAGATATCCTGTTTGGCCAAGTAGAGCGGCGCGCGCGCCTTCGCATGCATACACACATGGATTCAAAAGATCGAGATAAGCCAATACTTTGCTTTGCGAATATAGTTTGTTCCAGGTAAAAAAATAAGCGCCGAGCCAAAATAAAGTATCGCTGACTCTGATACGCATCGTATTGAATTCTTCCGTGTTGCTAATAAAACTTGCAATCAAAAGATGCATCGCTCCGTAAAAAAGATAAGCGCATAGAAAAATAATGAAAAATTTTATAAGCCCGAGCGCTGATAAAGGGAAATGATCGCGCAAAATAAGTTTGCTGACTGGAATAACAAGACTTGCTAAAATCATGCACCGAACGGTTGATGCGATCATCATTTGTACAAATATTAACGTTTGCGAAATGGGCAATGTCAAGTAATAATCGATTGATCGATTACTTTGCGCATCGTATATAATCCTCAAGATATCATTATGAATCGAATACCAGCCGCGTAGTGCAGCCTCTCCAGTTGCGATAAAAGCTCCATAACCAGAGAGCAGCCCAAGGCCGACATATTGATAGATAAAAATGAGCATGGTAACCCAAATATAATTATTAATAAGTCGTCTCTTGAGCCCCGTTAACCTAAAAACATAAAGATCTTTTTGCAAAAGAGCATACAAGATCTTTATGTTCCATAAAAGCCGTTCTTTTTTTGTTTCTATCATAAGCAATCGAATCTATGCATCATGCGACGAGTTCCAACAACACCAAGAATGGTAGTAAACCCAATGAGCATTGCGCAACAGATCCAAAAATTAAGATACCCTTCCTGCCCGAGCAAAGCGGCTCTGATACCTTCTGTGCAATAAAGCAAAGGATTCAAGAGATCGAGATACGCAAGGACAGCGCTTTTTGTATATAATGTCGCCCACGTAAATTGATAGCCTCCTAAGAACCAGAGAGGAAAAACAACACGCATCCAAATATCACCGATTGCTTCTAGACTTTTAACCATGCTTGCAAGGCATAAAGAAAAGAATCCATAAAATAAATGAGCTAAAACAAAGATGAATAATGCTTTTCCAAAATCTGCATTGGTAAGATCGAAATAATTCCACAATAAAAGTTTTGCTAAAGGTAAAATAAAAATACCAATCGCAATCGCTTGCAGAGCATTAGAAAGTGCAATTCTGAAAAAGACCATCCATTGCGGCAAGGGCAAAGTCAGTGCGTAGGTGATTGATCGATCGCCTTGCTCATCGGAAATTAATCGAGCAACGTTTTCCATCACTTCAAAAAAACCCCAACTGACCGCGTTTCCGCACGCCATAAATGATCCGAGTGCAATCGTTGCATCGGCAAATCCAATGTACTGGAATACTGCAAGGGAAACTAAAACCCAAATGCAGGCATTGATAAAACGGTTGGTAAAGGTTGGCCAAAAGACGGCCATATCGCGCCATACTAACCGGGCGCACGTACGAATACTAAGTGACAACATAGTGATACTTTCTGTTATATAATTTTAAATAAAAACTAAACGAAGATTAGCAGCTTTCTGCTTCTTCTTTTGATTCTTCGATAAGCTTTAAAAAAACTTCTTCCAAACTGCCTTGCGCATGTTTAGATTTAAGATTTTCTGGTGTATCGATTAACTGAATAACGCCTTTATCAAGCAAACAAACACGATCAGCTAGCTCTTCTGCTTCATCAAGATAATGCGTAGTCAAAAGCACGGTTACACCTTCGTTACGCAATTGTCTGATGATGTCCCATATTTCTCGACGAACGTGAGGATCGAGCCCAACAGTTGGCTCATCGAGAATAACAAGTTCAGGTGAATGAATCAGTGTTCGTGCAAGCATGAATCGTTGTTTGTAGCCACCAGAAAGAATATACGCTTGTTCCTTTGCATATTTTTCAAGACCAAATTTTTTGAGCAAAAGTGCCATTCGTTCTTGAATTACTGATTCAGGCAAGCAAAAAAATCGTCCAGCAAAAAGAAGATTCTGTTCAATCGTAAGCATAATATCGATGTTCGGTTTTTGCGGACAAAATCCAAGCGTTCTTCGATATGCCGTTACGTCTTCGTAAATTGAAACATTGTTTTTTAAGATATCGCCAGAGGTCGCAGGATGCAGCGTTGCAATGATGGAAGAAAGTGTTGTTTTGCCAGCGCCATTAACACCGAGTAACGCGAGCACTTCGGCCTTCATAATATCAAGGGTAACACCCTTTAAAGATTCGATGCAGCTTGTTTTTGTAGTATAAATTTTTCTAATATCGCGAATGCAAAGCAGTGTATGCTTATTCATAATGCGTTTCCTTACATAAAAATGAAAAAATATAAATTAGATACTAATTCAATACAACAACCAAAACCAGAGTTTAGAGGTGATTGAATTAAAAAAGATAAGAAATTGACGATGTTCTTACTGAGGAACAACAGCCATTAATTTTGAAGCATTATTGGTTAACATAAAATCACTCCTTGCAGATATAAAAATTGAATAATATAACATAGTAATGCCATTTTATAAAAAAGACAAATGCTATTTTTTAAAGATATATTTAGCAAATTCGTTACACTTCACCGTGATATTTCGTTACGGTGAAGTGTTTGGCGATTGATGGATCGTTATTTAATAGCGTTCCATTGCTCGACGTGCAAGAGCTTCTGGGTTCTCCCCTGCTAATGCTTTAGTTGTTGCAATCATTTCAAAAGCACCTTTTATAGCATTTCTTGCTCGAGCCTTATCTTTATCTGAATATTTTCCAACAAATGCATCTATTATTGCTTGATTTGGATTAACAGCTGCAGCTGCCGCAGCTCCTGAGCTAGCACTAGGCACTCTTGCTGTTGCCGCTCCTATATGAGGGTGACCACCTTTTGCAAGTCCTATTGAATGATAGAAGCTTTCCATGCTATTATCCGCATGCTGTAGAGCTTGATGAGGGCTTAGGGACGTTAAAAGATCTAGTATTGTTGCCCTTGCTTTAGCTTGATACATTGGATGTTGCATAACGAAATAATCTATTATTTCTTGATTTGGATTAACAGCTGCAGCTGCCGCAGCTCCTCCAGCATAAGCATCTGGTGCTTGAAGAGCTAATCTAGCGCTTGGAAGTTGAGGTTGTAATAATCCTGCAGCAACGCTATCGCAAATTTGTTGATTTGTAAAATGAAGACCAGTAGCCATGCGTAATGCGTTTTCAAGACTTGCTTGTATAGCAGGTTCAGGTAAAAATTTACCTTGCAATATTAATTGTCGATTGATGTCTTGAACCATTAGTTTTCTTCTTTGTTCAAGGGTGAGTTGTTGTTGCGGGACAGCAAGTTGTAATTGTGGTGCAGCAGCCGCAGCTCCTGAATAACCTAATGCTGCTGGATATGCGCTCATTACTCTTGGACTCATTCCGTAAGCAGCGGTTGCTGCAGGGTATGGATGTGTACCCATTAATCCTTGAGCTTGATATGTTGCAGTTCCGGAATAGCCTGGTGCTGCTTGATATGAAGGAACCATTGCCCAGGGATTCATCGCTGGTGCGGCTGGATTTGCTGCTGTTTCTAAGCGTGCTGATGCACTGCCAGTAGCTAAATCTCGTAACATTGCTGCGCCTGTTGAGTAGGTTGAGGGCCCCCCTAAAGGAAGATATCCTAACCCCTTATGTTTTCTTTCAGCGCATGATAAAACTTCCTGCCCTGTAAGATTTGTTTTTCCTGCATAACAATCAGCCATTGTATCTTTTAGTGTGCGTATTGCATTGTCTCTATTATTTGTAAATTCATTTAATGTTCCACGAAAAAACGGTTCCATATTTATTAAAAATTGTCTTTCTAGATTATACATGCGACTTAAGTAGTTTTTGGCATGAGCTTTCCAGTCAATTGTACGATCGCGTTCCCAATCTGCACGCGTTAAAGCATAAGCTTGAATTGCATTTCTAATGCCATATTCAGCATTTTCAATAACAAAAGATCGTAATTCTACATTATTGAAATTTATAGGATAAGGATTAGCTTTTAAAAAGCTATCAATTTCAGCAAGAGGAACAAAACTTCTTGCAATATCAGCAGCTGTTTCTGGTGTAAAATCGGTATGATGACGATTTGCTATTTTGACATATGCTCCAGGATGGGCTTTTAAGTAAGGGATAATTTTTTCATTAGCTAATTGAAATAATGCAGTAAAAAACGGAAAAGGTTGACGTGTTGCAGGATCAAGTCCATTGTGATCTGGATGGACGAGCATATGAATTTGTGGCCATCGAAGTCCATTTTTTAATAAAGCATTTTCTAAAAAATCTATTGCTCCAGAAAGATTATTTTCTTCTTTAAATTGATTTAATTGAGTACGATATGTATCTAATATTGATGGTGCCAAAGGAGCTTCTACATCTGCAGCAGCGGCACCGTGATTAGTGGTGTAAAAAATAGCAAACACTAAAAAAGTTATATTTTTAAAATTCATAACAAACTCCTATTTATATTATGATATATTATTTCTATTTTGAATATATCATATTTGAATTTCATGTTGAAGTTTCTACATATCAAATCTCTTATCATAATCTTTTCTTAATCTTATAAGATAATCTTCTAAAGCGTGTTTTGCAGAGAGAACTTGTAGTAGAATACGATTTTGTAGCAGAGATACTTCTGTATTATAAATCCATTCATTTACGCTAGGATCAAATTCAAACCATGTATGATCATGTGGGGTAGCACGACTGCCTCTTCTTACTGCTGAACCTAATCCATATCTTTTTCCATTGAATAAAATAATTCCTTTATTAAAATATGTTTTTACTTCTGGTGCTAAATCATCCAAAGAGCCCCCTAAATCTTGCAATTCAATATTATCAAGATGGAGGTTGGAACTTTCTTCTCCTCCATATCTTTTGAGCATATCAGCTTTTGTATCGAGCGCCACTGCTTTTCCTCGTCTTTTTCCTTTAGTGAAATATTCATCAGAAGCAGGTCTTGAAGCGGTATCAGCAGAGGGAGCAGCTGCGCCGTGATTAGTGGTGTAAAAAATAGCAAACACTAAAAAAGTTATATTTTTAAAAT
>CAZJPB010000004.1:0-26728 GCA_964547785.1 uncultured Pseudomonadota bacterium | reverse complement strand
CGCTTGGATCGCGCCTCAGGACGACGATCGGCGAAGATAAGTCATTAAAAAAAGCACTTGTCGACTGGAAAACTGGACAAATTGTTCAGGAAAAACAAGATGGAAAGGAAATCTATCCACTACTTTTTAATGCATAATGGATAGATGTATGATGTATAGACTATGATCGTTTGAGATAGGCAACAAATAGATTAGTTTTTTCATCGCGAACATATTCAACTTTGCTTTTACTGGTTACTTGTACCCATTGCCCAGTCCTGCGATCTATGCAATTTATTATATTGTAATTTCTCGGTCTCCCTCTCTCTGCCATTATCCTTGCCCAATATTCATGTCTTTTTTGTTCATCTGGACTTGCGCTAAATACGTTACCACTGATTATTAAAAGTGCACTGAGTGCAATTATTCTATTCATAAATTATCCTTCAGTAGAACTGTGAGATAGGAAATATGGCTGATGAAAACCATATTCATCTTTTGTATAACCAATATGGCTTTGAGGAATGAGTTTCCATTCTCCACTTGTTGCATCTTGTGCCCATTTAGTACCAGTTGTTGTATTTGCAGCATTTATTTTTTCTTGTAAAGAAATTTGTTCTGCTAGATATTGTTCTTTAAGTAATGCTACATATGCATCACTTGCACCAAACATGTTACTATTTATTACTAAAAGTGCACTCATTGCGATTATATGTACATTAATTTTTTTCATTTATTCCCTCAAAAATAGTGATCATAATAAACATTAACTATACATTTTATAGCAAAAAAATCTATACCCTAAAGCATAAATGATAAATGATTGACATTTTTGAACTTGATCAAGTATTTCTCAACATTATAATTTTTAAAAAATTTGAGAAAGTAAAAAACATGAAAAAAATAATAGGATGTATTGTTTTTGCTTGCTTCCAGTATATGTCTGCAGATACAAGTTGGAGCTCTATCGGAAGTGGTTTTTCTGGCTTTGGATCAGGTTTTGTCAGCGGTGTAAAATCAATGGCTCAAGGAATGATTGGAGCGGTTCCTGCTGGATATTATTACAGTTTCCAAGTTTTTAATGGTTCTACAATTCCTGTTTCTGTTGCTATTAAAAAAGCAAAAAGTATCATGGGTGCTCGTTGGAATGCAGGAACTGGTGATACTGCGCAATTGAATCCGGGACAAGATTCGCAAAATATTTTTAATCAAGAAAAGTTATATTTTTCTATCGAAGTATCGGGGGATGGATTAAATTTTTCCGAAGATCATTATGTGCTTGGCCAAAGAAATGACGACACGGTTTATTATTATCATGCATACAATGATAAAGATACGGCAGATCCAGCAGTAGAACCTTTAGGAGGCGGGTATACAACATCGGCAGGCTTTTCTGGCAGGATTCAAAATAAAACAAATGAACCAACAACGATTACCTATAGCTTTATTACGTCATCGACGCCAAGAGGAACATTGACTATGACGATTCCTGATGTTGACCCGCAATCTTTTAATTATCTTACACCACCTTCAGATTGCAGCATGCGGCCATCAACTATTCTCTTTGCAAATGGCACGAGTATTCCGATTGAAAGTTATGGTATTTCGCAAATTACGACTACTTCTGCAGCGCCTTCTGCAACGTCACAAACGCCTGCTGTAAAACCTTCGCAACCTTCGACTTATAATTATGTTTTTAATGGTGTTAAAGCTTTTGAAACAGGAATGGGACCTGGAATGTCTGATCAGCCAACGTCGATAGATGTGCTGCGTGATATTTCGCCTGTTGAGTGTCAGATATATTATCAAAATGCTGCAAATTCTTTTCCGTTGATAGAAGAGTTGCCAAATTTAACGGCAACTTTTTTTCCGTATGATCGATATGGAGAGTCTTTATGGTATGTTTACGCAGGGTATGGATGGTCGCAAGCGCAGAAACAGGTTGTACAAAATCCTTGCGGTCAAATACCGATTGGTCAATGTGCTTCCTGTTTTGTTATTCGTCCTTCGCAACAAAGTTTTAAAAATAATGCAGTGGCAGGAAGATTTTATGTAGTAAGACTCTCTGTTCCTGAACAATCAAATTCAACTGATCAACAAAGAGCAAGGACATTTTTAACAAATTTAGTGACCGGAAAACTTTCTGTGATGGGATTGTTGTCAAGTCAAACAATCTTTGCAGAGCAAGAACAACCATTTATTCCTGGAGCGCCATTGCTTATGTATCCACCTCTTTCTGCAACGCCATTATCCGCAACAGTAACGATCAATACGTTAACAACGGCGCAAAAAGCAGCATTAATAGGAACAGTATTGCCTGATTCTGTAGATCTTTTATCTGATGCGCAAACAAATGTGTCTGGTTACATCATGGCCAGTGATATTTTTTTTCCGTACGGTCAAGGTGCAGGGCCATACGGCTATTCTACGCAATCACCGTATCTTGATGTTTCGCAAATGATCAGTTTTTTAGAAAGTTATGCAGCATTAGTAAATTTTTCAGCATCAGGAACATCTTTATTAGAAGGCAATCAACAGATAGGCGGTATTTTAGGGCAGACTGTTTTGCAATGGCTGCAGGCATATTCGCAAAATCCTGATTCTGTAAAACAGAGCATCGCAACATTTTTAGTTTTATTAGCGCAAGGTAATACTACTGAATTGTTGGCTCAATTTGGTCAGGGGCAGTCTACTCTTTATTTTGATTCAAAAGCACTTTCTAAATTAAGTCCGCAAGGCGCCGCTTTTTTAAAATTATTTTTGTACGGACCATGCAGCATGACGCATAACCCTACCTATTATTACGCAGGGTCAAGTTATTTTACGGTGCCAAATTTGTTTCCGCCAGTTTCTGTATTTTTGTAATAAAAATTGTTGGATTTTTAATGAGATCATTTTGTCGTAAAAAAGTAAAATATGCAGGATGATTTTCTTGAAAAGCTTTTGCGTTATCAAGTTGATGATCGGTGACTGATGTTTCTAACGGTATAATCAAAGCTTGTTTTTTGAAAAATAAAAGTTCAAAAAGTGTTCCAGCTCCAGCACGACAGATAGTGTAATCAGCATAGGTATAAAAAGACGTTAGATCATTTTGATAGGCAAAAACATAATGATTAATACCTGCAGTTTTATAAAATGTTGCGCACGATTCAACAGCTGCAAAACCAGTTTGATGGATAATATTAAAAGATTCTAAGAGCGAAATTGGTAAGGTTTTTATAAAAGTGTTTAAAAATTCTGAACCTTGAGATCCGCCAAGAATAAAAAGATTTTTTTTGTTCTCATTAAGCTTATATTTTTGCATAAAATCTTTTTTGGTGATTTTACAATTTGTGTCGGTAAATCGTAATGGATAAGGGACCACGATAGATGTTTTTTTAAAATAATGTTGTGCTTGTGTAAAGCATACAAAAAGATTATCTGACCATCGACTTATAGCATGGGTTGCTTTTCCTGGCACAACGTTAAGTTCTATGATGTCAAAAGGAATGCCTAAACATCGTGCTGCCATACAAATTGGTAAAGCAATAAGCCCTCCAGTACTTACGATACGTTCAGGCTTGTTTTTTTTTAGGTACAAAAAAGAAGTAAAAAAACTTGCAATAAAAGAGAAAAAAAATAAAGGGAATTTCCACCATTTTTTATAAGGAACGTCCATTAAGTTTAGAAAAATGGTATTAGAAATATCAGGCAATTCAGATACGATTTTTTTATCTAAAGCAGTAGTGCTAGACATAAAAGAAATACGAGGATTTTTGTGATAATGCGTTCGCGCAAACGTTAAACAGGGTAAAATATGCCCGCCAGATTTTGCAGCAACACAGACAAAATGTGGTGATGTGTTTGTATAATGTTTATTCATAGGTTCTAGAACTTTCAGTTTAACATAAATATAATTAATGCTATTTATCTGACAATGTTTAAATTGATTATATTTAATGTATAATATAGATTGAAAAATCGTAAAGTTAAAATATTTTGCAACAGAAAATTAACTTGTAATTTTAACAGTAGCGATTGCAGAATTATAAAAATATTAATAATTAAATAAAAATTAGGAATAAAAATATGAAAAAAAATAAAATAATAATTTTGATGAGTATTTTGGTCTCAGTTCAATTTTGTGTGTATGGCGCAGAGAGAGAAGCCGCAGCCGCAGCAGCTGCACCAAGTAAGACGATAGTAGTTAATGTGGTACGCAGAGAAGAAGTGGATTTTGGAAGATTTGCAGATCGATCTGGCGATATTTTTAGTGTATCACTTGTTATGTTAACACCAGTAGCGCAAGTTCTACCTGCACCGCAAAGACCAGAGAGATTATTAACAGTCGATGATTTTACGCGAGAAGAATTGGCCTTTGTAGCCAGAACAACTGGTAATTCATCAAGAACTCTAAAAGAGCTTTTTCTATCAATGGAGCCTGAAACTCTAAGTAGCTTGATAAAACAACATAAAGTATCGTATAAAAATTTTTTAGCAGGAAAAGAATAATGGACCTACAGAAAGACTGCTTACAGAAGCTGATCTTACGCCAAAAGAAAATGCTTGGTGCAAAACCGTTTCTTTCTATGGCCCTCATTTAGAAAATATGGACGCTGAACATGCAGACAAAAGAATTAAGCGTATAAAATTATTGTATCGAGACTATTTAGCGAATTTATCTTAAAACTTTCAGCTTAAAAAATTAGAAATAAAATAAGGGTGTTAGTAAAAAAATTATATTAATCCCTTATTTTATGTTGGCAGCGTTGTAAAAAGTCATGCAAAGCATTTTTGAGCCCTTCTTCTTCTATTTGGTTTAACGCTCTTGTTTCATGCTGTTTAAGTATATATTTTTTTGTCACAATTGGCTCTGAATCATAAGTTTGCAAGACTGTTGGTTTTTCTTCTTTGGTGCACTGCTTAAATCGTAATGTTTTGATGCGAGGAATTTCGAGCCGCTCGTTAATTGTTTTAATAAGCAAGGGCGAAAGGCTATAGAGTTCTTGCAACCAACAGGCGCTTGTTACGCCAAGAATAAGTTCGTTTTCGTAAATACGTTCAATAGAAACTTGTGATGCTAACGATCCCATGATATCGGGCCAGTCAGTTAATAATTTTATTTTCCACGTTGATTGAAATGTTTTGGAAAGTAAATGTTTAAGGTGTTCCATGAGATTCCTTGTAAATAGTATCTTTTAAAAGATACAGATTACGCCAAAAAATTTTAGAACTTCCAGGCATCGGAGGAAATTCGATGTATTTTTTTATAAGATCAATCATAGAACGAGCTCTAGTGTTTGCATGGTTATTTGTCAGTGTTTTTGTGTACGCATCAGACCAATACATAAAAAGCTTATCAAGAGCTTCTGGTATTTCGTGATCATCGAGATTAAAAGATTGAAGATCTTTTAAAAAAGATGCAGGTGACGAAGGTGCATCAGTAAAGTGTTGCAAAAAGGGGGAGAGTGAGTTGTTTGTTGTTGCTTGTGTGTAAAGAATGTGACTACGAGAGCGAATGGTAGGAAGGACTGATTGTGCTTGCTGTGTTAAAAATATAAAATAATAACCGCGCGGCGGCTCTTCTACTATTTTTAGTAACGTATTTGCGCATGCTGCAGTTAAAAGATCAGCTTTGTCAAAAATAAAAAAGAAGGATTCATGCTCTGAAAGTGCAAATGCTATTTTTAAAAAAATAGGTTCAAGTGTTTCGAGCGTGTATTTTTTTTCAGGATTAATCCAAAGCATATGATGATGTTTTTTGCTCTGAATCATGTCGCAATTGACACACGAAACACAATTTTTTTTAGAACATAAAACTTTTTTAAGTGTAGCAAAACAAGCTTGTTCTAGTGAATTTGTTGGTCCAGAAATGATAGTTGATTGAAAAAGATTCATAGTTGTTTTACGGTCGCTAAAAATGGTGAAAGTTTTTCAAGTGCGTTTTGAACTAATGTTTCGGGATCTTGTTCAGCGTTAAGCGTAATAACATTTTTTTTTGGTGCGATTAATGTTTCGAATCCTTGATATGCTTTTTCGAGTATTTCTTTACTATCTTCAAATGAGGTTAATGGTCTTTTGCGTTGTAAAATTCTTCTGTAAGCGGTCTCTGGAGAAAGTTTGAGATAAAAAACAACAGCAGGATCGTGATTATCCATGGCCCAAGCATTGATAGTAGTGATCAGATCTAACGAAAGGCCTTTCATATATCCTTGATACACGAGCGAAGAGTCTGCCATGCGATCGGAAAGAACAATCATATTGTTTTGTAGTGCTGGCAAGATAAGTTTTTCAAAATGTTCAGCTCTGCTTGCTGCAAATAAAAGATATTCAGTTTTTGGGCAAGCGGTGTTTGTTGCTGAAAAAATAAGCTGTTTAATCTTTTCAGCATAGTCTGTGCCGCCCGGTTCTCGAGTTGCAATCACAGGAAATTTTAAAGCTTTTAATGCATTGCACAGTAATTCAGTAAAAAGAGATTTGCCAGAACCATCTATTCCTTCAACGCTTATTAAAAGGCCATTTTGAGTATTGTTTTTTAATTTCATAATTTTTATAAGTATGGTTATGGTTGATGACACAGTAAACAGTTTGAGTATACTCTATTTGCCAGAAATCAGTATGATTTTTTTAAAAAAAGGACCTATGCGTTATGAAAAAAATTGTCCTTGTTCATTGTATCTCTAATTTAGAAGTTGGCGGAGCGCAAGCAGTACTCTATCAGCTTTTGCAGCGATTGCCTGAGCATCTTTTTGAGCATAAAATTATTTATTTTCGTGAAGGTCCTTACGTTGAAATGATAAAAACATTAGGCATCGAAATGCATCAGATCAAAGGTGCATTATGTCCGTATGATCCTCTTTTTTTATATCGTTTTTTTTCTTTGATTAAGCTTTTAAAACCTGATTGTTTGCACACAATGCTTTGGGCTGCAAATGCATTAGGACGGTATGTTGCGTGGAAATATGCGTTACCGTTGGTGCAAGTTTTGCATAATAATCAGGATCAGAATGGATTTTTACGTGCATGCCTTGATAAAATTTTGCCACAATCTACGGGACCAATTGTTGCGGTTTCTGATGGTGTTAAAGAGTCAGCTTTTACGCATGCTCCTTGGTTTTTAAAACATACTATTTGCGTGATTCCAAATGGAATTGATGTTTTTGAATTACAAAAAAAAGCTTCAGCAGAGCATATAACGCGTTATGAATTAGGCCTAGACCAGGATCAATTTTTAATAGGAACGGTCGGACGATTTGAACCGGTAAAAAATTATTCTTTTTTATTAACAGCCTTTGCAGTTTTGTATGATAAGTATCAAAAAGAGCGTCTTATGCTGATTGGTCAAGGTTCCCAAGAATCTTTTTTGCGCCAACGAGCTTACGATTTAGGAATAGAAAAACATGTTCAATTTGTGATCGGCAAGCCTGCGTATCGGTATTATCAGCTCTTTGATTGTTTTGTGATGACCTCATTTAAAGAAGGACTTTCTATAGCACTTTTAGAAGCAATGAGCTTTGGGCTGCCTTGCATTATTACGTGCGATACGCTTAAGCATGATGTTGTTGAACATGATGTGAACGGACTTTTGGTGCAATCGGGCGATCCAGAATTACTCGCACAGGCAATTGATTCTTTGGCTCAAAACGTAGATTTAAGAAAGCGTTTAGGCTTGCAGGCGCAGGCTACGGTACAAAAACTTTTTCCTGTGGAAACGATGATACATGGCTATAAAGAGATTTATAAAAAGGTCGTTCATGAGGCGCACGGCAAGATGCAGCATTAAAGAAAATTTGATTTTTCTTTTTGCATAGGATACAGTTTTAAACATGTTTTAGTTTAAATCACCTTGGTTTTGTTAAATTTAGATAACCTCCATTTCCCCTATCTGACGTTCTGTTAGATGGGGGAAAACTCTTTCTGAGATGTTTTTTAGTCGACTTCTTCGTAGGAGAGCTTTTTAGTAGGTTCTAATGAATTTTTTTGGATATCTGTTGTTTGAGGTTCAGTAACTATTAAAGTTTGTTGAGTAGGCGTTAAAGCTTCTTCAGCAGGTAATGCTAATGAAATTTTTTTGGTATTTAGTTGAGGTGTGGTTGCAGGAGTTTTTTCAAATAAAAAATCTAATCCTGGAAATATTCCAAAATCAGAAAAATCAGATTTTGTTAATTTAATTAAGCGTTCTTCTAAATCTTGTATGCGTCTTTCTGCCATTTCCAATTTATTCTCGTTTAGGCCAGATTTTTTTAGTAATTCTAAAAATTTTTGATTTGTATTCTTTAATAATAATTTTAATTTTTTAATAAGTAGGTTTTTTTGTTTTAATTCTTGAATGCATGAGTATTGCACTAATTCATCAGCAAGACTACTTCCTGGACGACTGGATTCGGCTAAATCGTCTTCTAATGTGCTCATCAGTTTAGTAATTTCAGGATCTGCATCTGCATCTGTATCAAGAGACACTTGTATGCCAATTGTTTTTGGATTAGGTCTATCGGCCTCATCGATTAGTAATCTATTACGCTCTGCGGTAACTTCTTCTAATTGTCGCGTTAAATCTAAAATTGTTCTTTGAAGGCTTGCTGTTTCTCCAGAAGCACTTATGACTGTTTCTAATTTTGTTTCTAAGTCACGTATAACTTGCTGTAATCTTACAACTTCTTTTGAATCGCTATCAGTTTCTTGTTCTGTTGTTTCTTCTGTTGATGTTTTTGATTGATAACTTTGTTCTAATCTGTTGATGTTTTTGCGTAATAATTCATTACGCTCATTTGCTATTGCAAGTTCTTCTTTAAGTGCTTCTATTTCAACGGTTAAAGTTTGAGTTTTATCCAATTCTTGGTTTCTTGTTATTTCTTTGCGTAAATTTTGTATTGTTTCTTGAGCTTTTTGTAAAGCATCACTTTGTTGAGTGATTTGTTCTTCAGCATTTAAAAGTAAAGCTGTATTGGTTGCTTCTAATTGTGCAAGTTTTTGCTCGCAAGCTTCAAGATCTCCAGCGTTACTAGTTTGCCATACTAAGACTAAGCCGATTATGTATATATATTTAAAATTCTTCATTCTTGACTCCTTTTATCTGTCTTATTTTATAATAGAATATTTTAACAAAAGAAGTAAAGAAAAATAAAATATTTTACGAAATATGCATTCTGTTTTTATCGAATATGCGAGGAGAAAGCTGTAAGATATCTTCGTTTTGGCAATAAAAATTTTTACTTAAATAAGCTCTTCCTGAATCGCCAAAAATGCCAACAACAAGATCACCAGCTTTAAAGTTTGGCAATTGTGAGGCTATTGCAGCGGCAACAGCGCCACTCGTTGGTCCTGCAAGCAATCCATGTTCATGCGCAAGAACTTTAAGCATGTTCAAAGCACTGTCATCAGTAACTTCGAGTATCTCATCAATCACTGAATAATCTATGACATTCGAATCAAAATCAATTCCTAGACCTTCGATTTTATAAGGTTTAGGATTACCCTTAGTTGCGCGAAAAGAAGTCGCAGCATCGATTCCGTAGACTTTGATGGCAGGATTTTTTTCTTTTAAATAACGACCGGCGCCACTTGCAGTACCGCCAGTTCCAGCTCCTGCAAAAAAATGAGTGATTTTGCCTTCGGTCTGTTCCCATAATTCTGGTCCTAGAAGATGATAATGGCCATCTGCGTTTTCGGTATTAAAATATTGATTTGGCATATATGAATTTGGCGTTGCTTTTACGAGTTCTTTTGCAACTGAATGATAACTGTCAGGATGTTCTATGAATTCTGTCGGAGGGCATACAATAACTTCAGCGCCGTATGCTTTGAGTGTTAAATACTTTTCCTTGCTGCATTTTTGAGAAACAGTGATGATAACTTTATAACCTTTTGCAGCACCTATAAGTGCAAGTGATATGCCATGATTGCCAGAAGATGCATCAATGATCGTTCCGCCTGGTTTTAAAAGACCATGTTTTTCAGCTTGCTCAATCATATACAAAGCAGATCGATCTTTTATGCTGCCTCCTGGATTGAGATATTCAAGTTTTGCAAGTAATGTTGCTGGAGACGCAAAAGGAAGCTGTACGACTGGAGTATTTCCAATGGATCCAAGAACAGTTTTAATTTTCATAGCAATATCCTTACTTTTTATTTTTTTATCATTGATCGATATAAAAGATTATGTTGTACAAGCATAGCATTAATAGTAAATGAAGAAAGATCTTCAGTATGTTCTTTAAGTTTTTTGTATAAAACTTTGTCAGTAAGCAAAGAAATCATGCCATTACGCAAGTCAAGAATGTTACGCGGTTCATATAAAAATCCATTTTTATGTGACTGAATGAGTTCAGAAAGGCCGCCAACATTATATGCCAAAACAGGAAGTTTTAAAAAACGGGCTTCTACCGCAGCGCACGGCAAGCCTTCCCATAATGATGACATTACAAAAACGTTCCAGTGCTGCATCAAGGGTGCAACATTATGAACCCAGCCGTGCAGCGTAATGTAATCGTTAAGATTATGTTGATGAATCCATGCAATGATGTTTGGTTTTAATAATCCATCGCCAATAATTTCTAAGCGAGCATGCGAATGTTTTTGATGCACTACTAAAAAAGCTTCTAGTACATCAAAAAGATTTTTTTGTTTTTTAAAACAAGAAACGGTGCCAAAAATAAAGTGATCAGTATTTTTTTTGCGTAAAGTAGTCTGTTGATTATTAAAAGCTTTATCCTGCACAGCAGCACGAATCAAAATATTTTTTTTAGAAAATCCAGGCAATAAACGAGTCCCTATTTTTTGATCTTGTTTAGAAACGCAAATATACGATGACGTGATCCAGCTTGTTAAAAATTCTAAAACATAGGCAAAAGCATATCCTAAGCGTGATTGATAGGGATGAAATCCAAAACCATGCACGGTATGAATGCGATGCGTAATGCGAGCAAAAAAAGCAGCCCATCGACCAAGGTAGCCAGCTTTAGTGCTGTGCGTATGAATAATAAGATCACGGGTATTATATTTTTTCTGTAATGTTTTTAATGTTTTATAAAGTGTAAAGATAGCTTTGATATCATTTTTGATGCCAAAGAATGAGCATTCTCTTTTAAGTTCAGGAATAAAAATTGCCTGTTTATTATGTAAAACTTGTTTGACAAGAGGTCCTTCTGTTCCAGATATAAGCCAGGTATCGATGTTATTTTTTTTAAGTTCAGAAAATAAAGCAAGACATACTTTTTGAGCGCCTCCAAGTTCGAGTTTGGTTATGATAAAAACAACTGGAATAGTGTTTTTTTTCATCGTATCTTTCTTTTTTTATAAAAAAATAAGGCCTAAAGAAATAATAAAAGTATAAATACTGCAGGTTTCTATAAATACTTGGCTGAAATAACTTGTTTTGGCAATCAGGCCATATAATTCAGGTTTTTGCGCAAAAATTTTACAACTTTTTGCAGAGAGTGTTCCTGAGCTGATACCGACACCTAGATTGCCCAGAGCCATTGCAATTGCAGCAAAAATATAAATGAGTCCGTGATCTAAAGAACTATTGAGTGGAATGGTTCGATTCAAAAGCATAAATGCAATAATAAAACAAAAAATAATAGCAGATTCAATTAATGCCGCGCTGCCAATGGTGAAGTATAAAATTTTTGCATACGCAGTTCTATGCTGTCCAATACTTTGACAACTTTGTTGTGCTAAAAATGCAAGCCCGAGCGTTGGTCCAATGCTACCAAGTCCGATTGCAAGACCACTCGCAATAAGTCGCAATGAATCAGCGTTGGTGGTGATATACAAAAGCTGTCCTTGAATTAAAAGGGCGATGATAAATCCAAAGATAACGGGTGTTTGCATTAATGACTGTGTGATAACCATTAATAGTTGAATTTTATTCGTAAAGAAAGGTTGTTGAGCAACCGCTAAGCATGCATGTTTTGCGGGATACGAAGAAGCAAGACCTGCGACAAAACCATTGATTCCTAAAGCTAAAAAAATGCCTAATTCACTGTAATGTATAAACGAAGCGTGAGGCAATTCTAAAAAAGGACCACCAAAGAGTAATTTCATCGCTGCGATAAAACATAAAATAGCAGCGGTTTCGGTCAGTGCAAGACCGATAATGAGCGTGCGATTGATTTCATTTTTAGTGCTTGGTTGTAGATTCAAAGCTTCTAATGATGCTTTACTTGTTAATCCTTGACCAATACTAACGCCAATAACGGGTAGTGCGATCGTAAGGCCGCACGAAAGATAATGATAAAAAAGAGAAGAGCATTCCAGTATCATTTTGCAGCCTTTTCAAAATCATTTTCTTCGTCTTCGTGAGAAATGGCTAAAGAAAGATAGGTTAAAGAAAGCATCGCAAAAACAAATGCTTGAATAATGCCTTCGAAAATTCCAAAAAATAAATTAATAATAAGGCCAATTCCTAAAAAATTGGCAATTGCAATCCATTTGCTTTGCAGAACCATTGGAAACCACATTTGAGAAATAAAAGATCCGCCGATAATATTTCCAAAAAGTCGAAAGGAAATAGAAATTAATGAAGAAAATTTTCCCATCACGTGCAACGGAAACATAACAAAAAGTGGCTGGAAAAATTCTTTTGTGTAGTTATAAAAACCATGTTCTTTGATAGCAAAAAATTCACGATATAAAAGACCTATAGCGCCAAGTGCAAAGGTTGTATTAAGATCAGTGGTAGGCTCGTGAAAAAAAGGAATCACGCCGACGATATTGCAGGCTAAAATAAAGAAAAAAAATGCAGCGATTAGGCTAAAGTGTTTATATTCAAAATGCCCAAGACTTTGTGTCACCATATCCATGATTGCACGTATTGATTCAACGAGACAGAGTCGAATATAACTTGATTGACACAGAAGAATTTTTTTTACAAAAAAAAGAGAGAAAAAAAGAAGAGCCATAACGCCCCAAGTGCTGACCACGGTGGAAAGTGTAACATTCCAAAAAGGATGATACATATTAAAATATGCAAGCAATTGGAATGATTGCTTTGCTCCAAAAATAGAAGCATCCATAAATTATTAAACCCTTTTTGCTAAAATTTTTGTCCAAAAGCTTATAAAAAAAGAACTGATGATCAGTATAGTATCGACTGATGAAGCATGCAATACATACCACAAAAAAAGAGCAAGAAACACAAAACGTATACAGGTAATAATAATTTTAGAAAAAAATGATAAAGGAGCAGTTTTTTTTATGAGCGTATGGTTGTAAAAAAAACCAAGTTCATAAAGATATCCTGCTCCGATACCGATAAAAATCGAAATGAAATATGAAATCATGCAATAAAATTAAAACTTTTTAATGCCTTTATTGTTCCAATATTCCGCTATTAAAGCTGAACTTCCAACAATTCCAATCAATCCATGACGATCAGTAACAGATTTTTTTGCAACTTCAAAAGCATCTTTAAAATTTTCTACTGCACGAGCTTTGATTTTAAAAGCTTTCATATCTTGAGCAACTTTTTCTGGATTCCATGATTCAGTAAAAACACCATCTTTTGTTGGAATAGAAGTTAAGATAATATTCGTTCCTGAAGTCTTTTTGCAGAAATAACGAATGAGACGTAAAAATTCTTGATAATTAATAGTATCTTGATAACAACCAATGATTAAAGTTAATCCCTTGAGTGATTTTTGGTAATGCATCAAACGAATTCCAAGAAGAAAGTTTTCGAAAGAATCAATATTTTCAGCATTATCGATAATGATAGTTGGTTTTTCTTTATCAAGAATCTGGAAACGGCCAGCAAGTGTACTTGTGGCTTCTTTCCAAAATAAAGGTAATGTTCTTTTAGGATTGAGTTCTGATTGACGTTTAGCCTCTAATGTTGGACGACCACGTTGGCCAGATTTTTTCATTAAAAGGCTTTGTTCTTCGTCAACAAGTTCAGATTTTTTTGCAAATGAATTTACAAAAATGGTAGCGATACGTTCAGCAAGTGCGGCACAACGACCATGCAATTGTTCAAAGGGATACGCAAGAGCAGTAAGTTTTCTGATAGGCATTTCCCAAATAGCTTGGGTTTGTTTTGCATAATCAGCCATCTTTTTAAGATTAACTTTATTTTGATCAGCGCTGATGATATGAGCATCTTTTTTGATCAAAGGCATATAATCATTGATGACGGCATCAAAAGCTTGACCTTCTTGATCAGCATCATTTGCAGTAAGACGAGTGATTGCTACAATGTTTGCGTTACATAAAGCTGTAACAGGATGAGCTGATCCGCCTTTTTCAATTTCGATTAATGCTACAGAAACATTGTTTTGAGAGAAATAAAGGAATCCAAGAACGCTTAAAAGTTCTTGTGTCGTTGCTTTAATATCATTAGTTTCTGAAGCATTGATAACTTGGTTTGCAAGTTCTGTAAAAATTTTATTCGATATATAATCAGTATCTACAAAAAAACGTTCATTGTACGTTAAAATATGAGGAGCGTATAAAACGCCTACTGTTAAACCCTCTTCCTTTAATAATTTTGCAGTAAAGTGAGCGGTTAAGCTTTTACCGTTTGTTCCAGCAATTAAAATAGTGGAAACTTTTTGGCTTACTGAGCCTAAAGCTTTGTCGAGTTTTTTAATTCGATCAACACTTTTTGAATCTTTATTGAAAGCAACAGGGCTCCAATGTTTATTAAAAAATTCAACGATTTCATTGTAAGTTCGAGTTTTTTCCAAAGGAAGCGATAGTTCCTTTAGGCCCGGAGTTGTTTGTTTTATGCTCATAATAATTCCTTCTTTATTATTTTTTTTAAAGCTCTTAATCTAATTATTATTTAATTTTTAAAAGCGTATTTAAAAGTTAAGTAATATATAAAGCATACCTTTTGGCTCGATAATGTCAAACTGGTAATATTTAAGCAGTGTTCTATTAATTTTTATTTACAAAAGTTTAAAAAATGAAAAGTAATACTTTAAGTTGGCAAGATAAAAATCAAAAAAATAAGATTTTAGCCATTTTAAATCAAAATAAAGTTATTTTAGCTCCATCTGATACGGTGTTTGGTCTGTGCGGTGTCGCATCTTTAGAAGTTTTTGACGAGCTTAATAAGCTTAAAGGTAGGCAAGAAAAACCATTTTTGCTTTTAGCTGCTTCTTTAAAAAACATCGAAAATTATGCAATTATTTCTAAAACATTAGAAATAACAAAAATTCTAAAAGCCTTTTGGCCAGGACCTTTAACGGTTATTTTTAAAGCACTTCCTGCTGCGCCAGCTTATCTAGTTTCGCACGCAGGGACCATAGCCTTTAGGATTCCAGATAATGAGTTTTTGCAAGAACTGTTAAAAATTCATCCATTATTATTTTCGACCAGCGCAAATAAAACGGGCAAGCCTGTTCCAGAAATTTTAAAGGATATTGATGAGCAGATTACGAAAGAAGTTGCAGCAATCGTGGTCGATGTAATGAATGATCAAGTTCAATCAACGATTCCATCGACTCTTATTGATGCTACAAAAAATGAAGTTGTTTTAATTCGAGAAGGTGCGATTTTGTGGCAGGCCATTCAAAAATGCGCATAAATTTAAAGTGGCATAAAGAAATTCAAAAGTGGCGTCTGAAAAATAACAAAAGCCATTGCTCCTAAACTTAAAAAGACTCCGAAAGGAATTTTTAAGTTCCGTGTTTTATAAAAAAGTGCGTAAGGCAAAATGAGTACGCATGCAAGTAACGATCCAAAGATAACGGAGATCCAACAACCAAAAGGACCAGCAAATGAGCCTATAAAAGCAATGAGATCAATATCGCCTTGCCCTAGACCATCTTCTTGCAATAATCGAGATGCAATTTTTTTAACGGTCCATAATAATACAAGGCCAAAAATAGAACCTAAAATGCTTTCGATAGGGCTGATAGGAAGCAGCTTGAACATACTCAGAGCCCATCCAACAGGAATGAGATATAGGGTAACATAACGAGATATTAAGAATGTCTCAAGATCAGTAAAAATAGTAATAATTAAGGCTGCAAACATTAAAAAATAAGATGGCCAATAAGAAGAATGTTGCTTTAAGCACCAAAATAATGACCACGCAAGAACAGCTTTTAAAATGACATCAATACTATTGTAAATAAAACCAGCTTTAAAAAATCTAGGTGTTCGTGTATGAATTGGTCTACCAATCAAAAAATTTCCAATTCCAAAAAACAAATTAACAAAAAAATAAGATAAAAAATAAAAGGAAAATAAAGAAAGCATTACATTTCACCTTGTTCTTTAAGTTTTGTAATTAAAGATTCAATCCTTTGGGATTTTTCAAATGAAGTATCAAATTTAAAAATAAGCTCAGGAGTATAGCGGCCAGCAATGCTGCGAGAAACAGCAGCACGCAAAGAAGGCTTATACAGAATCAATTGTTCCATAATGCTTTTAAAAGCTTCTTCACCTTCTTGAATATAAAAAAATATATAACAATGAGATTTGTCAGGAGAAAGATCTAATCGTGTTATAGAAAGACCTTGCAACTTTTGATCGTCACGAACTATTTGATAAAATAAAGAAGAAATTGTTTTTAACAACAAAGAAGCTTTTTTGGCTCGTTTAATCTCGTGTAGCTTTGACATAAAAAATAATTAATTTTGCTGAGAAAGCATACGCATATAATTTTGTTTAACAGCGCGCATATGTTTTTTGCGACGTTTTTGAGTAGGCGCTTCAAAATAAACAACGCGTTTCATGTCTCTTACAACACCTTCACGTTCAATTTTTTTCTTTAATTGACGTAAAGAGCGTTCAACGTTATTGCTTACGTAAATTTCGATATTGGCTTTTCTTTTAGACATATAAAATTCAAAATCCTTTCAAGACACAGAATAATTTTATTAAAATATGATTTTTATAAGATAGATGGTTTCGCTCTTTCTGTCTACTTTCGCTTATTTTTAGCTATAGCATTTCTGCATTTTTAGAATGTTAAGCTAGCGTTAAGCAGTATAACTTGTGTTTTGTACGCAGCTCTGCGAGCAAGAGGTAGTTGTAATCCTAGACCTAGAGAGAAATTCGGAGAAATATCATAGTTAAATCCAAGATTAGCAATTTGAACTTTAAAGAAGGTATCTTCTTCGAGCCTATCTGGTTTAAAGGCTGTATCAGGAGTGACCAGCGTAATCGTGTCAGACAAGTGATTCAAATACATATATTGTGCATAGACCGATAGTTTGCTTAAAAACTGATAGGCATACATACCAAATGATATATACCACGTGTTTCCCGGGCTAGAATGTATCGTTGTTTTGTAAGGGAAGAGCATAAATTGTAGATCATGTGTCGGAACACGTGTTAAATAATTCTTTTCAAAAAAGTGCGTAATACCAGCTTCCCACACAATATCAATCGTTTCGGTAAAATCAAAATCCATGCCGCCGCTGATTTGAAGCGCATTATGACCATTGTTTCCAAGACAAAGATCAAATAATTTATCAGGGTCTTTTTTCTTAGCAGCACCAAAGATGCCACCAATCTGAAGGTAAGGTGTAAAGATAAAATAAGCCCAATCTTCAGGATCAGCATCTCGGTTTACGGGGAAATTATGTCGCCACATGATTTGAACGCTGACATCTTCTGTCCCTGTTTTTTGCGTTCCGCCTGTATAAACACCTAATTGATCAAAAATCTGTTTAGAAGGTTCCATAAGAAAATTTTCAACTGTTGTTTGATCAGTTGCAAATTGATTAGCAGTAATGCCAGCATTAATTGGATACACATCGGCAGCAACAGCAACAGATGTCTGGTCATCCAATCCTGTGATTGTTTGACGCAAATCAGCAACACCGCCTTGCAAAGTAACTACGATATCGCTAAAAGGGCGTACTGATATTTGAAAGCGCAAACCAGCCTTTTGATATTTTAAGGGCGCTGAAAAAAAACCAAATTTGTGATGCGGATCGGCGTAGGTAGGATTTGCAATCGATACGCCTACAAGAGGAGGATTGGCAAAGGTTTTTGTTGCGGCTGTTGTTAATAAAGGTGGTTGTGTGGCACCTGTTGGAACAGATCCATACATGAGCGGAATCATGCCAAGCGCGCCATGAACATTACCTAATCTTACTACATCTTTGTTTTCGTTTCTGGCATAAGTTGCTTTATTTGCAAACGTTGAAATGGAAAAGAAAAAGCGATCATTGTTGTACATTTCGCCACTTTTTAAATATTCCTTGCATTGCATGTTCAAGATTTGAGTTGGATAAAATGTGGTATACATTCTATAAGGGTCATCATAGTTCAGCGTTGGTAATGCTTGCACAAAAGCATTCCATAAAAAAGCAAGAAGACACGTTATCAGTATGCGTATTCTCATAAAGATCCTTTTTTTACAGCAGTGTTTTTTTTAAAGGTTAGTTATAGCATTATGCTCTTTTTTGCGTCAAATCAATCTTTTAAGATTTTTTTATATTAAAAGTTGTACTAATCCTTCTATAGCAAAATAAAGAATGAGTAAAGAGGTTAGCAATCCAATCAGCGTAATGATATTCTTTTTTGATTTCCATTCTGATGGTAAAAATAATAAAGGAAGAATGGCGCATATAAAAGCAAAAATGACACATAATGCTGTTAAATCCCATAAAACATTACTCTTTAAAAAAGTGTAAAAAAGTAAAATGGTAATCCCAATTAAAAAAATAGAAGAGCGATGAGTGAGTATATTTTTTTGATGCAATGCGTGAGCAAAAGTGCTTTTTGTTTTTTTGGTGAGTGCAAGAAAGAGTTCTCCTGATGCCCAAATCATAGAATGCAATGTTCCGATGATTGCAAACAAACACGAGAAATGTATCGCTTCTATGATCCAATTATAATGAGGGAATATGGTTAAAAGTGATTCAGAAATTGGACCCGAGTGTGACATAAAAACTGCCGTTGGAATAGCAAAAAGGAGCGAAAAAACAAAGAGTAAATAAATTCCTGCAACAATAAGTAATGAATACGAAATAGCGCGCGGAAGGTTTTTTTCTGGATTATCGATAAGAGCAAAAAGAGAAGCGATCGATTCAAAGCCAAAAAAAGCAAAAATAACAATGCGCGTTTGATCAAAAACACTTCCCATTCCGTGCGGAGCAAAAGGAATAAGATTATTGACTGATCCATTTTTTAAGCAAAGTAGCGTTGTTCCAATTAAAGGTAAGAGCGTTAAAACAATGATGATACGCTGACCAAGAGAAGACAACGAGACTCCGAGCATATTCAAAAAAACTAATGCTACTAAAAGCGCTATACCTAGTCCAGAAGGACTGATAGCGGTTGTATAATGCGATAAGTGTTGACCAGCAGCGTGCGACAATAAACTCATTGCAATAGTGACGCCGACTAAATAGCTAGTAGCCGCGATAATGCCAGCATAATGACCACCCCATTCTTTTGCGTACGTATAAAAAGAGCCTTCCTGTGGGAATAATTGTGCAACACGAGCAAGTGATTGCGCCATGCACCAGCAGGCAAAGGCTACAAAAATAAAGGTTATGATACTTGCAGGGCCACCTTTTTGTGCCAAGGCTGAAGGAATTGCGAATATACCAGCACCGATCATTGCATTCATGGCGACAATAGTAGCGGTAAGAAGTCCTATTTTTTGCGTTGACTTATGAGTCATAGTTGAAAACTTTCGTAAAATATTAATACATTTATTTTTTAAGATTACTTAAAAGTTTTGTTTTTAAAAAGTTTTTATAATTTTTGTTTGATTATCTTAAAAACGCGAGTAGAATCAAACAATCTGTATTTTTAAAATTTTAAATAGAAAATGTTTATATGAAAATTTTTATAGTTTTAAGTTTAGTTGTTTGTAAGTTTGCTTATGCAAGTGAGTTAAGACTTGTAACAGAAAAACCAAAATTTCCAAAACTAGAAAGAGATCTTGATTTTTTGAGCGATCATGCTTCTTGGATATTAATGGAATTGGATCAAAGATTAAAAAGCGATTTAAAGCCTGTGCTTTTAAACGTTGCTAGAAGTCTTGCAGCAATGGCTGAAAAAAGAAGCGAAGAGCAAAAAAAAATTGAATTTAATGCACTTAAAGCAAGATATTTGAATCTTTCTGGGCTTACTAAAAAACAGCTTAGAAAAAAATTGATGAATGTTACTGAATATGCTCGCTATCGAAAAAGAAGAGCAGAAAAAATGAAATTTTTAAGATTAGAGATAGAATTACTAGAAAAAAAAATATAGTGCATGGAATCCTGTATGAAAATTTTTATAGTTTTAATCATTGGTGTGTTGTTTAGCAATCATTTGTTTTCTGCGCAAGCATCATATGATAAAAAATTAGAGGCTGAAGCTCAAGTACAAGAAAAGTCATTCCATAAAGCTGCAGCAGATCGAGCTCAGAATACTTTTGTTGCTTGACACGAAGAATTTCCAACTGTTAATTTAGATGATTTAGTTGAATTGTCTGATCCTGAAGATGAAATAAAAGCAGCAATATTGAATAGGCCTAAAAAACCAGTAGTTTTAATTCATGCAGTTTTGGAAAAAGAACGTTTAAAACAGGAAGCTTTGCAAGAAGCAAGACAAAGATTGTCTGGAGATAGCTTTGCTGCTTGGCTTAAGTTATATACTGAATATTTTCCACAAAGCCCTCTTCCAAAAAGTTCTGTTCAAGAAGGTTCTGCTCCAAGCTTAGGTAGACCGCTAAGCACAGATTCTTTACGATCAAGTCCTGCTCGACAAATTCCTCCTCCTTCAAGATTAGTTAGATCAGGAAGCGTAGTTTCTTTGGGGCAAGCTGGAAAAAGGCCAAAAGAAAAATTAAGTACTTTAATCAATAGGCAAGAAAATAAATTGTCAAAATAGCAGGAAAATTAAAAAATGTTTTGTTTATATTATCAAGCGCAAACTGAAAAAAATCTTTGCTGGCTCGTGTCATCATTATTGCGTGGGACAGAGCATATTGCTTTTGATCGATGCTGTGATGTTCAAAAAGGAATATTTGAGTTTTTTGTGCCAAGCGATATGGAAGCAGTTTTTTTGGAAGTCATGGATTATTTAAAAAAAGAAAAAGCGATTATTTCTTTTGAAAAAATAGAAAATCCTTATAAAAGTTGATTATTTTAAAAGAAATATCTAGTTTTTGAATGTGTCTTTTATTAAAATAATTTAGTTTTTACTTTTTAAAAAAAGGGGTGTTGTATGAATAAATTTTTATTTATTTTGTTAGGATTGTCGATTACAAAAATAACGATGTGTCCTGAAAAAAATCAAAAATTGGATGTTTTAAAAACTGCAAAAACTAGTCAAGGTCAAAGTCAAACACAAACACAGAATCCAAAAAAGCTTGTTGCATCTTTAAGGCAAGAAGATTGTACACACTGTCGTGTTTTGTGTGGTATGCCACCTGCTAAAAGAATGCATTAATCTAAAAATTATGGAGGTTTTTTACTTTTAAAATGGATGACTGTTGTATATTTTTTTTAATTTTATACAATCTTTTTTATAAAACATTTGACTCTTTGTATTTTTATTTTATACGCTAATAGTAATACTATAATAAAAATAGTGCATACATGATGTAGTTGAAAAATACGTTCTGATAGGGTACAGTGACAAGCTTAATATTGTAAAGCATAGGTAAAAGGGCATGAAAAGACTTTTAATTGTAGAATCACCTTCAAAAATAAAGACTATCAATAAGTTTCTTGGTAGCGATTATAAAATTATGTCGACCATGGGACACATTAAAGACTTGCCACAAAAAGAAATGGGCGTGACTCGTGATCCTATCGCTATTACCTACGTCACTATGGATAAAAAAGAAAAAACAATAGCTGAATTATGTAAAGCTGCGCAAGGTGTTGATGAAGTATATTTAGCAACAGATCCTGATCGCGAAGGTGAAATCATAGCGTGGCATGTTTTTGAAGAAATAAAAAAATTAGTAAAAAATCCAAAACATATTTATCGCATTACGTTTAACGAAATTACTAAATCTGCCATTATCGAAGCGTTAGAACATCCAGCGTCGATCGATATGAAAAAAGTTTCAGCGCAACAGGCGCGTCGTATTTTAGATCGTTGGGTTGGGTACGAAGTTTCACCATTGCTTTCGAGAAAAATAACGCGCGGACTCTCTGCAGGGCGTGTACAATCAGTAGCGTTAAAAATGATTTGTGATCGAGAAGATGCAATACGCATTTTTAAGCCCGAAGAATATTGGTCGATTCATGGATCCTTTAAAAATGCAGAAGGGCAAGTTATTGCGCCACTTGTGTTGATTGATGGCAAAAAAGCAGAAATTACTAATCAAGAAACAGCGCAGTCTATTGTACAAGAGCTTGAAAAAGAATCATTTTCTATTGCCGAAGTTAATGATAAAATTCGCGCAAAAAATCCATTGGCACCATTTATGACGAGTACTTTGCAACAGGCTGCATACAATAAACTTGGTTATGCCGTAAAAAAAACAATGCAGATCGCGCAAAATCTGTACGAAGGTATTCCTCTAGAACAACCAAATACGCCCGTTGCATTGATTACGTATATGCGTACCGACTCTTTGCGTATTTCAGAGACTGCATTAACAGCTGTTCGTGGTTATGTTCAAAAAAAATATGGTAAAGAATATCTTCCAGATGCGGTGAATGTGTATGAAAAAAAATCTAAAACAGCAGCGCAAGATGCTCACGAAGCAATTAGGCCAGTTGATGTGACAATTACTCCTGAATACGTTGCAAAATTTGTAGAACCGCAACAAGCAAAATTGTACGAACTTATTTGGAATCGTTTTGTAGCAAGTCAGATGACGCCTGCAAGTTATGCGCAGCGGCAAGTTGTTATCAAGGGTCAGAAATATACATTTCGAGCAACGGGATCAACATTGCTTTTTGATGGTTTTTTAAAAGTGTATGCTGAGGAAGAAGATGAATCAGAGAGCGAAGAAAAAGTAAAAATACCAGAAAAATTTGCAGCAAAAATGGCGTTGCAACTTAAAAAAATTGATCCTAAACAACATTTTACTCAGCCGCCACCACGATTTACCGAAAGTTCTTTAGTTAAAGAATTAGAAAAAGAAGGCATTGGAAGGCCTTCTACGTTTGCATCTATCATCACCACAATCTGCGCTCGCGAATATACAACACTTGATAAGAAAAAATTTGTTCCAACGGAGCTTGGAATGCTGGTTACCAAAATGTTAAATGAGAATTTTGCTCACATTATGAACACTAAATTTACGGCATTGATGGAAGAAGATCTTGATAAAATAGCCGATGGAGAGCTTGAACGAGATACTTTATTAAATAGTTTTTATGAAAATTTTGAAAAAGACTTGCTAGCATTTAAAGGTGCTGCTAAATCAGTGCAGCAAACAGAAATTGTATGTCCTGAATGCAAAAATCATAAACTTGTTATAAGATTTGGTAAAGCAGGAGAATTTGTAGGCTGTCCTGGATTTCCAGAATGTCCTTTTACCTCTAATTTTATTCGCAACGAATCGGATGGATCAATTATGTTAGTAGAAAAAGAAAAACCGCAAACATTAGATATTAATTGCCCTGAATGCAAAAAACCTTTGCGTGAAATGATGGGCAGATTTGGTAAATTTATTTCTTGTTCAGGCTATCCTGACTGTAAATATATTCAGCAAAATAAAGCAGGATTTCCGTGTCCGCAAGACAATGGCGCAATCGTGCAGCGCAAATGGCGTGGCGGAACGTTTTGGAGTTGTAAAAATTATCCAGAATGTAAGTATGCTCTTTTTGGAGAGATCGAAGAAACACCGTGTCCTTTGTGTAAGGCTCCAGCACTCTTAAAAAAAGTTGATGCAAAGACTGGTGCAGTGGCGCTTTCTTGTGCAGATAAAAAATGTGGTTATAAAAATTAATAAATAAAAATGCTTCTTTTTATAAAAAATATCTTTATGCTCAACTTTCGTTATCCTCAAACATTTTTTTTATAAAAAGGATAGGTATATGCATAGTAAAAAAATAATTATTGTCTTTGTTTTAATGCACATTGCATCTGTGGATGCAGCATCATTAAAAGCATTAGCTCCGTGGCTTAATCCAACAGTGCCATTATGTCGACAAGTAGTTGCAGCGCCACTTAGAAAATTAGCTTTAGGAGGCTATGCTGCTAGTATTTATAAAGAACAAGAACGCGCAAAGGCAAAGAATCCCGAAAACAAAAGAGATGTCTGTACGCTCAGAACAGAGATAGTAAAAAGCATAGGCCCTAAGCAATATAGAGATCTATCGGTTTTTAGCGCTATTTTTACAGCATGGCATTGGCCTACCGATGCATGTTTAGTGCGGCATGTCATCGTGCATACCGTTAATCCATTTGATTCTGTGCGCTTGGATTCTCATTATTCAGTTAATATTTTGCAAGCATGTATTGATGGATTTTATGCAAACAAAGATTCTGACCCGCAAGAAAAAGATTTTCCTCTTGATACTTTAGCGTATATGCTTGCTAGAATGCCTTATCATCAAAAATGTATAACGATTTCTCATGGCATACCATCATTTTTAGAGCAGGTTAAAAATGCTAACTTTCCCAACAGGCACGAAGCATTAGGATATATTTTCAGTTATATGCAAGCGCGCAATCAGGTTCAAGATCGGTCAGATAAAAATAGTAATCCTCGAACAGGTTTATAATATAATCTTTATAAAAGCGTGATTTTTGTTTTGATAGGTTGAGATGTAATCGGCGTAGACGCGTGCAAGCTTTTTGTTGGAACTTTTTTCCCATATTCAGGCGCAAACCAGCTCTCAACAAGAGAAAATTCAATGTCTTCAGAAAATATGGTAAGAAGAGGTTTTGTCTGATACGAAAGAGTCCATACAGAATCTTGGCATTGCGCAGTTATATCTGGAGCAAGCGTAAAATTCCAATAACTCATAAAAGTATGATGTGTCGCATCACTCCATTGATCAATAAGCGTTATGATGTGTGCAGCTTCGAATGTAACGTTTCTGGTCGCAGTTATGCTATATAAAGTATGTTTAGAGGTCCAGGGATCTTGTTCTAAGCAAAGTTGTTTTTCTGGAATGTCGAGATAAAATAGCGATTTATCATTAAAAAGTACTGGCTCAACATCTTTGATATAAAAAGTATTGTGTGCTTGAACCGATCTAAAAGTGTTCCGCCAGAATGCTGAAGGTGTGTATACATACGATCCTGGATCTACGATAACGGGAATGCCATCAACAGCAAGGGTAATACTGCCAGCATCATTATGAAAATGACCAGAGGGCTGTATAGTTTGATAGCTATGATGACGTAACGTAAGATGAAGCCTTTCGTCTTTATAAATAGAGAGACCAAAATCTTTAAAAAATCTTGAACTTTCTGTGTGTTTATTTTTCATCGCATCAATTAATTCAGGAGTAATGCCATAGGGTAATAATTTTCCAGAATCATCATCTCCTATTTTTATTAAAGAGCCAGGAGCCGTTGAACACCAATCTAAAAATGAAAACATTTTGTGTAATTTTTTTATAAAAAAATCAGGCATAGTGTGACCATGCTCTTGAGCTAAAAGATAGAAATGATAAAACATTTCGGTAACTAATTGATGATATGCTGTAGAGCCTTCGTAATCAGTTCCTTCTGCAAAAATCTGTTTTTCGCATTCTTTGAGTAATTCTTTATGACACCATGCAGCTTTTTTTTCCATTCCTTTTATATCTTTAAAAAACCATGTTAGTGCATAGTAGCCGATTAAATTTCCTAAATAATGATTTGATGTTTTTTCATAAAGTTCCCAATTGTTTTCTAAGTAACATAAGTGATCGTAAAGCGAGCTTGTAAATTGTTCCCAAAAAAGTTCATTGAGTTCTGGAGCTTTTTTAAAAAAATGGAATCCCCAAATCCAATTAAAAGCGCGAATACCAACATCCATCGGACAGACCCAATTAGGCCCTAAAAGAAATGAATTTTCTGTAACCCAATCAGTAATGTATTGATAAAATGCGTGCGCATAGAGTGGATTGCTTCCCTGTTCGTACGCAGCTCCTAACACATAAAAATAAGTGCAACGAGAGAGTTCCCAAGGAATTTTTATATCTTTTGTTAATCGATCGGTAAGTCCTGCAGTGATCGTAAAGTCTCGATAAAACATATTTTTATCAAATAAATAGTCTGCATCGGGATTTTGATAACGTAATCTGAAATCGCTGTGCCAATCAATAGAGATAAGACATTGATCTGAAGATCCTAAAAGACTAAAGCATCCATTTGCGTAAGATGCTGCTTGTGCCAATAATGTTTCTTTGTCCTCTTTTTCTTTTTTATAAAGATCTTGTGAATAGATAAAAGATCGTTGGGATTGTAGTTTCCAAAATTTTTTAAAAGTATCTAATTCATATTGATATGCAATATTTTTCCACGATGAACCTGCAATTTTATGTTCAGCTTTGTGTCGAGAATATTGTTCAAATAATGAAGTGCTTAGTCGGTTTTTTATAAGAATAATGCTTTTTTTTGCGCCTAAAGTATGTACTTTTTTTAAATAATAAGAAAATTTAGTTATATTCATGAGTCTACTCTTTCTTTGATTAACTATAGTAAAAGAGCAATGTAGCCTAAATTAAAAAAATAATAAAAGGATCTCAATATGAAAGTATTTTTTTTGATACTTATGGTTTCTAAAACGCTTGAAGCTGTAAGAAGTGCTAAAAAAGCGGCAGGTAAAAGTTTTTTAGAAAAATAATTTTAATCTGATATAATTTTCTTTGATTTGATAAATATAATATTGTTGGCTTAGAAATAAAAAAATTAATAATTTTTAAAAAAAATTTCGAATTCTCGTCATCCTGAGGCGCGATCCAAG
>CAZJPB010000003.1:0-32921 GCA_964547785.1 uncultured Pseudomonadota bacterium | reverse complement strand
TAATATAATGCTTATTTTGCTTATCAGTACAGCGAACATCAACGATAGATTCTTTAGAAAGTTTACGATCTTGAATATTGATTGGGTCATTAATTTTTACATCAATTATTTTTTCAGATTCTTTTTTTTCTAAAATACTATTTAAAAAAAATATCAAAGTATCTTTGTTCGTGATGGTGCCAAATAATTTTTTAAAGACAAAATCTATTTTAGGGTCTAAAAAATTCATGTTTATTCCTTTATGTTTTTAATTTCTATTTCTATATTTTTTGTTAATAGAGGGCCACTTCCTTGCAATGTTCCTTTTTTGCCTCCACCTACAAGACCATGCGATTTAAAAAGATGCGCAATAAGATTGATATCAAAAAGATTATGAAATGCATCAGCCAATGATACATAAAAAAATGTTTTATCAAGTTCATTGCTTAAAAGGACGTAAAGGCCGAGTTTATAGGTTTGTAATTGTTGTGCAATTTCTCGTAAATCTTCTGTAGACTGATCAGTAAGGGTGAGATATAAAAATGGCATATCTTTGAGCATTTGTATTTTGCTTTTCCAAGTAGGCAACAGAGTTTGCAAAAGTTCTTTTTTTAAATTTTTAATTTTATGATGAGCTTGTTGTAGTTGGTTTTTTTGCTTTTCAACAGCGCAACAGACATCATGCGGTTGCACTTTAAATTCTTGGCTTAATGTTTTTAAAGCATTAAAATTACTTTGCATCAAGCGAACAGCTTCTGGTCCAGTAACAGCAAGAATACGTTTGACACCAGCTGATAGTGCGCCCATTTCTGTAATTTTAAATGACCCAATAACACCAGTAGAAGGGACATGCGTACCGCCGCATAATTCAATAGAAAATGAAGAAACATCAACGACTCGAACTTTTTCTGGATTATATTTTTCACCAAAAATAGCTATAGCACCTTTTTCAAGAGCATTTTTATAATCTGTATAAAAAACAGAGACGGGAAGATTTTCTCGAATTTTATTATTTATGGCTGTTTCGATTTCATTGATTTCTTGTTCAGTTAAGTTTTTGTGATAGGTAAAATCAAAACGAAGATAATCAGGATGCACGACAGAACCAGCTTGTTTAACTTGTTTTCCAAAAAGATTAATTAAAGCGGCTTGCAAAAGATGCGTTGCGGTATGATTATTCATGGTTTTTATGCGACTCGAAAGTTCAACCTGTTGCGTAATAAGATCGCCAACAGTAAGAACGCATGGTGCAATTATTTTAAAAGCTTGTGCAGTAGTACCACATTTTTTAAGGCCTTGGATAGCAGCTTTTTTTCCGTGAATGATAATCCAACCTTGATCATCAACTTGACCGCCAGTTGTTACAAAAAAGGGAGATTCTTTGGTAATAACCCACACAGTTGATCCTTCAGGAGCTGTTTCTACTAATGCATCATCAACCAATAATCCATTACAGATAGATTCACAGTTTGTTTTTTCGTAGCCAACAAATGTTGTGGTAATAGTTTCTGGTAAATCGATGTGTTTAACGACATCTTTCATTTTTTTACCAGAAAGTGCTTTTTGTTGTTCCATCGCTTTTTTAAAGCCTTCAAAATCAACGGTGAATGCACGTTCTTTGGAAGCGACTTCTGTTACTTCAAAAGGGAATCCATAGGTATCGTATAATTTAAAAGCCTGTTCGCCAGTGATTTGTTGTGTTGCGGCTTGTTCTTTAAAAAAAGTTTCTAAAATATTTTGGCCGCGAATGAGATTTGTTGAAAATTGTTCAATTTCGTTATGCAATAAATCAACAATCATGGTTTGATTGATATCGAGTTCAGGATAAATAGGAGCCATTTGTTTGATAAAAACTTTTGCAAGATCAGGGAAAATATTTTTAGCAGTTAATTTTTGAGCAAATAGTGCAGCGCGACGAATAATTTTTCTTAAAACATAGCCACGACCTTCGTTCGAAGGTGCGGCTCCATCAGCAATAAGCAAAGAAGATGAGCGAATATGATCTGCAAGAACATGGAAAGCAGCTTTTGTTTTTTCATCTTGGTTTGCGTATGCTATGCCAGTTAGCTTTTCTATAGCTTGAATTAATGGTAAAAAAATATCGCTTTTATAGACTGAATCAACATTTTGCAAAACGCACGTAACACGTTCAAGACCCATTCCCGTATCAACGCCTGTCTGTTTTAATGGTTCCAGTGATCCATCTTCTTGCATGTTGTATTGCATAAAAACTAAGTTCCAGATTTCGAGTAGTTTGCCTTCTTCAAAATCTTCGTAAACAGGTATTGTTGAGCGTTCATGCTGTGGCCGTTGGTCGACGTAAATTTCGGTGCATGGACCGCAAGGGCCCGTGTTTCCCATTTGCCAGAAATTATCGGCTTTTCCAAAACGCATAATTCGTTCAGCAGGTATACCCATGGTTTGATTCCAAATAGCAAAAGCTTCATCATCTTCTTGATAAACAGAAACAAAGAGATCTTCTTTTTTTAATCCAAGATCTTCTGTTAAAAAATTCCAAGCGTAAAAAATTGCTTCTTTTTTAAAATAATCACCGAACGAAAAATTGCCCATCATTTCAAAAAAAGTCAGATGTCTTTTGGTAAATCCAACATTATCAAGATCATTATGTTTACCGCCAGCGCGAACGCATTTTTGAATGGATACGGCTGTTTTATAGCTACGTTTTTCGTTGCCTAAAAAAAGATCTTTAAACTGATTCATTCCTGCGTTGGTGAATAAAAGTGTAGGATCCTGAGCAGGAATTAACGAAGAGCTTGCAACTTTGGTATGGCCGTGTTTGGTAAAAAAATCAAAAAATTTTTTTCGTATTTCTAATGAATTCATTTAAAACCTTATCGATTAGTCTAAAAATTATTATAAAATTTTATTTATCTTTTAATCTAAATCCTGCAAAAATCATCACAAAAAGAGCGCTTAACAAAAACATTAATTCTATGTTTTTAGATTGGGCTTGGGACAAGCTAAAGATTATACAAATTGTTCCTGACAGAAGAGAGCTTAAGCTTAAAAAAAGCACATTTTTAATGATAAAAATACTTAATAAAAGCAAAAAGATGCCAATACAAGCAAAAAAATAAAAACTTTTATATTGTTGTTCTTGTCGTTTGTTTTCTAAATGTGAACTTTGTTCTTTGTATCGCTCAGGCTCTGTTTTTTGATCAACGGTTACCAGTGCATTAAAGGTTGGATGAGGCAAAAGAATATCATTAATTTTAAAGATAGAAGTGACGGATAGTATCGTTATGCAGATAATTAAAATTGCGTCTTTAATAAAAGCAAATGTTGATTCGTATGGTTTCATGAGTAATCCTTTTTGGTAAAAAATTATTACTAAAATCATACAATTATTTTTAGGTCTCTGCATTTTTCTTTTTATAAAAAATCAAAGTGGGCAATGTTACTTGCCCACTTTGAGAAATACACACATATAATGTACTATAAAATTTTTATTATGAGCCAAAAAGTCTCTTTGAAATTATCTGGCCTAGCTCTTTAATGTACCTTACGGTCGCTCCTACTGCTTCATTAAATAAAAGATGTGGTAAGAAAATAGCATCTAAAATAGGACTTTTGACGTTTTTAGCTTCAACAGGTACGTTACGAAGATCACAATTTAGAATTAATTGACAGCGTTGTAATTTTGCGGTTTCTGTTATTAAATTTGAATGTTGTATTCTTTTCCATACGTGAAAATATATTTGCCCAACGATGATATAGGCTACAATTGCTTTTGTTACGATTGGATTTTTATCTAAAAAATCATAAGCAGGTGATGGTAAAGCTAATTTTGCGCATTTGTCAGCGCCACTTTTTAATACTTTAAAAGCACCTTCTAGTGAGCAATCAACATTGAATAAAGAAGAATTTGCTGTTGTAGCAGCTGCTACAGCAGCAGCTTTTTTTGCAGCTTCTTCAGCTAATAATTTTTCAGCAGCTTGAGCAGCTTGCTCAGCAGCCAGTGTTGCGGCTTTTTCAGCCAATATTTTCTCAGCTAATATTTTTTGAGCAGCTTGAGTAGCTTGTTCAGCAGCAAGATCAGCAGCTACCGATGGCAATGGTATTTGAGTTTGAGGAGCAGGCATTTCTGGAAGAGAAGAAGTATTTGGTAATGCTGTGAAGCCTACGTAACCTGCAAAAAGAGTACCAGCGGTCATTAAAGCTCGTTCTGTAAAAACAACAGCAGCTTTTCCAGCAGTTCTTATGCCAGCAAGTAATGCGGCACTTTGAGCAAATGATGGCGCTAAGCACATCATAATAAAAAGCAAGGTACGTTTCATGTTAAATAACCTCCACGGATATATAAATTTACGGTAAGTATTTTGAATGTAAAACATGCAAATACATGAATTTAATAGTACAAGTTTTATAAAATTCATTCAAAAGCTTTTTGTCTTATTTTTTCTAATAGTATTATATAGGCTTAATATCTAAGAAATATTTTTGTAATTTGGTATAAAGAGTGCTTAAATTAAAAGGAATTTGTTTTGTGTCTGCAAGGGTTGGCAAAAAATTAGTATCACCGAGCCATCGAGGCAAAACATGAAAATGTAGATGTGCTGGTATGCTGCCACCTGCGCCTTCTCCAAGATTTAAGCCAACATTGATGCCATCGCATTTTAGCGTATTTTTTAAAATAGTTATGCTTTCAGAAACAAGGTAGATCATCTCTTGTTGTGTTGTCTGATCAAGTTGTTCAAGCCAACCTTGATGTTCTAAAGGTACAATCAAAAGATGGCCAGCATTATAAGGATAGCGATTGAGCATGATACAATTTTTTTTATAACGACCAAGGATAAAATACTCTTCATCTTTGGTGTCTTCTAGTTGCTGACAAAAGACGCAATCTGTTTTTACAGATTTTTTATTTTTTTCAAAATCTGATGTTGCATATGCTTCTCGCCAGGGCGCATATAAATTTTTCATACATAACCTTTTTTGTTAGAGGGTGTGCAAAACTAATTTTTTTAATCAGTAAATCATAAAAAATATAGAATAACATTTTTGCTAACAAAATAAGTACATGTTATTTTAGTGCGGCCTATGAGATAAAATTTTTACAAAGTAAGGATAATCTGATGCAACCTGTACTGTTAGTGGTAGGAACACGCCCAGAAGGCATAAAAATGTTACCTATTTATTTTGCGCTCAAAGAGGCTGAAATTCCCGTTGTATTGTGTTCAACAGGACAACATAATACATTGTTGCAAGAGGTTTTTGATAATTGTAATGTAATGCCAGATTATGCTCTTGCGATCATGAAGCAAGATCAGGATCTTTCGTATATTACGTGCTCAGTTTTAGAAAAAATAAAAAAAGTATATGAGGCTGTAAATCCAACTTGTGTGCTTGTGCAAGGTGATACAACTACAGTAATGGCTGCAGCATTAGCTGCTTTTTATCAAAAAATACCGATTGGTCATGTTGAAGCTGGATTGCGAACAGGTGATCTTTTGAATCCGTATCCAGAAGAAGCAAATAGAAAATTAGTGAGTACTTTAGCGTATTTCCATTTTACGCCAACTGATCAAGCGACGAATAATTTGTTGCAAGAGGGTTATAAAAAAGAATCCATTTTTTGCACAGGCAATACGGTGGTTGATGCATTAGTATCGATACAAAATAAAATAAAAAATAAAACGGTTTTGATAAGACAAAAGCTTTTAGATGCGTGTTTTCAAAACAATAAAAAACTTGTTTTACTAACAGTACACAGAAGAGAATCTTTTCCAGAAGGTATTGTTGAAATTTTATCTGCGGTAAAAACTTATGCATTAGAGCATCCAGATACGATCTTTATATATCCACATCATCCAAATCCTACAGTGATTCAAGCGATAAAAAAAATAAATTTACAGATGATTTCTAATGTTATTATTTTTTCGCCGCTTTTATATCATGAACTTGTGTATGTAATGACGCATGTTAATCTTGTGATGACTGATTCAGGAGGCATTCAAGAAGAGGCTGTTAGTCTTGGAAAGACTGTATTGGTTTTACGAGATAAGAGTGAGCGAATGGAAGGCGTATGGCATGGATTGGCGCATCTTGTTGGAACTAAAAAATCTCTGATTATGACTATGCTTGCTCAGCATCTTGCGGTAGAAAAAACAGAATCTAGTAAAAATAATAGTCTGTATGGTGATGGACATGCAGCAGAAAAAATTGTAGCTATCATTAGAAAGCATTTTTATATGCAACCTAAAGAATCTTTAAAAGCTTTTAATAACATAAGGATACAAATATGAAAAAGGTATGTGTCGTAGGGCTTGGATATATTGGACTTCCTACAGCAATTATTGCAGCGCAAGCAGGTCTTAACGTTGTTGGTATTGATATTAATGAAGAAATAATTGACTGTATTAATCGATGCTGCCCTATTATTCAAGAGCCAGAAATTACTGAACATTTGCAAGAAGTTTTAAATACAGAACATTTTTATGCAACAACAGTATATGAATCTGCAGATTTTTTTATTATAGCTGTTCCTACTCCTTTTACTGATGACAAAAAAGCTGATCTTTCATATGTGTATGCTGCAACAAAATCGATTGCCGGTGTTTTAAAAAAAGGTGATACAGTTATTCTTGAATCAACAGTCCCTGTCGGAACTACGCAGACATTAGCTACAATGTTAGCTGCAAAAACTGGTCTTATTGCTGGTGAAGATTTTTTTATAGCACATTGTCCTGAGCGAGTACTTCCTGGAAATATTTTTAAAGAATTAAAAGTAAATGATCGTATTATTGGTGGTCTTGATAAAGGATCTACGCAACACGTAGCGACATTTTATAAATATTTTGTAAGTGGTGATTTATATTTAACAACGGCAGAAATTGCTGAGATGACAAAACTTGTAGAAAATAGTTATCGAGATGTTAATATTGCATTTGCCCATCAAATAGCTTCTATGTCAAAAGCAGCTGGCATAGATCCTTATGAACTTATTGAACTTGCAAATAAGCATCCACGCGTGAATGTTTTAAAACCTACTGCAGGAGTTGGTGGACATTGTTTAGCAGTAGATCCTTGGTTTTTGATTCAAACATTTCCCGCAGCAACGACATTATTAAAAGAAGCGCGTTTAGTGAATGACCATCGGCCTTTAGAAATTTTAGATACTATTAAACATACTGTGCAGCAGTGGAAAAAAGAACATCAAAAAGATTCATGTACGCTTCTATTGCTTGGAATGACGTATAAACCGGATATTGATGATTTGCGAGAATCTCCTGCGGTAACGATTGCGTTATCATTACTCAAAGAATCAGGTATTAATCTTATGATTTGTGAGCCGTATGTTGCGACAAAATTTTGGAATAAATATCTTTCATCATATGCTGTTACTTTAGAAGAAGGAACCCAAAAAGCTGATCTATTGGTAACATTGGTTGGCCATTCTGTTTTTAAAACAATAGATAAAAAAATAATAGCACATAAAAAAACACTCGATTTTTGTGGATTGTTTTATACGCCGCATACACAATCTGCAACACAAGAACAATTTTTTTGGGCAGTGCGTAGTACCGAATATGATAATTTTTTTTCATCACAAAAAACACAATCTATCCGTTCGCGTAACGAAAGTGAGCAAAGTACATGAGACAAGTATTTTTAGAAAAAGGTGCACTCGTTGTGCAAGATGTTGCGCAACCTTTGTTAGATGATCGATCAGTTTTAATATCTGTTCATTATTCATTTATTAGTTCAGGAACAGAAGCTGCAACGATTACTAATGCACAACGCAGTACTCTTTTTAGTAATGTTCCGCAAAAAATAAAAGCTGTTTTGCAATCATTAACAACGCATGGCATCGAAGGAACTCACGCTTTAATAAAAGGTAAATTAAAAGGACAGTTGCAGACTTTAGGGTATTCTTGTTCAGGAAAAGTGCTTGCGGTTGGTAAGAAAGTTACTAGATTTAGAACAGGTGATTTTGTTGCTTGTGCTGGCGCTGGATGGGCTAATCATGCTGATGTTGTGTGTGTTCCAGAAAATCTTGTTGCACTTGTCAATGATCATACCATTATTAAAGAAGCGAGTATTACAACGATTGGCGCGATAGCATTGCAAGGAATTCGTCGTGCGCAATTGCAATTAGGCGAATCTGTTTGTGTAATGGGTTTAGGCCTTCTTGGTCAAATTACGTTACAACTTGCAAAACAATCTGGTTGCAAAACAATTGGTGTTGATTTGCTTGATGATCGGCTTGCCTTAGGTTTGCAAGTGGGAGCAGATCATGTTTTTAGAGCTGATAGTGAGTCATTTGAAAAAGATATGAATTTTTTAACGCAACATCGTGGTGTTGATTGTGTCCTCATTACTGCAGCAACTCCAAGTAGTGATATTGTGCAACAAGCGATGGAAGTAACGCGCAGAAAAGGTCGTGTTGTCGTTGTTGGTGATGTTGGATTGCATTTGCAAAGAAATCCTTTGTATAAAAAAGAAATTGATTTTTTAATTTCATGTTCTTATGGTCCAGGGCGTTACGATACAGCATATGAATTGGAAGGGAAAGACTATCCGTACGATTATGTTCGTTGGACAGAAAATAGAAATATGGAAGCTATCATTGATTTGCTTAAACAAAAAAAATTAGCAGTTAATTTGTTTGCATCGCATGAATTCCATATTAATGAAGTTGAAAAAGCATATGATCTCATTACGGCAAGAAAGGCTCTTGGAGTGATTTTGCGCTATACGCCAAAAGAAGATATTGCCTTTGTTCCTGCCAGTAAAGCAGCTTTACCGCAAAAACATTTTTCATTTGATGCAACATTAAAGAAACCTTTAAAAATTGGATTTTTAGGAGCCGGTGGCTTTTCTAAGGTAAAATTACTTCCGTTAGTTTCAAAAATTCGTGGTACCAAAATTTCTGCAATTGTTGATACAGATATTACAAATGCAGAAAATGTACGAAGAACGTATAATGCGGCAATCGCGCTTACAGATCCTTACGCATTATTCAAGGATGACTTGATTGACGCATTAGTTATAGCATCTCCGCATAAATATCATTGCGATCAAGCATTAGAGGCACTTTCGCAAGGCAAAGCAGTTTTTCTTGAAAAACCTTTAGTCACGACGTTTGAGCAATACGAAAAAATGCATGCATTTTTTAAAAATAATCCACATCTTCCTTTGTGTGTTGATTATAACCGATCCTTTGCCCCTTTTATGCAAAAAATAAAGTGGGAGCTCGTTGCAAGAAAATCTCCTGCAATTATTCATTATCGTATGAATGTTGGCTATATATCACGCGATCATTGGACCCAGACAGAACTTGGTGCTGGAAGAATTATCGGAGAAGCCTGTCATATTTTTGATTTATTTTATTTTTTAATTGGAGCTTTGCCCGTCTCAGTTTCTGTTGAATCTTTAAAGCCAAAGAGTGATGACTTGTTTCCAACCGACAATTTTTCTGTACAAATTAGTTTTGCTGATGGATCTGTTTGTTCGCTTTTGTATACAGCTTTAGGGCATGCATCATTAGGGAAAGAGCGTATGGAGGTCTTTTATGATGGCAAGTCTATTGTGTTAGATGATTACAAAACATTGCAAAGTTTTGGAGTTTCCCATTCGTTTAACGAAAATGCAAGCTTTCCTGACAAAGGTCACAAAATATTACTCGAAAAGTTTTTTGATGGCATTTTGCGAAAAGATGGAAGTATGCCTATCAGCTTAGAGAGGCTCGATCATGTTGCAAAATTAACATTGATTATTGATGAACTTGCTTGCAAAGGCGGAGGAGATAAGCAACTTGTTTTATGAATATAAATCTGTACAAATTTTATAAACGGTATAGATCTAAGGAAAGTAATGATGCTAAAAAAGGATATTCATAATGTGCGGTTTTGCTGGATACATAGCTTTAAAAGATCAATTTTTGAGTGATGAACATCTTTTGCGATCTATGGGATCTTGCATTAATCATCGCGGTCCTGATGGACAAAAAGTATGGATCGACAATCAACAAAAAATCGCACTAGTTTTCCAACGTTTAAGTATTATTGATCTTTCTGATAATGCGATGCAGCCGATGTTTGATGCAAATAAAACAGTGGTCATTACGTTTAATGGTGAAATTTATAATTATAAAAAATTACGTACTGAACTTGAGGTTCGTGGTCATCATTTTAAAACGCAATCAGATACAGAAGTCTTTTTGTGCGCATTTAAAGAATGGGGTATTGCGTGCCTTGATAGATTAGAAGGTATGTTTGCGGCAGTCCTTGGAAATTTTTTAACGAATGAATGGTTCTTTGTTCGTGATCGCATTGGTGTTAAGCCGTTGTATTTTGCGGTAAATGATGATTATTTAAGTTTTGGTTCAGAAATAAAAGCGTTATGGCAACTGCCCTGGATGCAGAAAACGGTGAATCATCAAGCTTTGTATCATTACTTAACTTTTTTAGTAACACCGGCTCCTTACACATTATATAAAGGTGTCTATAAACTACCTGCAGGAATGTACGTAAAAATCGATAGCAAAAAAGAATTAACATTTCATGAATGGTATAATCCTTTAGTTCCTGCTATCACTTACGCACAAAAAGATCTTGCAAATGAGTCTTTTTGTATATCAAAGATTCAAGAATTATTAACTGCAGCCGTAGAAAAGCGACTTATTTCTGACGTTCCTTACGGAGTCTTTCTGTCTGGCGGCATTGATTCGAGTTTAATCACAGCATTAATGTCACGATATACCGATAACGTGCAAACATTTAATATTTCTTTTTCTGATGGTCCTGAATATAGCGAAAGTTTGTGGGCAAAAAAGGTTTCAAAATTATTCAATACTAATCATCATGAATTAGTGATTTCAGAAAAAGATGCTTTTGATTTTTTCCAGAAGATGGTTTATCACCAAGATGAGCCACTTGCCGATCCTGTCTGCATTCCGCTTTATTATGTTTCTAAATTATTAAAAGAGCAGGGTGTCACGGTTGTGCAAGTTGGAGAAGGCTCGGATGAACTCTATTGCGGATATCAAAGTTATGCGCAGTATATAAATGCCTATAATCGTTATTACCAGCCAACACAGTTTTTGCCGCAAACAGTTAAAAAAGCTGGCGTATGGCTCGCTGCAAAAATGTTTCCTGCAAAAAAACAATATTTATCCTTTTTGCATCAGTGGGCTGGCAATCAACATATGTTTTGGACTGGCGCGATTGCATTTTCAGAAAAAGCGAAGCGAGATTTGTTGGTCTCTTGTGATGATCATGCGTATGATCCTTTTATTGAAAAAATATATCCAGGAATGCGCCAGCAAGCTGATAGTTATGCAATTGTCGAATATCATCTAAAAAAATTATACGAAAAAAAGCCTGAAGCTGATTTTTTACAATCGATGATATATTTAGAATTCAAGCAACGCCTTCCAGAGCTTTTATTGATGCGTGTTGATAAAATGACGATGGCTACATCGGTTGAAGGGCGTGTTCCTTTTTTGGATCATGCTCATGTTGAATTTGCTTTTCAAGTGTCAAGTAGCCTTAAATACAAGCATGGTGTCACAAAATATATTCTTAAAAAAGCTTGTGAAGGCATTTTGCCAGATGATATTATTTATAGAAAAAAAATTGGATTTTCCGCTCCAACGACTCGTTGGTTTAAAGAAGGCGTCTATTTTAAAGAATATTTTCTTGATCTTTTAGCAACTAAAAAAGATTCGCTTGAACAGTTATTTGAAAAAAAAGAGGTTGAATCAATATTGCGTCATACCCAATCAGCATCGCGTAATTATACAACGCAATTATGGGCTTTACAAAATGTTATTCAAACCGGAGTGCTTGGATGAAAAAAGTAATTCTCTATTTGCGTACTGATATTGCTGATCAAGAGCTTACAGCAGGAGGATCCGTTGCGCATACTTTAGGCGTTATGCAAGGGTTTTGTGATGAAGGTTTTTCGATAGTCTGTGCTTCTTCTTGCCTGGATTCAGTGCTGAAACAAGTACCGCTAGAAAAAGTAATAAAACTTGCAAATCCTGCATGGCTCAAGCCTTTACGTTGGAAATTAAATTCTTTTTTTTCAACGTTTTTCTTTTTCTTTCAGGCGCGCAGTTTATGCAAAGAGTATTCTCTAGCAGCGATCTATCAGCGTTACAGTTTGTTGAATATGACAGGTCTTTTGCTCGCGTGGTGGTATAACAAAAAATTCATTCTTGAATACAATGGATCAGAAGCATGGATTGCATCACGTTGGATTAAAAATAAAAAATATATGCAAGGTGTATGGTTTTTGTATGTAATTGAAAAAATTAATACAAAATATGCTGATTATATTGTAGTTGTGTCGCAAGTTTTAAAAGATGAACTTGTTGTGAAAGGAACAAGAGAAGATAAAATTTTGGTCAATCCAAATGGTGTAAATGTTCTTGTTTTTAATCCTGAAAGCATACAAAAAAGTTATTATTATGAATGAAACAATTATTACTTCTCATAAAACTTGGAAATCATTTTTTCAAGAGTTTTTTGATTACAAAGATGTACTTTTATTTTTAGGTTGGCGAGATATCTTGGTCCAATACAAACAGACAAGTATTGGCATACTGTGGGTCATCATTCGTCCTTTGCTCACCGTGATTATTTTTACGATTATTTTTAGTCGTATTGCGCATATTCCAAGCACTCAAGCGCCTTATCCTTTAGTAATATTTTCTGCAATGTTGGTGTGGCAATTTTTTGCCGATACGTTTACCTATGCAAGCATGAGCTTTGTTAATAATGTTCAACTTATTTCTAAAGTATATTTTCCTCGGATCATGCTTCCTGCTAGTCGTATTTTGTGTAGTCTTGTTGATTTTTCAATAGCTTTTTTATTTTACACAGCGCTGTCTTTTTTTCGTTACGGTATTGTGCCGTTAGTAAATATTGTATTATTGCCACTTTTTATGGCATGGTTAGCGGTCTTTTCTTTTTCTATAAGTCTTTTGTTTGCATCTCTTATTGTGCAATATCGTGACTTTAGGCACATTGTTCCTTTTGTTGTGCAGCTTGGAATTTATATAACTCCCGTTGGATTTAGTCTTGCAATGATTCCAAAAAATTTACATTTTATTATTGCTTTAAATCCTTTAACGGGCATTATTAATGGTTTTCGTTATTGTTTATTAGCAGAAACATTGTATTGGCCTGTGATAGGAATTTCATTAGCAATGACTTTACTACTAGGAATAATCAGTATTTTATATTTTAAAAAATCAGAAGAAACATTTGCGGATCTTATTTGAGTAACCTATGAAAAGAATAGAAGTACAAAATCTTTCAAAAACCTATTTTGTCGAGGCCTACAAAGAATCAGAAATGAGTTTTCGTGAGCTTTTGCTTTCGCAAGCAACATCATTTTTTAAACCATCTGTACAAAAAACTGCTTTTAAAGCACTTGATGATATTTCGTTTGACGTAGAAGAAGGGGAAGTTTTAGGAATTATCGGTAAAAATGGTTCTGGAAAAAGTACACTTTTAAAAATTTTAAGTAAAATAGTCGCTCCTACCAGTGGCAAAGCAATTATTCGTGGCCGTGTTGCAAGCATGCTAGAAGTTGGCACTGGTTTTCATGCGGAACTTAGTGGACGAGAAAACATTTATTTAAGCGGTATTATTTTAGGTATGAAGCGTTGGGAAATTACTAAACAATTTGATGAAATTGTTGCTTTTGCAGGAGTAGAACAGTTTTTAGAAACACCGGTTAAAAAATATTCATCAGGAATGAGATTACGACTTGCTTATTCAATTGCGGCCCATTTACAACCAGAAATTTTATTAATCGATGAAGTTCTTGCAGTAGGCGATTATGAATTTGAAAAAAAATGTTTGGATTCAATGCATCAAATTAGCAAGGCTGGAAGAACTATTATATTTGTTTCTCATAATGTATTAGCTATTAAACGACTTTGCAATAAGGTACTTATTCTTAATCATGGCAAACAACTTTTTATTGGTAATGTTCACAATGGTTATTCTTTGTATTTACAAGAAATTGAATAGTTTTTAAAAAATCAATAGGAATGTATGTAATGACAACAATTATTCTTTTAACAAAAAATAGTGAGAAATATCTTAAAAGAGCTTTAGATTTTTATAAAACTTTAAATTTTAATGGAAAAATTTTAGTTGCAGATTCAAGCTGCGTAGAATCAAAAAAAGAAATACAAAATATTATTAATTTATCAAAAAATGGTTCGTTTAATCCTTTTTTTATAGATTATTCTTTCGAAACAACATTTAGTGAAAAAATTGCATCAGTTATTAAATATGTAGATACAAAATATACGCTTTTAGCTTCGGTAGATGATTTTTTTTCTGTAGAAACAATTAAAAAAGCTGAAATTTTTCTTGATCAAAATCCATCTTATGTTTTTGTTCATGGATATACGTATGGTTATACTTTTTTTAATAATAAAATTAATTGGTATTACACAGCAATATATCATTCAACCAAATCAGTTGATAATAATGATGTTTTTTTACGTATAGATGCTTTTTTAACAAAAAGTATGACTTCAATACTTTCTGTTTTTAGAACAGACATATTAGTTTCTATGTTAGATGACGTGGCTTTTTATGGTTCTGATAAATATGGAAAATTTTATGAAAATTTATTTACGATATTTGCTCTTTTTAAAGGAAAAAGTAAATATTTAAATTTACCATTTGGATGGAGAGAAATGAGTAATGAATCTGGAGGAAAAAAATATCATACAACATGGTTATTTGATTCTGAGTTTGAATCAAATAAAAAAATAATGCAAAAAGGTATAAAAAAATATATAGAAAATATTGATCAAGAAACTATTAATTCTGATATACATGCAGAATTTGTTGTAAATAGGTTTATTCAAAGATGTTATAAAGAAGTAATCTTTTTTGAAAACGATAGTAAAATTAATAAAATAATTATCAAAAAAATTTTTCCAATAATTATTTTTAATAAAATAAAAGAGTTAAAGAAAAGAGTAATTTGTTTTTATCGAAATTTAATAATGGGTAAATTTCTTTTTAATAAAAAAACACCTTATTACAATGAATTTAAGCTTATTGAGCATTTAATTATCGAATCAAATATTGTTTGTTATCGTGACGGTATGGAAGATATATGGTTTTTTAAAAAAGAAGTAAATTATGAAAAACTGTAGAATATGTAATTATCGAGCAACTGAAATTATATCATTCGGTAAGATGCCAATAGCTAATAATTTTTTAGAAAAGCAAAATTTTGAAAAAGAGTATTTTTTTAATTTAATGGCTTTATTTTGTGATTTTTGTAAAACATTTCAACTTGCTGATCAGCCAAAACCTGAGCTAATGTTTCATGAAAATTATGCATTTTTTTCTAGTTCTTCAAAAAAAATGTCTCTACATTTTGAACAAATGGCTCATCATTATTTTAATCAATTTTTATTGAATAAAGAACAATCTTTTGTAGTTGAATTAGGTAGTAATGATGGAATTATGTTGCAACATTTTGCACAAAAAAATATAAAACATCTTGGCATTGAGCCATCAGATAATGTTGCTCAAGTTGCGCGCAATAAAGGAATCAACACGATAACTGATTTTTTTCAAGAAGAATTAGCGATAGCAATAGAAAAACAATATGGCAAGGCTGATATTATTTCTGCTGCTAATGTTATGTGTCATATTTCTGATCTTGCTAGTGTAGCAAAAGGCGTAATACATCTTCTTAAAAAAACAGGAGTTTTTGTTTTTGAGGAGCCTTATTTAGGAGATATGATTCAAAAAACATCGTACGATCAAATTTATGATGAACATGTTTATATTTTTAGTCTTCTTTCTGTAATAAACATTTTTAAACCTTATGGATTACAAGTGTTTCATGTAGAACCTCAAGTAACGCATGGTGGCTCTATGAGATATTATTTAGGGTTTGAAAATCAACATATAATTAATAAATCTGTCAGTGAACAACTTTTAAAAGAAAAAAAATTAGGTTTAGATGTATTAGAAACATTTTATGCATTTAAAAATGCTTGTGAAAAAAATAAAACTGAATTTATTGCCTTACTTCATACTTTAAAAAAACAAAATAAAAGAATTGTTGGATATGCTGCAACATCAAAAAGCACAACTGTTTTAAATTATTGCAATATAGGATCTGATTGTATTGAGTACATCAGTGATACAACGCCAATTAAACAAGGGAAATTTAGTCCAGGAGTTCATATTCCAATTAAAACTTATCAAAATTTTAAAGATGATATGCCTGATTATGCAATTTTATTTGCATGGAATCATGCGCAGGAAATTTTTGAAAAAGAGGAAGAATTTATTAAAAAAGGAGGAAAATGGATTACTTTCGTACCAGAAGTAAAAATTCTCAATATGATCTAAAAACATTATACAGTAGCTTTCCTCAGGCTCAATTTGAAACATATAAAAAAGAAATTTTAGAAGCTTTTGAACGTGTATGCACACAAGGTCCGTATATTTTAGGACCTGAAGTTGAAGCATTTGAAAAAGAGTTTGCTGAGTATCATAAAAGTGCTTATTGCATTGGTGTTGGTAGTGGCACAGATGCGCTTGCTCTGGCATTAAAATCTTATGGAATAGGAAAAGATGATGAAGTTATAACAGTTTCGCATACAGCATTAGCAACTGCAGTGGCTATTATTATAGCAGGAGCAACACCTGTTTTAGTTGATATTGAACCTGAATATTTTACTATCGATCCATACAAAATAGAAGAGGCTATTACTAAAAAAACTAAAGCTATTATACCAGTTCATTTATATGGTCAGCCATGTGATATGGATCCTATTTTAAAAATAGCACAGCATTATAATCTTAAAGTTATAGAAGATTGCGCTCAAGCTCATGGAGCGCTTTATAAAGGAAAAAAAGTTGGAACATTTGGAGATGCAGGTTGTTTTAGTTTTTATCCAACAAAAAATCTTGGAGCGATTGGTGATGCAGGAGGTATAATAACAAATGATTTATTATTAAAAGAGCGATTAGTGCGTATTCGTCAATATGGCTGGGATAAAAATCGTATAGGTCAAGAAATTGGTGTTGTTTCACGACTTGATGAATTACAAGCTGCTTTACTAAGAATTAAATTACCTTATTTAGATAGAGATAATGCACAACGAAAAACTATTGCTCAATTTTATAAAGAGCATTTTTTATCAAATACTATATTGCATCCATTGGTTCGCTTTGAAAGTGAACATGTTTTTCATTTATATGTTATTTTAGCTCAAGATCGTGTTAATTTAAAAAAAGAATTAGCTGATTATGGTGTAGAGGCAGGTATACATTATCAATATCCAGTTCATATGCATCCAGGATATATTTCAAGCATAAAAATTCCAAAAAAAGGCCTTCCTGTTACAGAAGCCATCGTAAAAAAAATTTTAACATTACCTTTGTATCCAGAATTATTAAAAGAATATAAAAAAGGAGAATTACATGTTTGACAAAGAACAATTTTATCAAAAACAAAGCTTTGTTGATTATATTAAAGAAGCAAAAGGATTGTGGAAAGGTGTTTTTAAAGATTTTCAAGAAGCAAATGGTGATAAAAATGTTTTTAATGAAAATATTTGGATTACTAAACAACAAGTTAAGGTTTTAGATTTTTTAAAAAATATGCAAGAACCAAGCAAAGAAAATATTGTAGTAACTCCAAAATATCCATTAGATGTAATGGCAGCATTAATTTTAAGCGAAAAAAATGAAGTTTCGATATTGGATTTTGGTGGAGGAATGGGTTTGCAATATCTTGATTTAATAAATAAAATACCAAAATATAATAATATTTTTTATTCTATAATCGAAGAAAAAAATGTGGTAAAATCTGTTCCAGAAGAATTGCAATATTTTTTTAATCTTTCTTTTTATGATGATTTTTCAGTGGTATCAAAAAATTTTGATATTTTATTTATGGGTGGTGTTTTACAATATATTGAAGATTGGAAAAATTTATTAAAAATTTTAGTTAAAAAAACAAATTCAAAATATTTAATTTTTGGAGATTTGTTAATTGGAGATATTCCATCATTTGTAACTCATCAATTGTTTTATGGTAAAAAAATTTCTGTGCATATGATCAATAAAATAATATTTATGGATTTTTTAAATGAATTAGGGTTTGAGCCTATTTATTTTTCTAATTTTGATTCTATATATTTTATTAATAATGAGTTGCCGAATGATTTACTGCCAATAAGTCATAAAATAAAAAAATCAATAAATATAATTTTTAAAAAAAAAGAGAATTAAATGTTTGATAGGGAACAATTTAACAAACAAAAACAAATTAATATTGAAAAAGCTTTTAAAGATGAATCACTGCATAAAACAGCTTTAGAATTTATAACAAAATCTGATGAGCATAATTATGCATATAATTGGACTTGGTTAGGATTACCAATAATTCAAATGCCTGAAGATATGATTATTATTCAAGAGATTATTTGGGAAACTAAGCCAGATATTATTATAGAAACAGGAATTGCATGGGGAGGAAGTATTATTTTATACGCAGGAATTTTAGAGTTATTAGGAAAAGGAAAGGTAATAGGTATAGACACCGTGCTACCTGAAAAAAATATTAATGAAATTATGAAATATCATTTTTCTCATAGAATTGAACTTTTAGAAGGTTCTTCTACTGATTTTTTAATGTATCAACAGATTAAAAAAAATATTATTTCTACTGATAAAATTATGGTTATTCTTGATAGTAATCATACTCATGAGCATGTATTTAATGAATTAAATATGTATAATAATTTGGTTGCACTAGGTAATTATCTTATTATTTCGGATACTGTTATCGAAGAAATTCCAGAACAGCTGCATAGGCCTAGAAAATGGTCTCATGGTAATAATCCACGTACTGCTGTAGATATTTTTTTACAATCTCCTGAAGGATTTTGTTTTTCTAGAGATAATGAATATAACAAAAAAGCAATTAATTCTTTTACGCGCAATGGTTATTTAAAGAGAATATGAAACTGAATAATTTTAAAAAAGAATTAATATGTTGGGGTGGAGGAGATCAGTCTATAGTAATTCGTCCTATTATTCAAAGTCTTGGTGCGGATTTTAATATTATTGTAGATGATACTCCAAATTTAAAATCGCCTTTTCCTGATATTGAAATTCTTGCAGGAAGAGTTGCATTTGAAAAATGGCTTATAGGGAAAAATCCTTCAAACATAGGATTTGTCATAGCAATAGGTAATCCTTATGGTTTTATAAGATGTCAAATACATAGCTATCTTATGGCAAAAGGATTATCGCCAATTACTTTTTGTGATCCATCAGCTTTGATTGATGCAAATGTAATAATTGGTGATGGTGTGCAAATTATGAAGGGAGTTATTCTTAATTCGCTGGCAAGAATAGGTGATCAATGTATTTTGAATACAAAAAGTCTTATAGAGCACCATGATTTTTTAGAACAAGGAATAGAAATCGCTCCTGGAGCTATTTTATGTGGAAGAGTAACAATTAAAAAAAACACTTGGATTGGTGCAGGAGCAATAATTTTACCAAGAATATCTATAGGATCTAATTCTATTATAGGAGCAGGATCTGTTGTAACTAAAAATATTCCTGATGGACAAGTATATATTGGAGCACCTGCAAAATTTTTAAAAAATAATCAATTTATGGAAGGTGTATAATGAACGATGAAATATATATGGCGGGTCCATGGATAACTGAATTTGAGGAAAAAATAGTTTTTGATGCATTGCGTAATGGTTGGTATGGAAAAAATGCTTATACTTATGTTGAAACATTTGAGCATGAATTTGCTAAATATCATGGTAGATCTTTTGCATTAATGACGCCAAATTGTACAACAGCATTGCATTTATTACTTGCAGGACTTGACATAAAAGATGGAGATCAAGTTATTGTTCCTGAATGTACTTGGATAGCAACTGCAGCTCCTATAACATATCAAAGAGCAGAAACAATTTTTGTTGATATTGATCCAATAAATTGGTGTATTAATATTGAAAAATTAGAAAGTAAAATTACTGCTCGCACTAAAGCTGTTATTGTTGTTGATCTATATGGAAATATGCCAAATATGGATTTATTGCAAGAAATTTGTGATAGGCATGGAATATACTTAATAGAAGATGCTGCAGAATCATTAGGATCAAAATATAACGAAAAACGAGCTGGTTCATTTGGCGTAGGTTCTGTTTTTAGTTTTCATCGTACAAAGACAATAACTACCGGTGAAGGAGGGATGCTCTTATTAGATGATGTTATGCTTTATGAACGATGTAAATTTTTAAGGGATCATGGACGTATGCCAGGTAGTTATTTTAATACTGAAATTACTTTTAAATATATGCCATCAAATCTTTTAGCAGCATTAGGTTATGCACAATTTTTAAGGATAGAAGAACTTGTTGAAAAAAAACGTTGGATTTGGAAAAAATTTATAGAACAATTTACTGATATTCCTGATGTTTTTTTTAATCCTGAACCAATTAATGTTTATAATGGTGTATGGTGTACGGCATTAGTATTTGGAAAATCTCATAAGATGACTAAAGAATATATGATGAGTGAATTAATTAAAAAAAATCTACCGGCTCGACCTTTTTTTTATCCATTATCATTATTGCCAGCTTTTGGAGCAAATTTAGAACAAGGTAGAAAAAATAGTCCTATAGCTTATGATATTTCTGAAAGAGCAATTAATTTACCTTGTGCTTTAGTGTTAAATGAAGAGCAAATTATAAATATTTCTGAAGCAATAAAAAGCATTTTAAAAGGAAAAAAAAATAATGAATTTATTTTTTTTCAAGCCCAACAAAATACAATATTGCAATCTTGAACAAATAAAAATTATTAATTTTCAACAATTTTTAACAGAAGAAGCATTGCTTTCTATTTTTTCTTCTCAAAATACTGTTCCTTTTTTAATTAAACGTGTTTTTACGATTCAAGCAACAGAAGATTGTTTTAGAGGATTTCATGCTCATAAAATATGTAATCAATTAATGATAGCTTTGCAAGGAATAATTAAAGTGACGTGTGATGATGGTATGCAAAAAAAAACTTTTATTCTTAATAGCCCATCACAAGGATTGTTGGTACCAGCTACTTTATGGGCAGAGCAAGAATATATAGCAAATGCAACATTGATGATTTTGACAGATCAATTTTATGATGCAAATGATTATATTCGTGATTATCAAGATTTTTTGAAATTTAGGAATGTTTTATGAAGTGTGTAATAACAGGAGCTTTAGGTCATATTGGATCTTCTTTGATTCGAAAATTACCTTTATTTTTTGATAATCCTCATATTGTTATGATTGATAATTTGTCAACACAGCGTTATTCAAGTCTTTTTAATCTACCTTCACAAGCAACCTATGAATTTATTGAAAATGATGTACAAAAAATTTTTTGGCAAGAAATTTTAAAAAATATTGATGTAGTTATACATTTATCAGGAACAACTGATGCAGCAGGAACAGTAGGTAAGTCAGATTTTTTATTTCATAATAATTTTGAATCTACAAAAATTATTGCACAAGCATGTCTTAAAAGTAATGTGTCTTTAATTTTTCCTTCATCAACAAGTGTGTATGGATCACAAGATACAGTAGTTGATGAAGCTTGTTTAGAATTAAAACCGCAAAGCCCTTACGCATCATGCAAATTACAAGAAGAAGCATATTTACAAAAAATGCATAGAGAAGAAAAACTAAAAGTTGTGATTTTTAGATTAGGCACTATTTATGGTATTTCTCAAGGAATGCGTTTTCATACGGCAGTAAATAAGTTTTGTTGGCAAGCAGTAATGAAGCAACCAATTACTGTTTGGGAAACTGCTTTGCATCAATGTCGGCCTTATCTTTTTTTGGATGATGCTATTCAAGCATTTATTTGGGTAATAAAAAAATCTCTTTATGACGGTGAAATTTATAATATAGTTACAGAAAATCATACAGTTAAAGAAGTTTTGTCAGCTATAGAAAAACATATTGATTCAATGACTATAGAGTATGTTAATCATGTAATTATGAATCAATTGTCGTATGAAATTTCTTCAGAAAAATTTAAAAAAACAAAATTTGCATTTTCAGGATCTTTACAGCAAGGTATCGATGATACAATAAAAATATTACGTCATACTTAAAAATAAAAAGGATCGTATGAAAATTTTTGTTACTGGCGGGGCAGGATTTATAGGGTCTCATTTTATTAAATTTTTACTTGATCAAGGTCATTTTGTTATCAATATTGATAAATTAACGTATGCAGGAAATATAGAAAATTTATCTGATTATGTTAAAGATAAAAATTATATATTTTATAAAGAAGATGTTTGTAACGTAGATATGATGACGATGCTTATGTTTAGGCATCAACCTGATAGTATTGTTCATATGGCTGCAGAATCTCATGTTGATCGATCAATAGATTGTGCAGATGAATTTATAAAAACTAATGTTTATGGTACTTATTCTTTAGCCCAAGCAGCATTGTTATATTATAAAAGTATGAAAAATAAAGATTATTTTAAATTTATACATCTTTCAACAGATGAAGTTTTTGGATCTTTAGGATCAACTGGATTGTTTCACGAAGAATTACCGTATCTTCCTAATTCTCCTTACGCAGCTTCAAAAGCTAGTGCAGATCATTTTATAAGGGCTTATAATAAAACGCATAAATTGCCAACAATTATTGCGCATCCGTCAAATAATTATGGACCAAATCAATATCCAGAAAAACTAATTCCTCTTATTATTTTAAATGCTTTAGAGGGCCTTTCTCTTCCTTTGTATGGAAATGGTCAACAAATAAGGGATTGGCTTTATGTTGAAGATACTTGTCGTGCATTATATGCACTTTTGCAATCAGGAAAAATAGGCGAATCTTATTGTATTGGAGCTAATAATGAAATAACTAATCTTGTTTTAGTAAAAGTAATTTGTAAAATGCTTGATACATTACAACCTTTACCTGCTAAAAAATCTTATGTTGACCAAATTGCGTTTGTGACTGATCGTCCTGGACATGATTTTAGGTATGCGAGTAATAGTTCAAAAATTACTGCTCATACTGGTTGGAAGTCTTTAATTGATTTTCAAGAAGGGTTAAGAAAAACTATCGAATCATATTGTAAAAAATCGTATAATCTTGTTCCGAGCGTTAATGCGCGAAAAAGAATAGGAATTGGATAAATCATGAAAATAAAAAAAGGAATAGTATTAGCGGGAGGAACGGGATCGCGACTTTATCCATTAACTATTGCAACAAATAAACAATTGTTGCCTATTTTTGATAAACCTGCAATTTATTATCCTCTTTCTGTACTTATGTTAGCGGGAATTCAGGATATTTTATTTATAAGTACGCCTAAAGATTTGCCCGTTTTAGAAAAATTATTTGGTGATGGAAGATCACTTGGTATGCAGTTTTCGTATCAAGTGCAAATGCAACCAAAAGGGTTACCAGAAGCATTTATTCTTGGAGAAAAGTTTATTAATAATGAATCTGTAGCTATGATTTTAGGAGATAATTTTTTTCATGCGCATGGCCTTTCTGAATTATTATGTGATTCTATACATCATGCAAAAAAAGCTCATATTTTTACCTATCATGTAGAAAATCCAAGTGCTTATGGAATAGTTGTAATTAATGAAAAAAATAAAATTATTTTGATAGAAGAAAAACCAAAATATCATCTTTCTAATTTAGCGATCACAGGGCTTTATTTTTTTGATGCATCAGTTTGTCAAAAAGCTAAAGAACTTATTCCATCAGAAAGAAATGAACTGGAAATTACAGATCTTTTGAAAGCATATCTTGCAGAAGAGGAATTATCATTTACGTCATTACGAAGAGGAACTGTTTGGTTTGATGTTGGAACATCACATGCATTGCTTGCAGCATCGAATTATGTGCAAGTTTTGCAGGATCGGCAAGGAATTGTTATTTCATCACCAGAAGAAATTGCTTGGCGCATGGGATATATACAAAAAAAACCTTTAGAAAATATTATTGAGCGTTTACCAAAAGGTTATTATAAAAATTATTTATCTGGATTAATGGAGCAATGAAAGTAATAAAAACTGATTTTGAAGGGCTTTTAATTTTTGAGCCACAAATTTTTCACGATGAAAGAGGTTTTTTTTATGAAAGTTGGAAAAAATCTGATTATGGGCGTTATGGAATTAAAGAAACATTTGTACAAGATAATATTTCCTTATCGCACAAAAATGTATTGCGTGGATTACATTATCAAAAAGGACAAGGACAGCTTGTGTCTGTTGTAAACGGTCATATTTTTGACGTAGTTGTTGATATTCGTCCTGATTCAAAAACCTTTAAAAAAAATTTTACAATTGAGCTTTCTAGTATGAATCATAAACAAATCTATATGTCTCCAGGGTTTGCGCATGGATTTTATGTTTTAAGTGATCAGGCAATTATTAGTTATAAATGTACACAATATTATAATCAGAAAACAGAAGGTCATTTATTATGGAATGATCCTCAATTTAATATTATGTGGCCATGCGCGCAACCAATAATAAATCAAAAAGATTTATTTCTTTAGAAGATTTAAGACAATTTACAAGAAATAAAAAAGAGGAATACTCTTTATGAAATCAACCTTTACTTTTGGATTTATTGGAACATTTGGTTATTGGCATGGCATAGAAGTTTTAGAAAAAATTATTCCAGCATTGGTGCGACAAAATAGTGCGATTAGATTTTTGCTTATTGGTGATGGTGTTTTAAAAAAAGATTTAGAATGCGCTCTGCGACAACACAATGTTCTTGACTCTGTTGTAATGACAGGACAAATTGCGCAAGAAAAGGCTCCTGAATATTTGGCGCAATGTGATGCATTTTTGTGCCCAACGCAACCAAACGTGGATGGTTCGCGTTTTTTTGGGTCTCCTACAAAATTATTTGAATATATGAGCATGGCAAAACCGATTATAGCATCTGATTTAGAACAATTGTCAGAAGTGCTATCACCATCTGTTCGAATTTCTGACATTCGATTAGATCATGTTATTCAGATTACAGATCAGGTTGGAATGTTAGTTGATCCTTTAGATATGCAAGGTTTTATTGATGCTTGTTTATGGTGTGTAAGTCTTTCGAGTGAACAGCGCATACTTCTTGGAAATAATGCTCGTAGAAAGGTTATTGAACACTATACGTGGCAACAACATGTAAAAAAAATTATTAAACATGCCAATTTGTAAACTACAAAAATGATTTTGCTTTTTTATAAAAAAAAGAGAAAACTAAGATGCATGAGCGATGGAAAAAAGAGAAGAAGTAGTGTCACATAAAAAAGGTGTCTCAATGTTTGCTAAGGCTAATACTGATTATGTATGGAAAGATCGATCGGTCTTTGTAACAGGAGCTAGCGGGCTTTTGGGTGGATGGCTTGTTGATGCGTTAGTTGCGCAAGGATCTTCTGTCACTATCTTGCAGCGAGATCAGTTGCCGAATTCACTCTTAGTTTCTCAAGAACTTGATAAAAAAATTACTATTGTTTCTGGAGATTTATGCGATTTTAAAAGTTTGCAAAGGATCTTGAATGAATTTGATATTGACACGGTTTTCCATTTAGGCGCGCAGGCAATTGTTGGCTATGCGCAACGATCGCCACTCTCTACGTTTCATTCAAATATCGAAGGAACATGGAATCTTTTAGAAAGCTGTAGGCTATCACCGTGGGTTAAAAAAATAATTATTGCTTCAAGTGACAAGGCGTATGGCGATTCAGACATACTCCCTTACACCGAAGACATGCCGCTATTGGCAAAGCATCCGTATGATGTTTCAAAAAGTTGCAGCGATTTGATAGCACAATCGTATATTCATACCTATCAACTACCCATTTGCATAACACGCTGTGGAAACATTTTTGGTGGCGGTGATTTGCATTTTAATCGTATTATTCCTAAAACAATTAAATCTTTATTGTTTAATGAGCAACCTTCTATTCGATCAAATGGATTATTGGTCAGAGATTATGTGTACGTAAAAGATGTGGTAGATGCGTATCTAACGCTTGCAGAGAAAATGGATGATCAAAAAATAGTAGGCCAAACGTTTAATATTAGCGAAGAAACACCATTTACGGTTATAGAAATTGTTGCATTAGTTGCAGAAATTATGAATCAGCCGCACATAAAACCACTTATTTTAAATACAGCTTCTGGAGAAATTGTATCACAATATCTTTCGTGTAAAAAAGCTCATACATTGCTTGATTGGAAGCCGCGTTATGGCATCAAAGAAGGTTTAAAAGAAACGTGTCAATGGTACAAAACATTTTTTGAAAAAGATATTAAAAATAATGTTGTTTATAAAAAAGATATTTTAAATTATAGGGAGAATCAATGATTTTTGCTAAAAATAATAATTATTTTCAATGGCTGGTAGTTTTTATAGCATTAATAGTTAATTTGGGAACTTTTTATACATTATATGATGTTTTGCCTTCTTATACATCATCATCTTGGAATCAAATTCCTTCTGCTTATAGTTTTTATAAATATGGAACTTTATCCGCTGTTCATGAAGAAATTAAAGAAAAAACTCAAATAGTTATTCCTTTAAAAATATATTCTACTTCTTTAAAACCAACAACAAATGATACAATTGGATATGCCGCTTTAGTTGGAATTTTATGGAAAATTACAGGATCATTAAATTTAATAGATATTCAAATTTTACAGATATTGTTATTTTGCTTAATAATTTTTTTTATTTATCAAATCTTTTTTTTACTTTTTAATAATAAATATGTTGCATTTTATGGTTCATTACTTCTTATAGCGTCGCATCAATTTATTCTTTTGAATATTATACCGGCTCGCGATATTTGGGGATTTTATGGAGGAGTTATTTTTTCTTATATTTTATTAAAAGCTTTTTTATTGCCACAGTATAGTTTTAAAAAAATTATGTTAGGATCTGTTTTTTTTTCATTTTGTCAATTTTTAAGACCTAATATTTTTGGACAACTTTTAACATTAAATATTATGTTTTTATTGCTTGTTTATCTATATAAAAAAGATTTTCTAAAACAAGCTATTAAAATAATTGGTATTACTTTGATGGTAAATATTCTGTTTTTTTGGGTTCCATTTATAAGTTTTAATAAATTTACTTATGATCGTTATTTTGTTGGGCCATTAGGGCATGGATTATTGTCTGCGTTGGGATCTGTTGAAAATCCATGGAATTTAAAATGTGATGATAATGTTATTGCTCAATATGTAAATAAAACAGAATCGGCAACATATTTTTGTGGTAGCCCAGAATACAATGATGCTGGGACAAAAATATTTATAAGATTATGTAAAGAAAATCCTTCTATTTATATAAAATCTATTATTAAGAATATGAAGGATTTCTTTTTTTACATAATAGATAAAGAAAAAATTGAAGATAGATTTTTACATTTTTTTGAAAAAATAAATAAGACTCTTTTGGTTAATAATAAATTATTGATTATTAAGTGTATTGAACTTTTAGGAGATTTTTTAAAAATATTTGCAATTTTTGGAATATTGCTTTTGTATTGTAATAAAAAATATATTTCATTGATTTTTTTATTAGGTGGAGTTTTATTAGGTGCATGGATCTTATTATTTTCGCATTTTGAAGAACGGTATGTTGTCCCATTTTTGTGGCCTCTTGCAGGTTTTTCTGCATATTTTTTTGTTAGTGCATTTGAATGGATTAAGGGAAAAATAAAAAGCAAAAAAATAAAAAAACAGATTATTGTATGAAAAAAATTTCTATTATTGCGCCTATTTATAATGAAGAAGAAACAATACCAGAATTTTATAATCGTTTAATGATAGTATTGCAAAAAGATTTTTCTTGTTTTTTATATGAAATTATTCTTGTAGATGATGGAAGTACAGATCAATCAGCTTATATATTAAAAAAACTTTCTGAACAAAATGAATGTGTGAAATCTATTATTTTTAGTAGAAATTTTGGACATCATATTGCTATTAGCGCTGGACTGGATCATGCAACTGGTGATTATGTTGTCATGATGGATAGTGATTTACAAGATCAGCCTGAAAATATAAAATTTCTTTATCATAAGCTTGTAGAAGGTTTTGACGTTGTTTACGGTGATCGTCTTAATAAAAAATTTGATTTTTTAAAGCGCAGTTATTCTGCATTATTTATTGCATTTATGAAAAGTCTTATGCGTGAAAAAATAGAAATTAATACAACTATTTTTCGTATTATGACGAAACAAGTTGCGGATGAAGTAATTCGGCTTAGAGAAAGTCAACGTTATCTTGTTGGAGTTATTGGTTGGGTCGGATTTAAACATACGAGTGTTTCTGTTGAGCATGGAATTCGTAAATATGGAACAACGAAATATTCTTTTTTAAAGCAGTTTTCTTTAGCCTGCAATGCTATATTTTCATTTTCTGAATATCCTTTGCGTCTTATTACAGTCTTAGGATTTATGTTTATGACCTTAAGTTTTATATTAGTTGGATATATTATAATACGATATTTTTTTCAAAGTTTGAGTGTGCAAGGATGGACATCTTTAATCGCGGCAATACTTTTTATGGGAGGCATTCAATTGCTTGTATTAGGTATTATGGGAGAATATTTAGGCCGACTGTATATAGAAATAAAACATAGGCCTTTGTATGTTATTAAACATTTTTTTAATAAAAATACAGTTAATAATATGGATTTTTTAAAGGAAAAAACAGATGCAAAATATTTTCACAATCGATACATTTGATTCTGAATTTTTGAATCAAAGAGTTGCAAAATGCTGGTTAGATAAAACTTTAGAATCAAGTTTTTTTATACAAGAACATGATTTTTTTATAAAAGAAAATATTAATCTTGTATTTTGTTATATTCCTTTTGATGTTTCCTCTAGTATGTTTTTGAAAGAACATAATTATTATCTTGTTTCGTCTCAAGCGCATTATCGATTAGCGCAAAAAGAAAGAGCATCTCTTTCTGAAAATACGTCTTTTTTAATCACAGAAAATTATAATTATTCTGATCAAGATCAATTTTTAAACGATATAAGTAAAGAATTAGCTTTCATAAGTCATTATGGAAAAGATCCATTTATTGATAAAAATAAAGTAATAAATCTTTATAATGTATGGATGAAAAATACTTTTAATGGATATGCAGATAAAGTTTTTACAGCATTAGATAATAATAAGAATTGTATCGGAATACTTTCATTACGAATAATGCAAGAAGAGATACGAATTGACCTACTTGGTGTACACAATCAGTTTAAAAAGCATGGTATTGCAAGCGCACTTATGAATCATGCATATCATTATGCACAAGAACAAAAAAAATCTTTAATTGTTATGACGCAAGGTGAAAATATTCCTGCAAATCGCTTTTATCAAAAACATAATTTTGTATTAGAAAAATTTAATCTTATTTATCATAAGCGTATTTGAAGGAAATGCATGGAAATAAAAAATTATACAGCACCATCTTTAATTTTTTCAAATAATAAAATTCAAAGAAAAGTAGAATATTTTAAACATAATCTTGAGCTTGCTGATAAAGCTGAAATGCTTAAAGTTCTTGATACTGTTTTTTTAACTACGGGTACTGTGACTAAGCAGTTTGAAACAGCATTTGCAGAGTATATTGGTACGCATTATGCCGTTGGTGTTATGTCTTGTACTCATGCGCTTGAGCTTTGTTTGCGTTATTTTAATATAGGGCCTGGAGATGAAGTTATTACGACTCCATTATCTTATGTTGCGACCGCAAACGCTATTGAATCTGTTGGCGCAAAGCCAGTATTTGTTGATGTTGCATGGGAGACTGCAAATATTGATGTAAGTAAAATAGAAGCAGTTATTACTACAAAAACGAAAGCTATTTTACCGGTTCATCTTTATGGTCAAATGTGTAATATGAGAAGTATTCAAAAAATAGCTGCTGCTTATAATCTTAAAGTTATCGAAGATGCAGCTCATTGCATAGAAGGTGAGTTTGAAGGCAAAAAAATTGGATCTTTTTCAGATGCAGCTTGTGTAAGTTTTTATGCAACAAAAAATATAACATCTGGAGAAGGTGGTGCAATTGTAACTAATAATGAAGAGATGAATTCATGGCTTTTGCAGGCTCGTAGTCATGGAATTTCGTCAAGCGCTGCAGATCGTTATACAAAAAAATATCAACATTACGATATGGAATTTTTGGGCATGAAATGCAATATGTCAAATATGCAAGCGTCTCTTTTGATACATCAATTACAGCGTATTAATATATTGCATGCTCGTAGAAAAAAATTATTTGAACAATATGAGCAGTTACTTTCTGTGTATGAGCAGCCACGATTTGTTTCTGGATCAACTCATGCATATCATCTCTATTCTATTTGGGTTAAAAATAGAGATCAAATTCTTGAAGCTTTGTATGATCGAGGTATTGGAGCAGCTGTGCACTATCGTCCAGCACATGTAATGACTTATTATAAAAATAAATATGGTTATAAAAAAGGTGATTTTCCAATAGCAGAATATATTGGAGACACAACCATTTCTTTGCCTTTATATCCATTGTTGTTAGAAGAAGAAGTAGAATACGTATGTAATACATTAAACGATATTTTATGAGCTTAAAAAATAATTATACTACTAATGATATTCTTGCGATTGCTGAATATAATCATTGGTGGTTTCAATCAAGACGTGCAATTATGGAATATATTTTTTGGAAAAAACTTACTAAAAAAGATTTAAAAATTTTAAGTGTTGGTTGTGGCACTGGAGCTGAATTAGAACATTTAAGTTATTTTGGAAGAGTGACTGGTATAGACATTGATCCAGAAGCAATTTTGTTTTGTAGATTAAAAGGATTTGAGGTAATTCAAAGTGATGTTCTTGCATCTAATTTAAAAAAAGAGAGTTTTGATATAATTGTGGCAATGGATGTTATTGAGCATATTCAAGATGATGTAAAAGCAATATCAGCATTAAAAAATCTTTTAAAAAAAGATGGAAAACTTCTTATCACTGTGCCAGCGTTACCTTGTTTATGGAGTTCTTTTGATGAAGAAGGTGATTATCCACATTTTCGTCGTTATACAAAAAAAACATTAACTAATTTGTTTCGTATGCAAAATCTTATTATTAAAAAAATTAGTTATTATAATTTTTTTTTATTTCCACTTGCTCTGATTGCTCGTCTATCCAATCAATCTTTTGCATCTCAGATGAATAGCTCGAATAAATTTAAAAATACTTTATTACGATCAATTTTTAGTTTTGAAAAATATTTTTTGTCTTGGATGTCGTTTCCAACAGGAGTTTCATTGGTAGCTGTTTGTCGAAAGTAATACATGAAAAAAGTATCTTTTGTTATTCCTGTTTTTAACGAAGAAGAAAGCATTCCTTTTTTGTATCAAAAACTGCAAGCAATTATGCATGAATATGCAGCCCACTATGCATTCGAAGTTATTTTAGTTAATGATGGCAGTAGCGATGCATCATGGAACCTTATCAAACAATTGTCCGTGCACGATGAGCGAGTAAAAGGTATTGCATTCAGTCGTAATTTTGGGCATCAAATGGCGCTTACTGCTGGCTATGATAAAGCGCAGGGTGATGCGATTATTGCAATGGATGCTGATCTTCAACATCCTCCAGAACTTGTTCGTAATTTGTTACAAAAATGGGAAGAAGGTTTTTCTATTGTGTATGCACGTAGAACAGGTCGTAAAGATGGATTTTTTAAAAAAATAACAGCATTTTTTTATTATAAATTACTTAGTATGGTTTCTGATATTATCATTCCGCGCAATGTTGGTGATTTTAGATTAATTGATAAGCGTGTTCTTAAAGAAATACAAAAATGTCGTGAGTCAGCGCGTTATTTGCGAGGTATGGTTGCATGGACAGGATTTAATCATACCTTTATTGATTTTGAAATTCCTAAACGTATGCATGGTGTTCCAAGTTATACGTGGAAAAAAAGTTTACAGCTTGCGTTTGATGGACTTGCAAATTTCTCTCTCTTTCCCTTGCGTATTGCTGCATTCATGGGAATCATCGTGGTTGGCTCTGGATCATGCATGCTTGCGTATATTTCGATAGATTTTTTTGTTTATAAGGTGCAATATCCTCTTTTTAAATGGCTTGTGACCGTGATGTATATTTTTATGGGCGTTCAATTTTTTTTAATGTGGCTTCTAGGAGAATATATTGGCAGAATGTATGAACAGCAAAAACAGAGACCTTTATATATCGTAAAAGAAGAGATTGGATTTAAATCAAAGGAAGATGATGATCATTTCAACGTCCCGGTGGCAGGTTTTACAAACGACTCTAAAAGCTTGGAATAAAACAGGCTTGCCTTTTTTAACATTAGAAAATGATACTCTTCTTCCTATCGAAAATGTATGCGCAGATGATCCAGGTATTAATTATTTTGTGCCATTTTTAGCAAAGCATTGCGCTATGCCTTTAGAGAGTGCTTTATGGTGGTGGGATGCCGGCATTGCTTTGTTAGGAGCGCTTATTGCTATAGCTGAATTTTGGCAATGTGCGCAGACAAAGCTGCAAAAAATAATCGTGTTAGTTGGCGTTTCTTTAACCTCATTGGTTTGCTGGTCGATTGGCGATGTTTATATTCTGCCATTTTTTAATGTTTGTTTGCTGCCGTGGTTATTTGTCATTTTGCAAAAACAGAGCATGAAAAAACTGATGAGTTGGAGTGTGTGCGCAGGGCTTGTCGTAGCGTTTACGAATGCATTTAGATTGTACGCAGGATGGACGCTTGCAATTGCTGCTGTAGTTGCAGTGGTGTGTGCGTTTAAAAAAATAAAACCTGTCGCAGTGCTGTGTTTTGGTCTGTTTTTTGGCATAAGTATGTTTGAAGGATATTTTTTGTATG
>CAZJPB010000002.1:36799-39289 GCA_964547785.1 uncultured Pseudomonadota bacterium | reverse complement strand
ATAGAAAATTTAAAAGAAATTTTCCAGGAACAATAAAAAAGTTCAGATTTTTTCAAATGAGTTTGAAATTGTGCATACAACGCAAGCAATTCAGGATAATAAGAATACCTAAAAAATGAATCTTTAACTAAAAGAAAAATGCTTTTATTCTTCGGAAAATCCCATAATAATTCTGAACAAATCCTTATACAGACTTCTTTTTCATCAATATGCATATTTTTTTGCAAAGCGCTTTCTTTAAAAAATTTCTTTTTTTGTAAAAAACAAGCATGCAGATTTTTAAAGAATGGCACAGGACTTGGTGTTTCGAAAAAAGGCATCGTATGTTTTTTGTCATAACATTGCATTATACGACTCGAACTGATCAAAAACACGCTGTTATAGAGTTCTTGATTTTCCAATCGATGCGAACCTAATAAAAGTTTTTTATCATTCATGACTGATGACCACAAAGTCACTGCTTGCGGATACTCTTGCAACGGAAACGGGAACGTTGATTCTGGAAACACAAAAAGCTCTGCTTCGGGATACTCTTCTACTTTTTTTTCTAACAAATGCTTAATTTCGAACATGCGTTCATAGGGATATGCTTCTTTAAAAATTTGTGGAATCAAAATTATCTTATTTTCTGGATCAACTTTTTTTGGTTTTTTATAGCAAAAATAATTCAAGATACCAAAAAAAAAGAACGCTAACATGAGTATATATTTTTTTTTAAAAGCTATACCGGCTTGAAAAACGATCAAAAAAAAACGAACTGTCGACCATCCAAAAACTGGTAACATGCTTAAAAAAAAAGCTTGTTTTTGCAATGCAATCAATGGACAGGCAAGACCATAACCTTTTAATTGACCTATGCATGGATAAAAACCATAACGCGTAATCCATTCAAAATATAAACAGGTTGCAATAATCCAGGACAAAAACCATGATCGCGTAAACGTTTTTATGAACTTTACACTTACAAACCAAAGAACCGTTGCTACACAAAATAAACCGAAAAATATACTTATACAAAGATACGTATGCCATCCTTTTCCAAAGACATACATAAGATCAAAAAGCGCTCCTAATGATAATCCATACGCTATTACTGACCAGATAAGTCCGTCATAAAAAGCTTTTTTGTAAGAATCAAATCTGTTTAGAAAGAGTGGCACAAAACATACAAATGAAAATGGCCAACAAAACGTTGGCCATAAAAACATTGCTGCGTATAAACTTGCTGAAAGAATGAGACTATGCATATGCATTAGTAGCAATCTTCATCGTCCTCGTCACATTCATCATCTTCGTAATCTTCATCGTCATCATCGTAGTCATCATCACATTCGCAGTCATCTTCGTAATCATCATCTTCATCTTCGTCATGACAAGTGTCATCACCACAATCTTTATTTAAAATCCATGTTTTCATGGTATGCGTCCTTATTGATACATAAAAAAATAATATATTCTTTATAATTTAACGACTATCTGAAAGCTTTTCAACTTATTTTTTTAAAAGACTTTTGACTTTGAAAAACACACCTTCTACACTAAAAATAGTATACTGCATATTAATTTTATATCATATTCACATCGTACATAATTTTTAAGGATACTTATGAAAAAATACTTATTGAGTCTGCTTTTTATGTTTATGCCATTTTCTATTTTTTCAGATGCTCCTCAAATGCCTCAAATGGATCCATTCGATATTTTAAATAGTATGGATCCAAAAGAATTTGAAAAAATAATGGATGAACTTTCTAAAATGTCGCCTGAAGAATTACAAAAATACGCTCAAATCGGCGAAGAGATGTTTAAAAATAGCGGATACGATTTAGACGAAGTAGAAAAAGCTTTCCAAAATCCTAACGCTCCTCGACCTGTTCCGCAACCAATGCCAGCTCAAAAACCGCTTGAAGAAAAACCTAAAAAAGATTTTACCCCTCAAAATATGCAAGAAAAAGCCAAAGTTCTTTACATGATTAACACATTATCATCATCCCTTGCTTCTATTCGACAAAAAGCAAGCGCTGATGATGCATTGCTAGGATTGATTGCGCCTCTTGAACATCAACTTAATCTTTTAACCGCTTATCTTAATAAAATGTCTTACGAAAAACATTTAAAATTTTTAGAAGAAAAAGATTTTGCAGAATTAAAAACAAAGCTCAGTGGATTGGCTGCAACATTAGAAGAGTTAGATTATCATCTTGTAGTTCCAGAATTTGTTTTCGGCAAAAATATTATTACTCGTGAATACAAACAAAAAATAGAAAAAGCAAAAGTGGTACTAGAAAAAGTAAAAACTACGCTCACTGAATCATTTACAACTCATAAAATTCTTACTGATATCGAAAGTCTTTTTAAAAAATATGATCAAGAAGCTCTTACCATAAAAAAAGATATCGAAGCTAAAGAAAAAAAAGCGAGTGAGCAAAAAGGAAAATTGCCTACAACCAACACTGGCAACTTCCCTGCTATTCCAAAATATATGCAACC
>CAZJPB010000002.1:24641-36699 GCA_964547785.1 uncultured Pseudomonadota bacterium | reverse complement strand
TGCGCGATCAGTTTAAAATCCAAACTCAAACAAGAAAAATCCAGTATGATACTGTGGTGCTGCTTTGCCTTTGATAACATGCTGTGTTCCAAGTTTTAGCGTCACACCATTTGAAAAAAAATATTTAATGTCCCAACCAAGCACATTAAATGAGTTACGTGTATTTTTTTCCACAACTTTAAAATTATATACTTTGTCTTCTGTTTCTGGATTTGCATGTTTGCTGCGCGTTATTTTATCGCCCATACGATGATCATGCTCATACCAAATTGCAAGCTCACCTATCCCACCTAAATCAAATTTATTACCAAACTTAACCTGCTGCCACGCTCCACGAACACGACGAACCAATAGATTTGTATCTGCAAAATAAGGTACTGTTGCATCGTATTCTGCAAAAGGAACAATGACTCTGACCACGCCTCCAAGCGTATTTTCAGAAGTTGGCGCACATAAAATTCCCGCTTGATCTAACGTATTCGTTCCCGCTGCAATTTGTGCATTTGTAACAGTCTTAACCATTGGAACACGCATCAACAGATCTTGCGGTACTGCGCCCAGTACTTCAAAGACTAAAAATGGTTTTATAATTTCGTTAAAAGATAGATAAAGCTGACCAAATCCACCGATATACGTCGCACCAAGACCACGCTCTATCGGCCACACAATATTTGGATTAAGCACACCCGGTGCTTGCATATGCATAACCGCACCACCTTGCATTCGCTCAACTGCATCTTGCCAGTAATTTGAAACATCAAAAGCGGCATACAAACGAATATCTGCAAGACCAAGTGATTGTTGATGCGTATCTAATGCGAGCCCTTTTGGTTGTAATATTTCTTCATTTACAAAACTTTGAATGTTAGAAAATTTTTGTTTAAAAAAAGCAGTAACCTGCGCATCAGTATTGCCAATCCATGCTCCAGAATACGTTGCATCATTACTTTGTTCATAATATTCAAAAGGAATTGTTGCACCAGCAGTGAATAAGACATCACTTGAACCAAGAGCCATAGTCAACGATGTTTCTATACCGAACCGAACACGCTTTTGTTCTTGTTCTAAATTCACTGACATCGTGCTTAATAATGATAAAAACTGACTATCATCAGTAAGTTGCAATTTCCCTTGACCAGCTAATTTTGATGCTAAAAAAATATCTTTTATCAAAACAACTGGCTGACCCATCACAAGCGTAGTCAACGGCATCACTTGTTTATCTTGTCCATAAGCATTATACGCCACATCAATGCTAAAAAATGGCGCTGCAACATACACAAATTTTGTTGGATACATCCAAATACCAATTTCTGGCGGTGGATTCCAAATTGCATGCAAAGATGAAAAGCACAAAGCTGCTACAAAAATACATTTTTTATATATGTTCATAAATCATCATTTTTTTATGTTACGTAAGATTTATCGTTCCTTGTGTCGGTTCATAGACGCTATACGATCGAATACTACCAGCAGCATCTCTATCGATGCCAAGAATATGTGCCTGTGCTGATGGCAAAGCAATAAATGTTCCTTGTTTGACAAGAAGATTTGGTACGGTAAGCCCAGGAGTTAAATGTTCAAGGCCAAGAGGATCTGCAGGATCAATCGTTGCATCACTTTGCAGAAAATGTAATAACGTGCTTTTCATAACAACATGACCATTCGTTAAAGCAAGCGCAATACCAAAAGCCTTGATGACAGGCTTGCCGCCTATATCTGCACTTCTTAACACAAAGTCTGTGAGATCCTGATGCGCATTTTCGTGCATTCTAAATTCACCCGAAATTTTACCCGTATCAACAATAAATTTTAAAAGCGTTGCTTCTGTTGGATTTCCATGATCCATATTAATTTCTGTGCTGCCATCTGTACTATCCCAATGCCCGCTTCCCTGCACAATGATCTGATTTTTTCCATATGCTAATGACATTCTTCCTGTCTTAGAAATCGTAATATTTCCCGTATCTGCAACGATAAAAGCTACTGCATCGTTCTCTTGAGTTTCATACGATCCGCATCTAAAAACTCCATCAACTTGAATGTTTCCACCTTTGCGAACTTCTACTGTTCCAATCCCACTCGTTGTTACGGTTACGCCCTTTGGAATAATGCATTCATTCTGTTCATCAATAATCAATCCTGTGGTATCTTGCGTTTCTGTCGTTCCTTTAAAAACAAATTGAACATATCCATGTTCTGATGCTGCAGGAAGTACAATTTCTATTTTACCCTTTCCCGTTGCTGCTATCATTGCACCATTATCAAAAATAACTTTTGTTGGGTTTGCAAAATCAGAGCTTGCTTGAATCGTTTGCGATGCATTACGAGCATCAAATGATAACTGTGTTGTGCCTGCAAAAGCTTGCGTTGTATGCAATGCTCCTGAAGCAGTAATTGTTGCATGAACATTGCCATCTACATTTTGAACACTCACGGACTGTCGATCATCCTGAAGCGTATGAGCTTTGTTTTCAAACGTTACATTCCCTTGTATTCCTCCGCCAGTAGCATCAATAAGAATTTTACCACCTTGAGGAACAAACACATCACCTTTAAATACAAGCTTTGCATTATTTGATATTTGTAAAAGCGAACTTGAATCAGAACCGCCAGCACATTGAATTGAATCTAACGTATTTTTACCCGTTTCAGAATCGAATGCTCCCTGAACAACAAGATTTACGTTATTGCATTGTAAAACCTTTCCATCTGCTATAACAATTCGACAGCCTTCTGGAATAATTAATGTTTTTAAGCTTCCAAAGCCTTCTATGATAGAATTTTCTGCAATCGTAATACTACTCGTTAAAGTAATATCACTTTGCAAAACCAAGCGAACATTACTAAAACTACCTTTGATTACAGCCGTATCAAGCGATCTCGTGCGATAATCAGGGAAATAAAATGCTCTCGGGCTCAGAAAAAGCGCATAATCATGACCATGAATTATACCAAGAGAACAGAGAGCGCCAGCATGAGCAAAGACAAGATCATTATGCAAAACAAGCATCTGTCCGTTAAGATCAAGCAAACCTTTCATCACAAAAAAAGAATGCCAATCTAAACAATTCTTTCCAGAAGAAGGCCTTGCCATAGTAATATCAGCAACTACCGCTTTAAAATGACCTACTTTTGTTAACTGCGCAGGCCCTTGATCAAAATCAGCACCGATTGTTGTAGGTGTTGAAATTAATTCGATCGACGAAAATGACCCGCACAAAAAAGATACCTGATACACAAAAAACAACAGAAAAAAGTAATACTTCACAAAATGATTCCTTATCTTTGCAACGCTTTTTAAGACTACAGACAGAGCGACAATACTCAGTCACCGTATGTATTCAATTTTTGTGTTGTCAATACTTTGAGCATAAGCACAACAATACAGCAACTTTTTTAAGCTGAAGATTTTTTACTTTAAAATGTATAATTGAATTTTATAAACGATTTTTTATATACTAAAAATAAAAGTACTTTCATAAAAAGGAGTCAATTATGCATAAAGCTTTTTTACTAACAACTTTATTTCTTAGTTCTTCATTACATGGCTTAGAATCTTATCCGGCTTTACCAACATCAGGAGATCAACTTACCGCTTTTATGCAAGCTTATCTGCAGGCTGTTCCGTCTTGCATTATACTCATTGATATAGCCGGAAAAGCTATTCAAATGCAGTGGACAGGAGGCTCTCCTGCCAATAATACCTACAGACAGACCTATCACAACAACCTGTTACAACAGATCAATATATTTTTTAGAAATTTTTCAACGCAACAAATACGTGATTTTTATACTGCTTTAAAAACAAGCTATCCGCATCAAGTTGTTAGACTTGAACCAGGCGAAATACGCTTACCAGAAACAAAAGATGATCTTAATGTATTTATTAATCAATACCTACGACTCAATCGTTTTTGCACAATGTATATCGACCCTTCTGATACCACCATACAAATTCAATGGTCAAATAATCCAAACGGATTTTTGCATCAAACACTCTATCAAGCGTTAGTTTTGCAACGAGTTAATCGTATTTTTAGATTATTTACGCGAGCAGAAGCTAATGCATTTTTACAAAGATTGCAAGCTCAAAACCCTACACAAATATTCACGCCCGAAGAAGGAACCATACGATTTTTAACCCGAGACACCGTTCTGCCTACCGATCCAAACAATTATGACCGCAGCCAAAATATAAACATTTTATATCTTGGCCTTACTGACGAAGAACAAACAGCTGTCAAAACTGCACTAAGAGCATTACAAGCACATTAATGAGTGACTGTAGTACAACCAGCAACAACTTTTTGACAACGCTTGCATAAGCCTTGCTGATTATCAGTCACTTCCCATTGCCAACAGCGAGGGCATTTAGATCCTGGAGCATGCGATGCTTTTACCAGCAATCCCATACCATCATCAGAAGCGCACATGCTCTCTTCGTTCTCTTCTTCATCACTAGATTGTTCATACTCTTCAACAACATCGCATGCAGAAACAATAAAAAATTCTTTTAAAAAATGTTCTTTTGATTGTTCAGTGAGTGCAACAGTAGTTAAAAACTCCTTAATTAACGCTGTAGATTCTGTTTTTGTCTTCATGATAAGCGTTACTTTCGCTTCTAAAGAATGTTTAATAAGTTCTTTTTTTCGTAATTGCTCAATCGCTTTTAACACAAGCGATCTTACACTACGCATCACTTTCCACTGCTCCTCATTCTTTTTTATAGATGATTCATTCCAAACAGATTGTGTAGCAACAAAATCCTGTAAATGAATCGATTCCTTTTTATCTTTCTGATAGTAATCCGAAATATGTTCTGCCGTAAAAGATAAGATAGGCGCCATTAAAGGCGTTATCGTTTCTAAAATAATCGCGCATACGGTTTGCGCACTGCGTCGTTCATATCCATCTGCTTGATCGGTATAAAGACGGTCTTTGACAATATCAAGATAGAATGAACTTAACTGACCCGTACAATAATCAACAAAAGCATGATAGACCCCTGTTAATGATCGTTGCGCATATGCTTTTAAGACTTGCTCATTAAAAAGATGTAATTCATGCAACGCATATTGATCGATGGTCATAAGTTTTTCTACAGGAATTGCATCTTTTTGCGCATCAAAATCATACAAATTTTGTAATAAAAAGCGGCAGGTGTTTCTAATTTTTCGATACGATTCTTGAATGTTTGCAAGCAAAGCTTTAGACACAACAACATCACCTTGAATTTCTATGCTTGCAACCCAGAGGCGCAATCCATCAGTTCCCATCGTATCAATAAGTTCCTGCGGCGCGGTAACATTGCCTAAAGATTTTGACATCTTGCGACCTTTATCATCGACCGTATAACCATGCGTTACAATAGTCTTCATGCAGGCAGAGTTTTCAAGCGCCATACTTGTCAAAAGCGAAGACTGGAACCATCCGCGATGTTGATCAATACCTTCAAGATACATATCGGCCGGATAACCAAGATCTTTGTTATGCAATAAAACGGCATAATGACTGATGCCAGAATCGAACCAAACATCTAAAATAGCCTGTTCTTTTTTAAACACTGTACCACCGCAATCATTGCACGCAAGGCCTTTTGGCATCAATTCTTCTAAAGGAACACGATCCCAATATTCTATGCCCTCTTTTTTAATCCCTGCAATCACATAATCCATCATTGCAACGGTGCTATACTCTTTATCGCACGCAACGCACAATAACGCTACAATCGGCGTACCCCACGTTCTTTGTCGTGATAAGCACCATTCCAAGCGGCCAGAGATAGAAGCTTTTAAATGATTGCGCATTGCCTCAGGAATCATATCAATTTTTGTAATGGCTTCGAGTGATTTTTTTTGCAATCCCTGATGATTCAATTCGCAAAACCATTGACGCGTTGCACGAAACATCAAACCATTGCGACAGCGCCAGCAATGCGGGAATGAGTGTGTTAAAGATGTTTTATAAAAGAGTGCATTCGATTCTTGCAACTTAGTCATAACAAAACCAAGCGCGTCTTTAATCGACATTCCTTCTAATTCTTGCGGCTCAATACCTTTTGTATATTTGCCATCAGGACTCAAAGGCGAATAAATTTCTAAGCCATTTTTTAAACCGACTTCATAATCTTCAGGACCACAGCCTGGAGCACAATGCACGCACGCCGTACCATCAGAAAGTCCAACAAAATGATCGGCACAGACAGGAACTAAAAGATTTTTAATAAAAGGATGTTCTGCAAAAAGACCGACTAAATCTTCTGCTTTACATTCAGCCACTACAATTTTTGGAGCCTGCATAAACGCACATACTTTATCTGCAAGCGCTTTACCAACAATTACTTGTTGATTATTAATGGACAGCACGACATACTCAGCGCTCGGCTTTAAAAAAACAGCTCGATTGAGCGGCAAGGTCCACGGAGTCGTCGTCCACACAAGAAGACTTACTTTTTGATCTCCAAAAGGATGTTTTTGCAAAGGGAACATAACATAAATCGAAGGATCTTTTTTATCGTAATATTCAATCTCTGCAGAAGCCAAAACGGTCTGACAATCGGCGCACCAAGGAACTGTTTTATTTTTTCTTGAAATATAACCATCTTTTACAAATGCAGAAAATGCTTGAACCGTTGCAGCTTCGTATTCAGGAGACATCGTTAAATACGGATGATTCCAATTCATGACTACGCCAAGACGCTTGAATTCTTCTTTTTGCACTTGAATCCAATGCGATGCATATGCACGACATTCTTTTTTTAATGCAGCGCCCTTTTTTTCAGGATGTTCTGCGGCAACTCTTAATTCAATCGGCAATCCATGACAATCCCAACCTGGCGTCACCGGAACATGCTTGCCAGTCATTCTTTCTGACTTGGTAACGATATCCTTCAAAATTTTATTATACGCTGTTCCTAAATGAATGTGCGCATTTGCGTACGGAGGACCATCGTGCAAAATGAATGATTTTTGACCCTTATTTTTTAAAAATGCTTTTTCAAAAAGCTGCTCCCTATCCCAACGTTCAATCATAAGATTATCTTCCAAAGCTGCTTGAGCGCGAATCGGAAAGTCCGTTCTGGGCAAATTAAGCGTATCTTTAAAGATCCCTTTTTCTTCTTTTGATAATTTTTCAGACATGCACACTTTCCTTAAAAACATTAGCCAGGCTTATTTTTCTAGACTTATAAAAAAAATACTATACTCTCTATTCAGAATTTCTTCAATGTAAGAATTATACTATCAAAACTTTCAAGGAGTTAAAAATATGAATAGTAGATTATTAATATCTGCGCTTATTTTAGCACAAACAGGAATAATTAAATCCTCAGAAAAAGATATCCTACACGAAATATGCAAACAAAGAGAAGACGAAGAAACACGAGCTCGTGCTCAATTAGCTGAAATAACAGAAAAACGAGCTGCGCAAGACGCAGAATTAGCAGCATTAAAAGCAACAACAACACAATCACAAGCTGCCTTAGAAGCCTTAGAAGCAGAAGAACGAGCCACACGTAAGGCACAAGCTAAAGCAGACGATTTCAGTCGCCGCAGCGTTATGACTCCCGAAGAATTAGCAGCCTTCCGTGCCAAATGTGATGCATACAACGCAAGACAACCACAAGCAGCTGCAGCACCGGCTGCTTTACCTGCTGATTGGATGCAAGACGAAGAACCAGAATTACTAGAAATGGCTAGTCGTTTATACAAACTTGATTATGAACCACTTGATATAGAAAGAATTCACGAAGATTGTCCAGAATTATTAGAAGATGATGCTCTTGCATTGCTTAGAATTGCCGCCCTACAGAGAGTAACACAACTTGAAAATCTTCAGCTTATGAGCACTAGCATGCAAACACATAGGGAAGAGCACAAACCTAATCCAGCTACAATTGCTAGATTATTAAAAATGTATCCAGAACCAATGCTCGAGGCTTTTTTTACTCCTGGTCCCATCATGCAAAGAATGTTAACTGAAGCTAAAGCTGCATTGCAAGCTGCTGAAGCTGCTGAAGCTCAATATAAAGAAACTTTAGCTCCTGCAGCTGCAGCGCCGGCTACTCTTGTTGATCCATATGGTGCTGTTGTTGATGCTTTAAGCCTTGATGATTTACCAACGCCTGATGCTGAAGCAGTTTTAGCAACAAGGAAAAGTTTGGAAGACGAAAGAAGTCGCCGAAGCAAACATGAAATACTTATTGCTACGCGTCAATATGTGCTAGAAAGATTAAAACGCAAAGATGATGACGACGTACAAACAGGTTTAGAAAAAGGTGGTCCTGCATATGCAGTTACAGCAAGATATAAAACTCCACGAGACCTTCTTGCAGCAATTACAACCGAAGACAAACCTGGCGCAACAACAGCTTCTGGCATTAATGATGAACTTACTGCTGATCAAGCTGCTTTTAGTCAAGGAAATCAAACTTTACTTGCTGTTGTAACTACTGGTCATCCATTAGCTGCCATGGAATTTAAACCTGCAAAAACTGATATGCCACAATGGATAAAAAAATAGGAATTTGGGGATTTGGAAAGACAGGACAGAGCGTTCTGTCTTTCCTTTTTTTTAACCCTGATTATAAAAATTCATCATTTTTTATTTTTGAATCTCAACAACTTTCACCTGAACAAAAAGAAGAGGCAAAAAAACATGCTGCGACTTTTGTTGATCCATCATTATTGCATGAATTCTTAAACATATGCGATAGCATCATTCCAAGCCCTGGCATAGACATTTCGAACTACAGCGAATATCAAGAAAAATTTATATGCGAACTAGATCTTTTTACAAAATACTGTACTACAAAAACTATTGCCATCACTGGATCTGTCGGCAAAACAAGCATCGTAACATTACTTACAGAGCTTATGAATCGATCGCACATAAACAGCTGCTATGCTGGAAACATCGGTGTTCCTATGCTGAATGTCTTACAGCAACAACAAGATTATGATTATATCGTTCTTGAACTTTCTAGCTTTCAGCTTGAACACGCAAAACACTTTGCACCAACCATTGCCGTAATTACAAATTTGTACGAAAATCATCTTGATCGTCACAAGACCATGTTCGATTATGCGCAAGCAAAAGCGCGTATTTTTATGCACCAATCGCACGATCAAGAGCTCATTATACCGCAAGACTTTTTAGATTGTTTTATTAATTTTACAGCCAATCAAAAAGTTCTCTGGCTTTCTAGTGATCATTACGCTGAATACAACAGATTATCATTATCGCTCATCACTTTTAACGCCAACTGGAATATCATTTTTGCAATTCTTGAAATGGTTGGCATCGATACACTAGTTGCAATAAGGCATACTATAGATTTAGCCATTCCTGAACATCGATTTGAATATGTAAAAACATACTCTCAGACCACTTTTTATAATGATTCAAAAGCAACAATTCCTGAAGCGACCTTGGAATCATTAGATTTCCTTAACGGTAAGCCCGTTATTCTTTTTCTTGGCGGCGTCAGTAAAGGAATTGATCGAATTCCTTTTATAAAAAAAATTCCAAAACATGTTAAACACGTTATTTGTTTTGGAAAAGAAGCTGACATGTTGCACGCTGCATGCATAGAAAATAATCTCAAAAGCACGGCTCACAAAGATTTTGCTAGCGCTTGGCAAGAATGCGTCAACATTATGGCTCCTTATGATGTTGTTCTGTTTTCTCCAGCAGGAGCGAGTTTTGATCTTTTTAAGAATTATGAAGAACGAGGTAATGCTTTTAAAGCTGCCGTTCGCAACTTGAATCTTTCTATGGCTCATAGAAGCTAATTTTTCATAGGGCCCTAATGCGAGGGCCCTATTGACCCGCGCATCAAAGAAACTACGTTTCCTTGACACCTTCCTGTTACGACTTTCTCGTACACTTATCGTCGGACGGGGCACAAGACCCTTTTTGATTACGACGAAAGCACGATAAAGTCGGTTTCGCCTTCAATCCGCCCGATGCAGTAGCTCCGGGCACGTCACTTCGCCTAACGGCTCAGGCCTGGTTCAGGCTAACTTGCATGTTTTTTAAAAAATTTTCGAACTCTCGTCTTTATAAAATTCTTGTATCTTCAAATAACTTCGATTATATGATGAACAATACCTATATAAAAATCAGACTCTCGTCATCCTCAGGAACGAAGTGACGCAAGGATCCAGAACATCATTAATTATTTTAACCAAACAAAAATATAAAAAAAATATGAATATAAAGTACTTTCATTTAAAAACCGATTTCTCCATTTTCCTAGGCATCATAACGCTCTTAATCTGCACAGGATGCATTTTTATATACTCTTCTAGTTCAATCTACGCACTAGAACGCTTTGGCTACGGACACTATTATCTCAAAAACCAAATAGTCGGCATAATACTTGGGTTATTAATTTTTTATATCGCTCGCATTATCCCAAATAAATTAATTTTTTCATGCACGCCACTCTTATTTTTTGGATCGCTTTTTTTAACGTTTCTTTCTTTGTTGCCCTATTTTGGCATGACTATTCACGGCGCCAGTCGTTGGCTCAAAGTAGGGTCTTTTGCTTTTCAACCAAGTGAACTTTTAAAAATATCATCAGTACTTTATATTGCTTATTTTTTATCTAAAAAAATGCACGCATCATTTTCTTTTGTAAAAATATATCTTCCCTTTTTATGCATTACCGGCATTACTGCATTAATTCTTTTAAAGCAACCAGACTTTGGATTAGCAGTAACGCTTGTAATAACTGCATTAATGATGCTTTTTATTGCAGGACTCCCTTTATCACACGTAGCGCTATGCATAGGATCACTCATTCCAGCTTTAGCAGCTCTTATTCTTATGCAACCTTATCGACTAAAAAGAATTATTGCCTTTATAGATCCATGGAAAGATGCAAAAGGTGCGGGCTTTCAAATCATTCAATCACTGATTGCTATTGGATCTGGCAACTGGTTTGGCGTTGGAATTTCACATTCAAAACAAAAATTCTTTTATCTGCCCATGCAGCATACTGATTTTATTTTTTCTATCATAGCTGAAGAAATAGGATTGCTAGGCAGTAGCGGACTTCTATTGCTTTTTTTTTTATTTACCTACTTTGGTATCAAAATAGCTTGGCAACTAGAAGAACCCTTTGCGATTATCGCAACACTTGGATTTACCCTTTTAATCAGCATACAAACTTATATTAATCTGTTTGTTGTTGCTGGATTATTGCCAACAAAAGGAATAGGCCTGCCCTTTATAAGTTACGGAAACTCATCACTAATCTGCTTTATCGCGATGATCGGCATCATTGCAAATTTTATTGACCATCAAAAATAATAATTAATCCGTATTAGCGATAAGAAATACTTGCTGAGCTCTTGCCAACGACAATCCTCGATCAACCATTAGCTCCGCAACTTCGCACACACATTTATTCTTATCCATTATACTAAAAATTTTAGCTTCTCGTGCTGCTGCCGCTGCTTCTCTTTCTCGTTTTACTGCCTCTTCTGCTAACGCTGCTGCTGCCGCCGCTTCTGCTTTCTTACGCTTATCTGATTCTTTTTTTCGTTCACGTTTTCTTTGATTTGGTGTTAAACCTGGCTTTTCTTCTGTTTCTACAGCTTTAACATCTTGATCATCATCTGATGAATCATCATCAGACGGCAGTTCTACCGGAATTACCGTTGTTCGCTCAGGACGTTGTTGCTCAACATTAGGCGTCCTGCCTTCTTTTAGTGCTCTCATTCCTTCTGTAATATATCGTTGTTCTTGCCGCAGAGAAAGAGTTAAAGCTTTGAAACCTTCAACATTAATACCTGCTTCTTTCATTGATTCTATTTGATATTTCGTAAGACCTCTATCTCGCCAAAGAACATGCAATATTAAGTGATTTTCTTTATTATATTTAATCCTATTCATGTAACATAAATGCATATAATATGGCTTAAAATCTCTTTCAAAATCAGCTTGCAAACGAGTAATTCTAGCTAGATAATCATCTTCACTGTCACAGCAATAAAAAAAGTATCTATAAAAATCTGGATTTATCTTAAAAAAATTCCGATAAATTTCA
>CAZJPB010000002.1:13577-24541 GCA_964547785.1 uncultured Pseudomonadota bacterium | reverse complement strand
CTGCTGGTGCTGCTGCAATTGCTGCCCGCGATATAATTGCTTTTTGTTGCAAATCAAATTCTTTATCAAGTTCTTGAATTTGAGCACTCATAAATTCCTCTGTAACTGCAAATTCTAATAGCTTAGGATCTACAGCAAATCTATCAATTGGAAAAGATTTACCATCATAACCCTCAACAGACAATCCATCTTGCCTCATTACTTCAATTTGAGATGCTGTAATGGCACGCGTTGGCGAAAGATCCAATCTTCTTTTAACTCTACGAAACAAAGGCACACCTTCTTTATTTCGATTAATACGTCCAAGTTTCTCCAATGCACCAAGAAGACCTGCCATTGTTTGACGATATAATTTCCTAACAGATTCACCTTGACGCATAGCTTCTTCTTCAGTTTCAAAAACAGCTAAAAAACATCTATTTTCATCTTCTCTTGAAGCATTTATAAATCTCTCAACTCCAGGCTTGTTAAATATATAATATGACGTTTGCACCTCTGCACTTGCTGCTGCTGGACCTTCCGCGCTTGCCACTGGCACTGAAAACATTCTAATCGTCGGTGCTTTTGATAATGCGCCTGAACCTGAAACTCCACCAAGTAATTGCTCAAAAGATTCAATTTTATGTTTTAAATATGCTCTTGTCTCATCACATGTTATTTTGTTTAAACCAGCTATTGCATCAGCTTTATCAGGAGACTCAACAATGGCAAAACAATTTTCACCTATTAAATATTGTAAACCGTTAGCAGTCAATCCATCTTTTTTCATTGCTAAAATTTGAGATAACGTAAAACCTAAAGCAGGATCTTTACTAGCTTTTTCTTTATTCTTGCAATGCAACACAATATTATCTCTCAATAAAGGAATGTCTTTTTTTGTTACCTGACTCAATCTTTTAAAAAAAGTAAATAATTCTTTAGCATATAAATCATAATAAGACAGGCTATCTTCTTTTTCATGTTGTAGATTTTCAAAAACCACTAATAAATCTCCAATACTACCTCTTTGCATGAAATTTTCTTCAAGTCGTCGAAGGCCAGACTCATTGACTACATAACAAGGTTTATGAAGATCATGCGCTGCTGCCGCGGCTTGAATATCTATTGCAAACACACAAAACGATAACAACAAAATATATCGCTTCATAAAACCAACTCCTGTTTTAAACCAATATTTTACCGATAATTAAAAGCTATGATTAATCAAGATCAGCTTCAACTGCAACAGGATCAAAAGGTACCCTTTGATTACGATCAGCTACAATTTTAACAGCACTATCAAAAGATATCTTTTGATCAAACATTAGTGTTGCAATTTCTTGAGAACATCCATATTCATCCACAAAAGAAGTAATTTTCATGGCTCTAAAGCTTTCTTTTCTTTGTTGACTTGCTGTTTTGCGATGTTTTGGCGCAACAGCTGGAGCGCTTGCTGACCCTTTTTTTGGTGCTTTATCTTTAGATTTTGCTTCTACAAGAGCTGCTGCTGCTAGTAACCGCAATATAGCTGCTTTTTGCAAATCAAATTCTTTACGAAGTCTTTGAACTTGAGCATCCATAAATTCCTCTGTAATTGCAAATCTTGATCCATTAGGATCTGCTATTGTTGCAAAATCTTGACCAGCAACCTTTCTTATAAGAAGCTCATTTTTTTTACTTAAAAACTTTAAATCATGAACACTTAATCTATCTTTTACCATTGCATCAATTTGAGATTCCGAAAAATATTGGTTTCTGATTTTAACAATCAAACGAAAAAAAAGCTTAGCGGAAGGTTCTTTTCGCACTACTTGATCAATAATCAAAGGCATTTTTTTTCTATATATCTCAATAATCGGTGCTTTTTTTTCGCAAGCTTCTTCTTCAGTATCAAAAACAACAAAAAAACAGCCACCAAACTTTGGTTTTTCTATAAATCTTAAAATTCCTAGTTCGTTAAAAACAAAAGATTCTGCTTCAAGATCAATTCTTGCTCCTGAAGATGCTCCTTCTTGTTCCGTTGCAACTTTGCATCTCAATTGAGAGTCTGATGATTGCCTACTTGGACTTGCTGGCGCCGCAGCCGCTGCTGCAGCAGCACCTTTTTCGGCACACTGCACATCTGCCACCGCAAGAAAAAACGACAACAATAAAACATACTTTTTCATAAAAACTCCAACTTTGATTGTTATTAATAATGTTATTCTAGCAACATTATTAATAACAATCAATTGAATCTATGCTTTAAAAGCCATAACAAAATCGATCAACAAACGAATACCGACTCCAGTTGCAGAATTTGGACGATAATAAAGTTTATCAGGAACATCAAATGCTGATGGTGCAATATCGAGATGCGCCCAAGAAGTGTCGCCAACAAAATTACTTAAAAAACATGCGCCATTTGTTGCACCTGCATAATATTTTGTTTTTCCATCATTACATAAATCTGCAAGATCTGATTTTACCATCACTTTATATTCATCAATTAATGGCAATCTCCAAACCGCGTCTCCTGATGTAATAGCAGCTGCTTGAATTTTTTCAGAAAGATTGTCATCTTGCGTTAATAGTCCCGTAAAAAATGGCCCAATAGCATGACTGCAAGCACCTGTAAGCGTTGCTACATCAATAATTACTGCAGGCTTGAACTCTTTATCTGCATAAGCAAGTGCATCTGCTAAAACAAGACGCCCTTCTGCGTCAGTATTACCTACTACTGCTGTTTTTCCATTATAAAATGTAATAATATCACCGGGATGATTTGCTGAACCACTGACCATATTTTCTGCAAGCGCTGCGACTGCTACGACGTTTACGTCCGGTTTTAATTGCGCAATAACTGTTAATGCATTCATAACAGCTGCTGCTCCTGACATGTCTTCTTTCATTGTTTCCATAAATCCAGTTGGTTTGATATTTAAACCACCCGAATCAAACGTAATACCTTTACCAACAAGCGCGATCGTTGGTGCATTTTTTTTCTTGCAATTATAACGCATGATCACTAAATGACTATCATGCTGCGATCCCATGCCAACAGCTTTGAGTCCGCCCATTCCCATTTTTTCGATTTCTTTTTCTTCAAAAACAGTCACTGGCAAACCATACTCTTTACCTAATGCAAGCGTTCTTTTTGCAAATTCAGGTGGAGTCATTTTATTAGCAGGAAGATCAATCCAAACACGAGCTCGATTAACCGCTTGCGAAACTATAATACCTTGCTCAATGCCTTCTTCGAATTTTTTTAGATTTTTTTTATCAACAATCGCTAACACTGTTGAAAGATAAAATGTTTTGTCTTCTTCTTTTGTTATAAAAAGATCAAATTTATAATGAGCCATTTCGCACACAGAAGAAAAAATTTCTCCCATTTTTTCTACCGATACTGGATATGCTGTAAAAGCTGGCATAGCGCAGGCAACGGAAGCAATTTTTTGTGCCTGACACGTACGAATCACGGTTGCGCATGCATTACGAAATATTTCTAATCCATTTTTATCCGCTGTTTTTCCTATGCCAACACAGATAAGATACGCAATACTATTTTTGACAGAACAAGGTATGACAAGCGTCTGCCCTTTTGCTCCTGTAAACTTTTTTTCTTTTAATAACTTATTAAAATGTGGAAAAAAATCTTTTTCTATCTGAGGATACAAAGCACAAAGATCATCACCTTCTTGCATTAAAAATGCATATGCTTGCACATCTTGAGTAAAAATTTTCTTATCACTTGCTACATAATTAGTCATGCACAAACTCCTTGAAATTCAAACTATAAAAGTATAATAAAAATATCATAGGAAAAGAGTAAATGAAAGTTGCTTCTTTAAAAAAACAACTTTCATTTACTCTTTTTAATTATTATTAAAACTATTTTTATGCAGCAGGAACTGGTTGCGCACTACTTTTTTGTGATAACGCAGGATTTTGCAACATTACCACTCCTTCTTTATCAGTACTTGCAGGAATTGCCCCTCCAATTGCTTGCGCAATAAGATTAAACAAATTGCCAGTAAGGCCAAAACCGAATGGATATAAAATCGTTGTTCCCGATAAATCTGTCTGTTGCACAAAGACAACACCATTATACGCATCGATATAATATTGCGCAGAACCTGATTGATCAGCTCCAAGCAATTGACAAATAGGATCAACAATACTTGGCGTAGAAGAGCAAGATAATTTATAAAAATAACGTGATGCAGGTTCTGAAGTCAGTGGAATTAATGGTTTTCCAAAGAACAATTGACTGCGAACCATTGCTGCTGCTTGCGGATTAACTTCTGGATTAGAAATTCCAACCGAAGCAAGATCAGCTGCATTAAATGCTGAAATCAATCCAACTGTTCCACCTGCACTTGTTGAAATATCAACGTGATCTTTTATTTGTTGAAATTCATTGCCAGAAAGTTGTGCATATTTATAACTGTAGAAATATTGTTGCGATGGCCCCGTAAACGGAACTGCGTACGCTGTTAACGATGTAGCACTATTTATCGTTCCTGCAGGCAACGTGTTAATACATAAATACGGCGCGATTGAAGCTTTTGATCCTTTTAGATTAATAAAATTACCTGCATAAATTCCTGGATACGGCGAACTACTTGCAAACAGATCCTGCACACTCGTCACTACAGAAATATAAGTACTATATATTCCTTGACTTGGAGCAGTTATTGTTGGCTCTGCAGCACCAGAACTATTTAACCCTGCATTATTGTACGCATCATAGAATGCAAAATACTGTCCAACAGGCGCTCCTATTCCATTTGGATTGACACCCGTATAAGTTAATCCTGCAACCCCTGCTTGTCGAACATTAAATACACCTTGCGCTGTAGCAGTTGGTTGCGTTAATAATCCGCATACAATCGCTGGAGAGTTTCCATCAGGAGACACTAATGGTATTCCTGGCGTCGAATTGAATGGACGTGCTCCTACAACTTCTGCCCAGAATGGCTTTGCCTGCAATAGAATATTTTGAAGATTACCATCTAACGGTGGATTATTGTATGCGTTTGAAGAACCCGTTCCTTGCAATGCTTGCGTAGGATTTGGCGCCTGGAAAATATCCGTAATAACATTACCACTCGTATCAGTATAAGTAATCGAAATTTGTACTGGACTTACCGCTGTTTCAACCACCGTAAGCGTTGAACTTGATAACGTAGGACTTGCAGCACCATTTAGAGTCATTGTATATGTTTTTGTTGATAAATAGAGACCACTATTTAAAGCGCTCAATAAAACTGATGTCATATTTGTTGTTGCTGGACTGATTTGCGTACCATTTTGTGTAATGTATGGATTACCATTCGTATCTAATGCTGATCCATATGCATAGACCGTTGATTTTCCTGAACCATCAGAGAATGAAAATTGCACGCTGTAAGGCTGAAGGCTATATTGTTGATATCCATAATTAGGATCACCGTTTACATCAGTATTTTGATACAACATTTTTATTTGAGTCATTTGCGTTTCGTCATCAAAATTAGTCAACATAAATAATGGATTAGAAAAATCAAAATCATTATTCGTAAATGGTTTTAACGGTAATGATGGATTCGTTGCAACCCAATAGGCTACCATAACTGGCGCAAGATAAGGATTTCCCGAAACATCATATTGTTCACCTGTGACAAGATCACTGTAATAATCCTCTGTTTGCGTTACGGTAGATGTTGTTTGAGTTGCCTGATCATAAACCGGAATAGATAACGAAGAAACAGAACGCGCAAGATACATTTGTGCTGCATTATTTACATAATAATAAGTTCCTGATCCATTCGTTGTTTGAGGATTATAAATACATTGCATATTACCATTTGCGCCACTACTTTGACCTGGTTTTAATTGCGCATCAAACGCTGTCATAGGCAATGATATATTCGCAACAGAAAGACCTAATGTTTCATCACCCTTGCTAGAAATCGTAATACCGAATTTATCTAACATTGCCTGACATGGATAGCCCGTTAATTCCGCAATTGGTGTTGCTGCAAGTGTTGGCATAACGCTTGAACCTGAAGAAGGTGCTACCGCAGCAGCAGCAGAAGGAGCATTTACCACATAATAAACACCACGCGCTGCATTGCCTGGCATAACATTATAAGAATAGGTAGCAGTACTTGGATCATATTGAGGATCTGCTATACCAGCATTAAAATCGTACCATGTATCTGCAGCACCGTTAGCACCCGGTATTTTTACGTAATATTTATTATTCACTTTATACAGATTGCTAAATAATCCAGCAACTGGCGTTGCCGCTTGCAATGCTGCTAATGGTAATGGTTCTGCCATAATACCACTACTTGAAACATTTGTTTTAAAAGCTGCTTGCAAGAACGATGCATTAACTACATTATTCAATTCTTCTATATGCGCATATAACGGCTGATTACTCGAAGGCAAATTCGAAAGGTTTGTTGTTCCTGCACTTGCATATGCCCCTGTGCCAAACATTTGATTAAAAAATTCTACAGGAGATTTAACGATAGAAGCGCCATCACTCTTCATAATTGCGCTTGCTAAAGCACCTTGCGATGTTGTACCAAAAGCATTTCCAGAAACAATACTCATCATATATTGCACAGAAGGCGAAAGTGGTTGACCTGTTGGTTGGAAATTATCATTTACTACGACCCAATAATCTGGTGCTTCTAAATATGATTGCGCAGAATTTTCGACAACTGCATAAATATGCATTCCAGAAACAGGACATAATCGCAATGTTCTTCCTGCAAAATAAAATGGATAATATTCTGCTTGAGATTGCTGCGAGCCAAGTGTTTGACAGTTCATAACCATACCGTACAATCCAGGATTTTCTTTTTGTAAGTTAGCAAGCAAAGCACCAATTGTTGTTGCAGTTGGATCATTCGATTGATTTTTAAGCGCAGTTAAAAGTGCTTGCTGCGGATTCACTTTCCCTAAATTTGTTAGATTACATAATGCATTTGTTGTCACACCGACGGTCCCTGAAGGCTTATAGCAACTATTAGCTTGCGAAACAGATGCCGGAACCCACACATCACCTGTTCTAATATTAATAATACCAGGATTTGCCGCATCTAAATAAGACATTCCTAAATGATTATTCGCATTGCAAGACGCAATAGTCGGACTTGCTGTTGTAACCATATCAGCAACAACAAATAAATCAGTTGGAGAAAAGACTGATGCTGTATAGAAAAAGTTACCTGTTGCTATTTCATCATCACCGATCGAAATGCATCCTGGAGGAATGTTTAAATAGACTGGATAGAGTAAGTTATGCGTAAATTGGAATGGCCCTGATTGCATAATTTTTGCAACAAAACTCGTTCTGTCTTCGTATTGCGCCCAACCTTTAAATGAACGAATAATTTCTGCTACAAATCCTATTGGCATCGATTGACCCAGATTATAACTTGTGCTACTTGAGCCACTTGAACTTGATCCAGAACTAAAACTTGATGGTGATTGGCAAGGAGTAACCGAGATCCAATCGATATTTACGGTAACATTATTATTGTTATAACTCACTGGTTGCGAAGCAGATTGCATGCTGCAATAACCAAAATTTGGATAGTACATCCAATACATCGGCAACATTTGTAAAAGTAAGTTAGAAGCTTTTTTAATCGCCGGATAAGGAGGCTTCATAGCACTACTCATCTTGCCTATCGTTGATTGCAATGCAGAAGTTGCTTTGCTTTCTGCTTCTAAAGCTGCAAACCAATTTTTTATATCTTGATATACAACTTGCGCATCAACATATCCTGCAAATTGAGATGTTTTATCATCTGCTGAAGCGGCATTAAAATATAAAGCTAATCGTGGATTATTAAATTGTGCTTGCGCAGACTGAATATTAGTTGCAGCATTTTTTTGTAACATTTGCCAAATTAAACTAACATTCGAAGCCTGATTCCCTTGCGATAATGTTTTACTGATATCAGTTGTTACTTGCAACGCTGCGGCTTTAACAGCTTGGCCTGCTTGTTGTGCTGCAGTACTTTGTGAAGCATAATCACTATTTGTCACACTACCTTCTAGCACTGCTGTCATAATAACATTATAAGGATTTGCAAATTCTGGCATATACGCTGTTGACATCGGTAAAGACTGTATTGCTGCAACTTCTACTGTTCCTGTTGATGTTTGATACGGAACAGAATATTGTCCAGGAACTGCTGCAATTGGTTGATATAAAGCATTTCTTTGAATAACTGTCGTATTAAACTGTAGTGGCACGTAATTTTCATCATACATTCTTCCTGTCACCAAACTAACCATTGCTTCTACCGGCGTAATGCCCTTTTGATATGATAATGCTGATGCGCCAAGAGGCATAATTTGATAGATTCCTGAACCTGGAATAACGGTAATCGGCACTACGTAATCATACAGAGGATTGCCATCAGAATCAGTGCCAAAAATCGGTCCTGGCTTACCATCTTTTCCTAATGATTGGCTCGCTACTTGATACACATACACACTATCTATCCAACTAGATTGCAAAGACTCTGGCGCTGGCATACCAAATGGCGTTGATCCTTGAGGTATTGCTGGAATTTGTTGCGCATTTGCAAATGCTGCTATTGATGCCTGCACAGCTTCTGGTGTCTGCTTGGTAAAGCTTTCCCAATCAACAGCGGTTAAAATACAACCATTCTTAACATACGGCCCTTCGTTGACCAATGTTGTTGCATAATTAGCAGTAGCCACTATTTGATTAATAACATTTGTTGACTCACTCAAAACAGCGGTTAATTGCGTAAACAATTGCCCTGCAGCTCCTTGACTGATTGTGTAATCTGGCGTTGTCATGCTCGTACCGCTCATCATAATTTTTCCTGGCCCACCTGAATCATTAAATGAATACGTGATACCAGAAACCAAGCTTGACATATAACGAACACTTGGATTAATCACCGTTGGATCGTATGCAACTTGTCCAACTTTATGAGCGCCGCCCGGAGACTGAAGCATTGGCAAAAGTAAAGGGACCATCGTTTGATTTTCATTTAAAAATACCACATAATCTTTGAGCTGAAAGAATGGGATTGGATTATGTTTTTGTAAAAATTGAGCAATTGGCGTATCAGCAGTTTCGTACAACCAAATATTAAATGCATTAAGATCGATATTTGATTCTAAGCCACTTTGAGTACCTGCAACATTAATCGTATTTACAAAAACGCCTTCTGCCTTACCTAAAGCAATCACTGCTTCTTCGATCGATGTTACTGTTGCTCCTGGATCTGCCATCAATGTTGCAAGTTGATTTTGCGCATCAACAATGTTTTGTAAAATTGTTGAATCAGTGTTCAACATAATATTTAAAGCACCTTGCACAACATTAACATCCAAGCCCATTGTTGCAGCTTTTGGATTACCTAAAAGTTGATTCAATGCTCCAGTACCTTTAAATTGGCACACATTAATAAGTGGCGCCTTGACTGAACCTCTTGATGGTAAAAAACCAGGCAAGTTTTTAACACCATTTCTAAAAATATTCAAAGTGGTCGTAAATAATTCTGGCGGTAACGAAGTACTTTCTATATCGCCAAAATCTTGACTTGCTAATTTTTGAGAAATATACGAACCAACTTTTGATTTTAATTGTTGCGCTAAGGTTGTAACGTTAATATTGCCAGGCGCAAATAAAGTTTCTAACACAGGAACTTTAATTAAATCTGTTGCTTCTGCTTTTGGCGGAATCATTGCAAGATTTTTTAAGCTTTGAATAACCGTATATGTTGTTCCTGTTCCAGAAAGCCTACCTATTAAACCTCCAGTATAATTTTGTACCGATAAATTTCCCAAGCTTGTATTTGTCGAAGAGGCAAGAGCTGTGGCATTTGAAGGATTCAAAAGCATCGCAACTGGATTTGATGGATCTAATGGCTGAGCACCTGCTGTAAAGACAAGTCCTGTATTTAAATTAACCCATGTTGCAGGCGCGCCTTGCGCATTTGCATAGGTAGCTCCCCATTGATTTCCGCCGCCACCGACAACATAATAACTCGCATTTTGTAACACTTCATCACTCATAATTGCACCAGGCGCTACACTGTCTGGATCAATTGCAATATATAAAAAAATACCTGCCATCGGATTATTTTGAGGAATTAATTGCGCGGGAATCTGAACATAAAGACCTTCAGCTATTTTAAAGGGTGACGTAATACTTTCATACAATGCTTTAAGCTGAGCCTGTGCTTCGAACGCTTGCAAAATCATAGACGGAACATTGAATAAAACTGCTTGCGAAAGTGTTTCTGCAACCGTAAGCACTTTTTTAATCAGACCCCAAATTTTATTACCAACTTTATTTAAAAAACCTTTAAACGAACTTGTCTCTCTCCACCATCGCTTTACAGTTCTTGCAGCACCCATAAAAATACCTTCTACTTTATTAATTGCTGCAAGTTGACGTTCAAGTTTTGCATTCTGCACACTCAATTCTTCTGTAGCAGCTTTAGTGTCGGCAATAATAGATTCTGCAAGCTCAGCATCTGTTTGAGAAAACGTCATAATACCTTCTTTGTCCATTTTGATTGAAGTTTTTCCTGATTTAATCCCATCTTGTATTAATGCTTTTTCTGCTTTGCTTGGATTTTTTATAATTGAAGTAATGGTTGTATCATCCTCAAATTTAACGGTAACCGTAAGTTCTTCAAAACCATCCGCATTAGCATCAAGTTTAATTCTTACATTTTGAGGAAGAATCTCTCCTTTTTTACCGTCTTTAAACAATGTTTCTACAGCCTTTGATTGTTTGCTTGTAAGCCCACCAAAAAACCCTTCGTAATCAGGAATAATTTGAGTTTCAACTTTATCTCCTACTACGGTCGTATTATTTGCTAATCTTCCTTCTTGCAAACGACATTGATCAACATTTTTTTGCTGATTTTTTAATGCCTTTTCTATAGCTGCTATATCTCTATCAGCTCTTGTTAATAAATAATTTGCTAATCCTGCTTGTTGAC
>CAZJPB010000002.1:7292-13477 GCA_964547785.1 uncultured Pseudomonadota bacterium | reverse complement strand
GCTTGCAGATTAAACCCAACCATTAACATTAAAAAACTTATAAGAAATTTTTTCATACCACCCTCTTTTACAGCAACCCTAATTTACCAATGAGCATAAAAAAAATATTATTCAAATTGCAACCTTTTTTTGAAGCTATAAAAAAAAGCGCTAGCCCTTTTGCATAATTATCATTCCGGTCCTAAGAGCCAGGTCTTCCATGCTTTGATACGCAAATCGCTCAACACACGCGTCATAAAACCACGAACTTTTTGAATATACTCTTCTGGTTTATACGAAAAAGTATCAACATGACCAGAACCATCAACAATCCATAATTCTTTTTGATTGCTTGCTGCATTTTCGTATGCTTTTTCAAATGAACTTGCAGGAACCATTTCGTCACTACTGCAGCCAATAATCAGACACGGCACCGTAATTTTTTTTATAGAATCAACAGGAGTCACGGGTTTTAAACACGTAGAAACGGTAAAAGCATCCATCCCGACCATACGAAGCAATGTTTTTAAAATTTTATCCATCACAGGATTATAAAGCGATCGCTGAACGACAATCCGCAATGGCTCAAGAATATCATAACCCCACACATAATATTTGAATCGATAAAGGCCTCTGCATACAACATCTTCCATACTATCAAACGGAGAATCAACAATCATCGCATCAAAAAGCATATTATTATAGCGAGATTGCGCTTCTATTGCTGCCGCTGCGCCCATAGAAATTCCATATGCTATAATAGGCTTATCTTTTAATTGTGGATGACTGCGGACAAAATCGACTGCTGCTTTAACTTCGCTTACTTCATCAACACCAAAAGAACAACATTGATCATCGGTAACATGAGAACCATGAGCTCTAAAATCGAACAAAAATGCATTATAATCAGAAAACAAAAAGGTTCTTAATGGCCTTATCTGATATCGTTTACACTTAAAACCATGGAATAAAATAATCGTTGCGGGCGCATTAGGTCGAATAATCAGCTCACCGCCACGCAATAATATCGCACCTTTTTCTTTATGATGCTCAGGAACCTGCAAAACAACTTTCTGAAATTCATGCCTTTCAGATTTTTTAATAACGCGCGCTTCGAACGTTGAAAGATATTTTTCAAAAGGAGCTTTAGCCAATGAATTATTTTTTTGAAACTGTATGCCAATTAAAAAAATCAGAATAATAAGGGCAATAATTGAGCTTGAAACAATAATTTTGCTAATAATTCTTTTTATCATGATACCCCTTAAGTTTTACTATTTTTTTCTATTTATGTTAATTTTTTAACTTTTAAAATAAATAGTACTTACAGAGTATCATTTAGCATTTTCTATTTGCAATATTTTATTGTAGCAATTTTTTAAGATAGTCGTAGAGTTCTGATCTTGATTTAATTTCTTTAAGTCGATCAACAACTTCGCCTTTTTTTAAGATAACAATGTGAGGAACGTCAGGCACTTTGAATTTTTTAACAAGATCATAGGCTAAAGAGGCATCTACCTTGCAAAAGCGTATCTTGCCTGCAAATTTAGCTGCTGCCCATTCGATCATCGGCAACATATTCATGCAAGAAGGGCAATAGGCCGTAAAATAATCAAGCACTACATACTCTTCTTCAACAGATTTTAACAATTCATGATAATCATCGCTGCTATTAAGCTCTTGCAATTCACGTTTTTCCATCGCTGCAGGATCAAAAAACGTCGCTTCCAATTGAGCCTGAATAATGCTGTTGTAACCTATTGAACTTAACCACCAGACACTATCCAATCCCGCTTTAATGCCATCTCCTGCAGCAACGCCCGCTTGTCTGTAGGTCGGATCTGCAACATCGCCTGCTGCAAAAACACCAGGAACATTCGTATTTTGAGTTCGATGCTTTAATTCAATATATCCTTCTTTGTTGCAGCGTAATGCGCCTTTAAATAAACTTGTATTTGGAATATGACCAATCGCTAAAAAGACTCCACGAATAGTTGCCCAATCTTCAGATTCTTTGGTGGCGGTATTTTGAACAACCACGCCAGTAATGTGCGAACCATTCCCATTAATTTTAAGCAAAGCTCGCTCTGTATGGATCACCACATTCACACATTCTTTAACGCGTTCTAACATGCTATTAGAAGCTCTAATCTGCTTTGTTCGAACAAGCACATGAACTGTTTTAGCGTAAGAAGATAATTCAAGCGCTTCTTCCATCGCAGAATCACCACCACCAACAACTACAACATCATCTCCTTTGTGATACGGCGCATCACAAATAGCACAGGTCGTAACACCCTTGCCCCAATATTCTTGCTCACCAGGAATAGAAAGTCTTCTTGGCTGAGCTCCTGTTCCAATCATCAAGCTTAATGCGTAAAGTGTATGACCACCTTCGGTCACGACTTTATAAGGCCACACTGTTAAATCAACTTCTGACGCAGCATCACTTAAAAGATCTGCTCCAAAATGCGCTACCTGATTTTCGAACTCACTCATAACTTGAGCACCACGTGTTTTTCTAATTGCAGGCCAATTTTCGATATACGATGTCTGTGTCAGTTGTCCGCCAGGCTGATTTCCCCGCAATATCATCGTCTTGACGCCCATTCTTGAACCATACAGCGCTGCACTCAATGAGGCAGGACCTGATCCTAATACAAGCAAAGGGACAAGATTTTCTTTTTCTTTTAACATTGCCAAATCTATGCGTATTGCTGGTGCCTGAGCATAAAAGTAATGCATCGTAAAAACACCAACTCCACCACTTGCCAAAACAAAAAAGGCTAAAATAATTCTTTTTTTTATGATTTCCATAATTTCAAAACTCTTATTTCTAGAAAGCTTCTATTATATTTTTCTAAACATATTGCGCAAGTATAACAGAAACAAAAAATAAAAAGCCATCAAGAAAAAAAGATTCTTCTGCCGACTTTTTTTGACAGCAAGTGAATCATTCGTTATCATGATAATCTCGTTTAAATGGTATTTTTCACCACCTTTTACTAAAAGAGGATTTTATCTCATGGTAAAAAAACTTTATCAATCTTACAAAAAAACAATCCTAACCATTGGATTATTGTTCCTGCCATTGTCAGCACTATCTAGACAAATTGAACCTACACAAATTGAACAAACTTTTGTTCAACATATGTACGGACAAGTGGATGTCTTAAATATGCTCATCGACACCATTGGCCAAAACATGGCTAGCGGCGCAAGCAATTTGTCAAAAGAAAGAAAACTACCTATTCAGCACGCCTTTAACACTATTAGAGCAGCTATGGATGATATAAAGCGCTTTGCTGCTATTCATGTTGATCCTAAACAAGAATATTATTTAGCTGAATACATTTCTGAAATGATTAACTTTTTTGACAAATTACTCAAAAGTAATTTAAAAATTGTTCCTTATTTTGATATGGAAGCAATTTCACAAAAAGCTCTTCCTAGCGAAGATATGATCGCTCAAAAGACTGAAGCTATCTTAAAATCTAACGATAAAAGACTCGTTGCTCTTATCAAAGATTCAGAAAGCATCGGCCTTTCTTGGTTTAACAAAACCTATCGTGGTGCAAGAAAATTCTACAAAGATTATTATGTTGGTAGCATTATTGAACATACTGCTGTCTATTCTGCACTCTTTGTTTGGTATATGTATGTTACCAGCAAAGGCAGCCTTGAAGAATTGATGCATATAGAAAAAGAAAAACGTGGCTGGTTTGCTAATTTTTTATTAAAAGCTAAAGGGTATACCGGCGGAGAAGTAAAGCAATTAGAAGGATCTGTTGAATTAGACGTTAAAGTTGATACGCCAGAAAGTTTAAGAGCTTTAGCGATCGAAGACAAAGTAAGCCCTGGAATAGTTCAAGGAGTTAAATCTCTTCCTACCAACGCTCCAGAAGGAGAACATTTTCAAAATACTAAAGCTACTGTTCCTATGTCTTTTACATTAAATGATCATGGTGTTGTTACTGCTGCTTTAGGCGTTACCAAAACTATTATGACCATCGACAATAAAGTTCCTGTATTTACTATCGTTCCTGGCGCTCTCTTTGCTGAATATATCAAACGTGATGCTACTAAACTGTATGCATTCTTTACAAAACTTAAACGTCGTTTTGATGATCATTTTTTTGGAACAACCAAAAAGACTACCTACGAAGATTTAACCATTAGAACTGAACGTTTTGCTGACATTGTTGGCCGTGAAGACGTTAAAGCTGAATTCAGACGCGTTGTTGACTACATTTGTAATCCTGATCGCTTTGACCGCGCTGGTATCAAAGTTGAACGTGGTTATCTTCTTGCTGGTGAACCGCAAACAGGTAAAACATTTATGGCAAAAGCTCTTGCTGGTGAAATTTCTGCTGCGCTTGAAAAACAAGGCAAAGATCAAAAAGTTCGTCTCTTTGAAATTTGCACTGAAGCTTTAGCAAAAAATGGTATTGCTTACTATATGGAATTAGCAAGAAGCCAAGCTCCTTGTATTCTCTTTTTAGATGAACTCGATCTTCTTCGTTTACAACGTGATGGCGATACTAAAACCTTAAGTGAATTCTTAACTTCTATGTCTGGCAGCTTAAGCAATAACGAAAAAGATCATGTTATCATTCTTGCTGCAACTAATAAACCAGAAAACGTTGACTTTGCACTTCGCCAACATGGCCGTTTTGGTAAAATGTTCTGGTTTGATAAGCCTACCTTTAAACACCGCGTTGAATTTTTTGTAAAAGAATTCGAAAAACGCTTTATGAATAAAGCAATTTTCGACTTTGAAGTTCTTGCGCAACAAACAGAAGGCTGTTCTTTTGGTACACTTGATATTGTTACTAAAAAAGGCTTAATGCTTGCAAAACTTGAAAATGTTCCTGTAACTCAAGATCATTTCTTACAAGCTATTAATCTTGAAGTTAAAAAATTAATTCCTCATGGTTATACCGTTTCTTCCGAAAAAGAAGAAATCGTTGCTACTCGTCAAGCTGGTAAAGCATTAATTAGTATCATTCTTAATCCTGTAAAAGTGCTCTGCACCGTAACGGTATTGCCAGTAACACAAGAGCTCGAAGAAGAACATGTAGCGCAACAATACAATTTGCCAGGCATGAAAAAATCTGAACAACGTGCTGTTCGTCTTGGTGGCATTTTTGCTTATCATTTAACTGATGCACTCGATATCACAACACAAGAAGAACTTGTTAAACAATGTAAGATTCTTTTAGCAGGCAATGTTGCTCAAAAAGTATTTGGTTTAACGAGTTGTGCATTTGACAAAAATGACAAACAAGAAGCTTTTACACTTGCAAAACGCATTGTCTTTGAAGGCCTTGATCCTAAAGAAATTGCAAAAGAAATTCGTGAAGCAAAACTTGCTGCTGCATATCGTTTACTTGAACAATATGAATCTGAAATTGAAAAGCTTTTAGAAAAAAACAAAAAAGATCTTGCAACTATTGTTGAATTACTCAAAAATCGCAAAACAATTTCAGCTGTTGAAATTAAAGAAGCGATTGCTAAATAAGATCAAAACTTGAATACAACAAAAGATGAGTATTTGTTACAAATGCTCATCTTTTATTTTTAATACTTATCCATACGAAAGATTATTCATGAACATAAAAAACATACTATTTATTGCACTGTTTTTTGGATTTGCAACGGTAGCTACTATAAAAAGCACAGACGATGACATAATGAGCAATGCAACCGAAGAGTATATGCAAAAACTAGAAATGGCGTTTCAAACGGAACTTGATGAAAACCTTAATACATCAGAAGAACAAGTTATATATATAGATCAAAATTCTAAAGAATATATTCTTTTTATAACTGAATTATTACCATTATTACCTAATACTCTTGTAAAAACAAAAACATTGCTCAATAAACAGCGCGATAATTTTAACATTGCCCTTACAACTAATGATCTAGAAGATAAAATCAAAATTTATGCAACTGCTTTTTATATAAGTATAGCAATATTGAGTTCATGTGAAAATTTTAAAGCATATAAAAACTTAATAAAAAAGTATAAACACATAAAAATAATACTGTTAAATGTTATATTTTGTAGGAAATTATGTAAAATACTATCTCCTTCAGCTCAAAAAACAATACAAAGAATGTTACTTGATGTTAATGAAATAGGATTAGCTATTAAGATAGAAGTAGGTAACTATTATTGTCAGTATTACAGTGCACAAAAT
>CAZJPB010000002.1:0-7192 GCA_964547785.1 uncultured Pseudomonadota bacterium | reverse complement strand
AGCTATTAAGATAGAAGTAGGTAACTATTATTGTCAGTATTACAGTGCACAAAATATAAAGAATTTTCAAATTGACTCAGATGATGATTCAGATGATGAAGATAAAACTGCTGATGACGAAGAATAATTATGCATATTAAAAATATATTTTTTGCAATAGTCATAACAAGCTTATTGCATGCAAAAACCTATACAACTGCCGTACCAACGGTACATTTGAACAATTTTGTTTTTAACAATTCTTCAGAAGAAATAATTTATATAAAAACTATTTTTCAATATTATGCTAATGTTTTACAGAGTATTTCAAACGATTTACCTGATACGCTTGTTTATACTAAAAGAGTTCTTCTTGGAATTAAAGAGAAGATTAATTCTGCTCGCTATAAAGAAAATTTAGAATCTTTACAGATAACATTAATCGTAATTCATGCTCATATAAAAATAATAAATAGATTGCTCTTGAACTCAAAATACAAATCTTTATTTACTCATTTGTATAAAAATGACAAAACAAAAATCCATCAAAAATATATTACAAAAGTTTTGAATGAATCTATTGCAAAATATAATTACAAAGAAAGGCTCATATATTGCGCACAAGAATTTGAAGGCCTTCCTTTTTCACGCATGACTACAGAGCTTTATACTGTTTCGATTGTCCATCAATAATATGCTCTATCTGCTGATTTAGGATGCTTTTTTATATGCTTCTGTTACGCGTATTTTATTATTGCTTAACACAAGTACTAAAGCGCCACTTGGAGTAAAATTGAAATCTGCAATATCTTCAAATTGACTTACTGGATCAAAATTTACTGGATCAAATATACATAATTCCCTAGAGTGAACATCTAACCCTGCTACTAATGGTTCAATCGGATGTGTTTCAATTTTACAAAAATGCTTTCTTAGGCTTTGAAATTCTAAAGTTTTTAAATTCAGTATAGATGTTATAACATTTGGCGCATGAAACATATAGTCTTGACAGACTAAGAAAGCTTCATCTTGTGTAAAAAAACCATTCACATATGGACCTAATTCAAGCAATTTTTCACCAGTATTTAAATTCAAAAGAAAAGTTTGAAATGTATACGGATCTTGTGCAACAGCATATTGAGTTCCACAAGCCTGTATATTCAGATTATATGGATTAGGAACCGACTTTCCCTTAAAATCATTTTCAAAAAACTGCTTATAGCTATAACTATTGCTTTCGCTATCAAAAAATTTTATGAGAAAAAAACTTTTATCCAAACTAAACCACAGATTAGCAACATTTAAGACCGTGCTGATTTGTTCTACATTTTTTGTATTAACAATAATAATACCTTCTTTTACTTGTACAATTAATAAGCCATTACGATAAAACTTATACGACAATGCTTTCTCAGTAAAAAATTTCACCACAAATGATTCTGGATCAAATAATTCAAAAGAACCATCATGCGTAATGCATCCAGCGTGACTAAAATCATCTGAAAAATTAAAAGCGCTTGCTTGCTTAAGACCTATTCTTGCTTTAAATAATTTTAGTTCAACCATAGGATTATTTGGTAATGTTTGATGCAAAAGCAAGTCAAGATCTTGATGCCATGAACATTCTTCATCAACTAAAGTACGATCCTCTGTATCTTTATACTCTGAAAAAAAATCATAAAAAAAATCTTTAAACCTAAAACTACAAACTCTTTGCTCTAACGCTTGTTGCTCTTTTACATCTAATGCACTACTTTTTTTTACAATTTTTTTTAAAATTCTTAACGGTACGTGTAATTTTTTTGAATCTGAAAATTGCAAAATATCAAGCATATTATGTATGCTGATCAATTCATCGAGCTCTAATTCTGATATTTCACTCATTAAAGACGATATATCTTTTTTGTTCGCTAATGACAACTCTAACATTTTTTCAAAATGCTTATTAAGATCCTCAGGCTTTACCCGCCAAGCACCATCAGCACATTGGAATATTAATGATAAAGGAATTGAATCATCATCAAATTCTGATTCTGAATAATCAGTTACAGATCTTTTTAACAACAGAAGATTATCAAAATCACTAACAGGTTTTGATAGTCTTCTGTCATCTGGAAAGTTAAAAGTTATCTTTTGCTCAGGAACTTTCAAAGATGGTTTTTCTTCTGTGGATCTTGTTATTGAACCTGCTTTTAATAATTCTTCAGCACCTGCTGTTTGTTCTGCTGCTTGTAAGGGTAAAAAAATAGAAAGCATTAATACTATTTTATTTTTATAATTCTGCATTAGTAACATCAGTTTCGATAAATTCATTTTGAGGTTTTACACGCGTTTTATTTTTTTCTTTTTTATACGATTTGTCAACAAGTGCCGGTGATGTTTTTGCTAATTCAGAGGTCGCATTGCCAGCAGCATCCAAATACCAGACCATTGAATCATAATGGCACGGCGTACTAAAAAATAATTTCATAACTTTTTTATCTTTCAAGATATCTTGGTCTTGCATATCTTTACGATCAAATTTAACTTCGTACGGCTGTTTATGCTTGCTCATGCGACTGCCAAAAAAATCAACATATTCAAAAGGAAGTTCAACTGTTTTGATTTCAGAAGGAATGTATTTTTTTCCATCAATTTCTAAATACATAGTCCACAAAGGTGGTGTTGCAATTAAAGAACTATCGTGCAACGTTAACACATAAAAAGCTATATAAAAGCTATTTGCGCTGATTTGTCTTTTTAAAAAAGATAATGTTGTTTCTTCATCTTTTCCGGTAATACGACAGGCTATGTTTGCATATAATGTTCGCACTTCATCCGAAAGCCAGAGCGCATCAAAAATTCCTAACGTCGTAAATTGATCGTATAAACGCATTCCTCGCAAATATCGCTTAATAACTTTTTTATCATCTTTGTATGCATTGCTTTGATAAAATGTTTCTTCTGCCCAATCTTTAATGTTTCCTCCGCAGCCTGCAAGCGCGACTAATGCTATTACCGCAAGAACTTGTATCTTTGTTTTCATTACTATCCTTCTTATCTTGTAGATTTTTTGTTATTCAATACACTTTAGAGTAAAAAAAAGATACTTACTTTACAAGGCGGTTGTGTATGAGTTTTTCTGTTTCACTCTTTTTGGCAACTCGTTATCTTCTTGCAAAATCAACATCAAGCATAAAAACCATGATTGCCATATGTTTTTTTAGTATTTTTATTAGTACATTTTCTTTAGCACTGATTACTGCTGTCATGCGTGGTTTTGAATACGAAACACATAAAAAATTACAAGGCATTTATCCTTCTCTTTTTATCAAAGCGCCGGAAGGCAGCACGCTTTCGTTACCTTTGCTGCAAACATTTATACAAAAAAATCTTGCACAAGAAATAAAAGCAACTGCTCCCTATCTTCTTAAAGACGCATTACTTCATCCTGCAACAACAAATCATCCCTTGTCTCTTGTTACGATAAAAGGTATCGATCCTCAACAAGAACGATTAGTTACCAACTTAGAACCTATGCTGCAAGATTCTATCAGACTAGAAAACATTACCGGCCACTCTATTGTTATTGGAGCAATGATAGCTGAACAAAGAGGCTTTCTAAAAGGCGATCAAGCCGTGCTTGTTTGCAACTTGCACGATGACACTGATTTTAATGATGCATCAGCAATCTCTATTCCTGTAACCATCGCTGGTTTTATCAAAACAGGCATCGCTGAATATGATGAACATTTAGTGATTACGTCACTCGATCTTTGTAAAAAAATTTGGGGCGATGATGTTATCACGCATCTTGGTATCGCGTTAAAAGATGATACGTTAGAAAAAAAAGTCTTAGAAACATGTAAAAAAATTCCAGATCTTGAAATTACTTCTTGGAAAAGTTGTTACCCTGCATTAGTTTCTGCGTTAAAGCTGGAAAAATATGCCATGTTTTTTGTGTTGTTATTAATTACGTTAGTTGCAAGCATGAATATAATTTCACTGCTATTTATGTTTATTACGTACAAAAAAACTGACATCGCACTTTTTAAAATGCTTGGCATGAGCAATACGTATATTTATGCACTCTTCTTTTTTATAAGCATTTTTCTTTCGATCGGCGCATCACTAACTGGTCTTATTGCCGCTTATCTTACAGGATACATCTTAAAAACATATCCTTGTATTACGTTGCCCGACATTTATTATGTCACGCACCTTCCTATAACACTTGAATGGTCATTATTTTTATTAATATTTTTATGCACCTTAGTGCTCGTTTTTATAGCTTCATTACTTCCGCTGTATAATCTTAAAAACATCAATATTACTCAAACTCTACGATTCGAATAATTATGAGAAATGTCTTTTAAAAATGTTGTATAAAAAGCAATTTTATCTTTAATTTTACGTTTTTTTAACAACTCTCTTTGATCATGATAATGCGTAACGCACGCAGAAGAAAATGCTTGCCGCGTTTGATGAAATCCTTGACCCAATTTGTAATACATCACGCGATCAACAATCAAAAATAAACTTAATACAAAAACAACTTTTTTAACCATGTCCTCACCCTCCTTGGTCTAACTTTTTTTACGTAACTGCTGGTTACTAGACTATCAGCAGTAAAATTCTAATTGCAATAGTTACTTAAAAAGAATAAAAACATTATTTTTTCAAATAAAAAAAATACACTTAAAATTATTACTCAAAAAATAAAATTTTTGTTATCTTTGTAATCATAAAATATGATAATTACAAAAGAATAAAATTATGAGACTCACAGAAAAACAACTTGCTGCGATAAAACTATGAAAAAATATTGTATTTCTGATTATATACGATTTGCCGATCTGCATGCACAAGCACTTGAAAGTAATGTGCAAAATTTGAATACTATGCCTTCTATAACAGCTAATTATTTAAAAAATCCTAAACCAATTACCGAATCTTGTTTACTTGATGCTGCAGTTTTAAGATTTACTGCTTTGCAAAATATGATTGGATCAAAAATCTTTCCAATCGTTATTGAACTATTACAAGAAAACGATAAATCTTTACTTGATAGATTACATACATTAGAAAAAATGGAATATATAGCAAACGTTAACTGGTGGATAGAGTTAAGAAATTTAAGAAATAAGCTCGCCGAAAATTATCATGATGATTACGAAAGTATAGCAAACGATTTTAATCAACTTATGATTCAGTCAAAAGAATTGCTGCTCTTTTGGACAAATTTTAAGAAAAAAATCGCACCACTCATCAAGCAATAACAAACGATAACCAAAAAATTTTCAGCTTAAAATTTTAAAACATACCCTTTTTACAAATACTTTATTTTACTTTATACTTTAATAGAAATTAAAATAAAATGAGGTTATGTATTATGAAGAAAATATTTTTATTAAGCGTATTCTGCGTTATGAACTTTCCAATCAACAGCGCAACGTTTTTAAGCCGCGCACGATCGCTCATAAGCTTACGATCAACATGTTCATCACAATTTTTACCTCGAACAAGAATTTACAAAGCCCCTATTTGCATAAACCAAATAGAGGCTAAAATTCCTCAAAGACCCACAACTGCTTCTAATGCTCCTTCATTCACCTATACCGCTTCTTCGTTTAAAGTCCGCACCAATAATGCTTTAAAAGCTTTTTTTGCTGTAACAGCTATTTCGTTTTACGGATATTTATTCTACGCTTTCAATAATTTTAAAACTGTACCAAATGCTATTCCAGCTAAAGTAATCCCTGTTAAAAAAGCAAATTTAAGTGATCTTGTTACACGTTATGACACTCTTAAAAAAGAACCAAAAAGTGACGCTTTAGTTGCCGCTGCAAATGATTTGCTGCTTTATTTTGTCGACAATTATCAAGAAACAAAAAAGCTTCTTAAAACTGGCGCACTCGATTTAAATGATTTATTAGAAAAAATTTCAGAACAAGATGGTAAAGTTTTTTGCCAAAAAGCTGTTCATTCTCCATGGTTCTGGGATTTTCAACGTTATACTTATTTTGGATTATTTGATTCTACGATCGGACAATTAAAAGCTGAATACACAAAAAAATTATGCTCTGCCGCAATCGCTTTAGATAAAAATCCAATTGCAGGATTTAGTGACGCAGCATTCAAAGAACGACAAGATGTTTTAAAACTCTATGCCGCAGGCAAACGTGACACTGGAGCGTTCTATTGTTTTACACACAAAGGTGCTTTAGGTCAGAAAAATACAATGTGTTGGGGTTAATACATCATTTTTTTAAAGATCATCATCGTTTAAATCTTTTGCAAGCTCAGCTTCAAGCTCTTCGATCGTTGGCAATGCAGTCTTAAGATCTTCTGGTAAACTATCTGTTAAATGATACTCTGCAAGACCTATAGGTTTTGTCATATCTCGCAATGCATATTCAGCAACAACTCCTGATTTAGAACGACATAAAATAATGCCAATGGAAGGGTTGTCTCCTGGTTGGCGCACTATATCATCAACAGCAGAAAGATAAAAATTCATTTTACCTGCATATTCTGGCTTGAACTTTCCTGATTTTAATTCAATCACAACAAAACATTTAAGCTTTACGTGATAAAAAAGTAAATCAAGATAAAAATCCTGATCACCAATTTCTAAATGATATTGCCTACCTAAAAATGCAAATCCCTCGCTAAGTTCAAGAAAGTCTTTTTGGATTTGGTCTAAGATTTTTGCTTTCTTAATCATAAAATTTTTCTTTTTTATTATATTTTAAGCTTAATATAGCATAACATCATCAGCTTAGAAATAAAAAAGTTAATAATTTTTAAAAAAAATTTCGAACTCTCGTCATCCTCAGGGAGCAACGCGACCGCAAGGATCCAGGCTTCGAGGCATAAACAATTTTATGATATTCAAGATATAGTGCTGTAAAAAGAAAACTGATTAATGTTTTTTTATATGTTGTCACTGTGTTAATGTGAAAAACTTTATTCTTCGAAGTCTGTCCGTTTTCGTTTCACTACGACGCGACGACATCTGGCCATAGCGCATGTGCGCGACGGCTGATGGATCCTTGCGTCACTTCGTTCCTGAGGATGACGAGAGTTATGGCATATTTTTAAACACAATATTTTTTTAAGCTGAAGGTTTCTTGCTATAGCTTATAAACTTTTAACAAAAGCAATTGGTCAACAGGCTGTTGACCAATTATACATTTTATTTTTTATAAGCGTAATACTATGCTTGAAAAGT
>CAZJPB010000001.1:0-41322 GCA_964547785.1 uncultured Pseudomonadota bacterium | reverse complement strand
CGTCATCCTGAGGCGCGATCCAAGCGCCGTGAGGATCCAGGATTTATAAAGCAATTTTTTTACTGTATCATCACATCACGTTATATTTTTTTACAATTGATTCAATTATATTGTTCCAGAAGAATAATTAAAGATTTGGGTAAAATTTTGATTATTCTTTTTATAATCATTAAATTTTTAATTTCAGTAAATTCTGTCCGTCTTCATTTCACTACGACGCGACATCTGGCCATAGCGCTTTGCGCGACGGCTGATGGATCCTCACGGCGCTTGGATCGCGCCTCAGGATGACGAACATTCGAAATTTTTTTTTAAAAATTATTAACTTTTTATTTTTAAGCTGATAATCTTTGGCGGTTATTAATTACAAGAAAATATCAACACTCTCGGTATCAAAAATTTTCTTTATCCTAAAAATTTCTTAAAAAATCCAATAATACTGCCATCATTTTGCGAAGTTTCAAGGCCAATTTCGTCAGAATATTGAGTCAAAAGATCTTTTGCAGTAGTGGATAGTTTTTTTGGAATAGCACATTTAGGAATAATAATTAAATTACCTTTTGTTTTGTTTCTTAAGTTTGGAAAGCCTTTTCCAGGTAAAATAATTCGTTCTCCAATAGCGCACCCCTTAGGAATCTTGACAGGTTCTTTTGTACCATCGATACTTTCAATTTCAATTTGCGAGCCTAAAACAAGTTGAGGATAGGTTAATGCTACTGAGCAAACAAGATCGTGCTCTTCTCGTTGAAAATTTTTGTCTGGCAATATTTTTATTTTTAAAAATAAATCTCCAGTAGGCCCTTCGTAAACACCAGCATCACCTTTTTGAGCGATTCTTAATTCAGCGCCATCATAAATTCCTGCAGGAATCGTGACAGAAAATTTATCATATTTTTGTATGCGTGATTGGCCTTTGCATGTAGCGCAAGGAGAAGGGATAAGGTAACCATTGCCTTGGCAAGCGGTGCAAGGTTGCGAATAAGCAAAGAATCCTTGTTTGAATTGCACTTGTCCAGCGCCTTTGCAGGATGTGCAGAGTGTCACAGAAGTATTAGCCTTTAATCCTTTTCCTGAGCAGGTATCACAGACAAAAAAATGATAAAAATTAAGTTCTTCTTTTTTGCCAAGAAAAGCATCTTTTAAAGTAAGGGTTACTTCTTTGTAAAGATCATGTCCACGTTTTGGTTCAGGGCCGATATTTTTTTTAGATTTTTTTCTGCCACCTTTTCCAGATTGGAAAAAATCTTCAAATCCACCACTACTAAAGATATCGCTAAATTGTTCAAAGATATCATTCATATCCATTCCGCCAGGACCGTGGCCGTGACCACCACCAGAGCTCATATTTTCGTAATTTGCATGACCAACTTGATCATATTGTTGACGTTTTGCGTCATCTGATAAAATTTCATATGCGTGCGCGGCTTCTTTGAATTTTTCTTCAGCTTCTTTGTCGTCTGGGTTTTTGTCAGGATGGTATTTGACGGCTAATTTTCGGTAGGCAGCTTTAATGTCATCTTTTGTTGCTGATTTTGAGACACCTAAAATAGTATAAAAATCTTTTTTGCTCATTGTTTGTTTGACCTATGTATAATTAAAAAAAAGTAATGTTTTTAATTATAGCAAAAAAATAAAATTAAGAAGGTATTTTCGCAAGTATATCTTTTAAAAGTGAGCAGTCAGCTTGAGAAAAGAGAATGTCTCCTTCGCGTGCAGGCTTAAAAATCGGCTTTAGGTTATAAGATGGTATATTCTTTTTAAGTTGATTAAAAATATCCAAAATCGAAGTACTTGTTTCTGTGCCAACATTAATTGCTTGTCCAAGCGATTTATTATCAGCAAGTTGTGCAAGCAAAAGATTCGCTTTTACAATCGTTTCAACAGGAACAAAATCGCGACTCTGAAGACCATCGCCAAAAATAGTAACAGGTTTATGTTCAATAATCTGTTCTTTAAATTGTGCCATTACTCCAGCATACGGACCGTGAGGATTTTGGCGCGGACCAAAGACATTAAAATAACGCAAACATACCGTTGGAAGTGAAAATAGCGTAGCATATTGTTTGCAAAGTTGCTCGCCTATGAGTTTTGAATAAGCGTAACAGGATGTTGGATTGCAGGCATCAGTTTCTGTGCAAGGTGTATCTTTTTGACCATACACAGCGCACGACGATGAAAATATAAACTGTTTGATGTTATGAATTCGCGCAGCTTCCAGCATATGATACGTGCCCTTGATATTGACTTCTTGGCACAGCAAAGGATTTTGCATAGAATCAGGAACGGAAATATGCGCAGCTAGATGAAAAACGTACTCTTGATTGCGACAAGCTTGTAAACAGGCATCGTAAGAACGAATGTCATCATTAATAATCGTAATTTTATGTTGTACGGTTGCAAGATTTTCCATCGATCCAGTTACAAAAGAATCGAGTACGGTAACGCGAGCGCTTGCAGCAACAAGTTTTTCAACAAGATGTGAGCCTATAAAACCAGCACCGCCAGTTACGAGCACATTTTTATTTTTATAGAATGAGTTCATTTTTTTACCTTTTTTTAAAAGAATAAGCGTAAATGAGTGAGTTAAATTTGTAAAAATATTTTATTATCGATCGTTGTTTTGATAAAAATTCGCATACATTAAGCTTATGTAAAAAAACTATTTACAAATAGAAAATCATTTTATTATGCTGAGTTATAAGTTAAAAGACTTTTTTATTCTAAAAAAAGGGGAAATGGAATATGAAAAAGAATATATTTTTCGCGATTGGATTAATTGTTTTAAGTGTAAGCAGTCATATACAGGCTGCCGCAGCAGCAGCCCCAATGAGAGCAAGCGTTTCTGTATTAGATCGAATGGCATTACACCCTAAAGAATATGCAAGGCTATTTTTTGATACAAAAGGGTATGCAGCTTGGCAGGGATCTATGTTTAATGATTTTCAAATTCATGATTTTACGGTAAATCAAGCTAGTTCTATGACAGATCTTGCTACAAAAGTTTACGCATTAATTCAACATATTATTAGTTTACAAAAAGAAATTTTTTCTTTGCAAAAAGAAGTTGCTGACTTAAAAGTTGAAGCGCGGATTCAATCCGAAATAGATGTAGCATTAGCGGAAAGTTTATTGTCATAAAAAATTAAAAAACAAAATAAAAAAGGAGGAATGAATTATGAAAAATTCAATAATAATGATTATGACAATCGCATGTTTATCAAGTCAGTTAATGCAAGGAGCGAGCTCGGTGCCTTTAAGCAATTTTTTATCAGATTCTGGATTTCAAAGAATGTTAAGTAAAGACATAAAAGATCTTACAAATGACGATAAGACGATGATACGTAGCATGCAATGTCTCTTTGACAGAGTTGTTCGAGATTCAGATGGATCTTTGAAACCGGATGTAACATTGGAAAATTTAGCTGATTTAAGTAATGTTAATATGCAAAAATTAATGGAATTAAGACGTACATTAAATATGCCGCTCTCGCAATTAGAAACTCAATACTATGCATTAAAAACAGCAACGCCAGTAGTGGCGGCAGCAAGTGTAGCGCCAGTAATGGCTCAAAAAGTTCAAAATATTGATGTAAGGACTAATCTTGATAGAGCAAAAAATGATGAAGGGTTTGGAATTTCAAGATTTGCAAAATCTGGAATATATCGTAATCCTATTGCTTATGTAAACCAATATTATAGATCAGTTTTAGGTTCTTCTCAAGAAAGAGAAAGTACTGGATTAGCAAAATTTATTATTGATAATAAAAGATTTTTTATTCCTAGCTTACCAGAGGATGTGGCCATGTTTAATATGGCTCTCATTGCTCATATTGAATATCTACAAATGCAAGTTGATACTTTAACTGAAAAAGTTGCAGCACTAGAAGCTTTTAATCAAACGTTAGTTGAGCTTCCTTCGCCAGTAATGCCAGCAGCAATGCCTGTAAAAGATTTATTGGGAGCATCAGCAGTCTGGGCAACGCCAACAGGTAAAGGGCCAGCGCCAGTATTGGCACCAGTACCAGGTTTTGGTGACGAAGTTAGCTGGATGCAATAAAAATAATACGTAATTTTGAATGTTATAGCTCTTTGCAAAGATTAATGTTTTTGTAAGGAGCTATAATGTTTTCGTGCTCTAGCAATGTTTCTGCCATTGCCTTACCATCCAGTAGGCTTTCCTGCATACTTGCATATTTCCATGCGCCGTATCTGCCAATTGAATAAACATTTTGATCAATTAAGTTTTGATGAATGTTTGCAATATTTTTTTCTCGCCAAAAATCATACAAAACATAGGCATGATCAATCTGTATAACTTTTTCAGCAATTATTTCTTGATCAGTAAACGATAGTAATTTTTGCAATTGTTTTTTTGCCTGCGCGATGAGCTCAGATTCTGGCTGATTAAGTTTATGCAGGTATGCAATTTCTCCGTAGAGCGAACTGCAATTTTTAGGAGCCATTAATTCAGAAAAATTATGATAAAATCCAAGCCGGTAGGGAATAAACTTTTTTTCTGGCAAATAAATCCAATGTTTATCAGAAATGTCGGGCCTGTTGATGCCAAGATTAAAATTAATGACCGAGTTGCAGAGTAATTTTTTGGCGCACGATGATAAAGATGATGCAGTCGATGTTTTTAAAAATTTTAGAAAACGATCAAGAGGCATGGTATTAATCAGAATTTCGTATTGCTCGGTTTGCCCGTTTTCAAAAAATACCATTTTATGTTTCAGGTCAATCTCGGTAACTTTTGCATCTGTCTGTATGTTAGTTTTAATGTGCTGAGCTAATTTAGTTATCCAAAAATTAATGCCGCCCTGTTTTGGATAAAAAAATTGAGCGTTGTAACCGATGCTCTGGTCTTTAGGTTCATTAAATGCACCGCGCAAAATAGTGGCCAATGATGTTTCTGGAACAAATCTTCCTGTCCACGAAGCAGTGATTTTTGTAACATCGTGCGCAAATATTTTTTCTTGATACGGTTTAAAAAAATGTTTTGTGATGCCGGAACCAAATTTTTGCAAAGCCCAATCATAAAATGAGCGAGGATTTTTTTGTAATGCTGGTTTTTCTACAAATCCGGTAATGCATTCAATAATGACTTCGTGCGGCAATCCATACAGATTTGTCTGAAAAGGATAGGCTGTATACGCATCATGAGAATAAATAAAGGAACGGCGGTTGATGGTTGCAAGGTTTTGGAGTCCAACAATGGTTTCTAAAAAATTAAAAAAATAAGGATCATTTGCGTGCAGCAAGTGGCCCGTAAAATCAAAGGTAAAACCATTTTCTGTTACTGATCTGCATAATCCGCCGACAGTCTCTTCTTTTTCGAAGATAGAAAAATCAAAAATATTATTTTTTTCAAGATGATAAGCGGTTGAAAGGCCGGTAAGGCCTGCTCCTAAAATTACAATGCGTGCCATAAAACTCCTTTTTATATTTAATTTTAGTTTCAAAATAATGATTTGTCTCTTTGATCGTCATCCTGAGGCGCGATCCAAGCGCCGTGAGGATCCAGGCGTTACTGGAATTAAAAAACTAATGATTATAGATTATTTTTTCAAATTATTATTTTCAGAAAACAACGCAATCGAATCAATTATAAAAATATTATAATGATGATACAGTACATCAAAAACTATGCTTTATAAATTCTGTCCATCTTCGCTTTTCTATGCTGCGACATCTGGCCATAGCGCATGTGCGCGACGGCTGATGGATCCTCACGGCGCTTGGATCGCGCCTCAGGATGACGAGAATTCGAGATTTTTTCAAAAAATTATTAATACTTTTATGTTTGAATTGAAGAAATTTATATTATCAGCAATTTAACAATGGTAAGAAAGAATGAGTGTTTTTTCTGGCACAGATTGCTGAAAAGCTCGTGGCAAAGAAGATGAAATAATCACAAATGAGCCTTGTTTTATTTTTGCTTCTAGTTCTTGCGTGACCGAAAAAACGAGAGAAAATGTAGTAGTGCCATACAAATAAAGCGGTTTTCTAAGCGTAAAAGAGAGTGTCTGTTTTTCTTTATTCCACTTGCCTTCGCTTACTAAATTCTCTTCTAGCGCTTTGAGTGGCATATGATCATATTGTTTTGTGTAGAGCGCGGCGGGAAGCTTTTCGATATAATCACCTTTCCATTGCAGCGCTAAATGCGAAAGCAAAGCTTCATCATTTGTTCGTTTAGTAAAGGTGATAAGGGCGTATTCAATTTCGACTGCTTGAACACCTAGTTTTTGATGAACTTCTTGCGATCCTGGCAAAATAGTATCAGTAACTTGTGTTGATAATTCAGAATGAACAGGGACCGAAGGTTCTAAGACTTGATTAAAAAATAATAAAACAAATAGCTTTATTTTCATACGCGCTCCTTTTTTTGCAAAGTATTGTATGTTTTTTATAATACCACGCACAGAGGGCATAGATACAAGGATTTATGGATAGACGCTTACTTCAAAGCAGGCAGTTTTTTTATTCAGTGATGCAGGCAGCGGCGGAAAAGGAACAGCAGCATGAATGTCAGCTTTACAAAGTTCATCAAATCTTCTTGATCCAGAAGAATGAGTGATCGCAATATCAATAAGGTTTCCTGAAGCGTCAATCGTAATGCCACATTGTAAAAGGTATTCGATTTTTCCTTCGTGCAGGAGTTGAGAAATAATATGTTCTTTGCCGCGACGATTGAATCGAGCTGCTTGATTTAGATGATTTAAAAACTTTGCCCAGAGCGTATAATATTTCATGTCGCCTTCTTTAATCGTTATCTGTTGCCCCGATCCATTCACGTCTCCGTTTTCGGTGCCTGCTTGCGTTGCAGTTTTTTGTCCTTCTTTTGCAAATTGAGAAATATCGGCAGGCGCATTTTTAAAAAGATCCGCAAGGGTTAATTTTTTAGCAGGGCCAGTTTTTTCTACAAAAGCGTTATCGGAAAAAATATAAGAAGTTGCAGATAAAATTTCTGTAGGAAGTGTTTCTTGAATGGTTGCAGATTCTTGAGGAATCGATTGCGCTTCTTGCGTATATCGTTCAGAAGATGGCTTAATTTGTTCTTGTGCGACCTGTTGAACTGCAGGAGTTGGCAACGTTGATTGATTTTTATCAAAGCTAGAAGTTCCCGTAGCAGAGCCTTTTATTGGAGTTGGCATATTCATCATCGCTTGATTGCCATAATATACAACAGGAGCAGGTACAACAAATCTTGCTAGATCGGGAGTTTGATCATCAGCTTCTGTTTGTTTTTGAATATTATGCGTATCTTGTTCTTGTCTGTTTTGTAAATTTTTTATAACATCGTAAAGTGCTTTGTGAGAAACATTATTTTTTGTTTTATTTTCTAGAAGCATTAAAGATAGAATAAAAAAAAGCAAACAATGAAACAATAAAGAATAGATAAAAGGAGATCTTGATTTTTTTATTATCATTCTCGTGCTTTCAAGGCTTTTTTTAAAGATCATGCATTTTGATAACTATGATCTAGTGTAGCAATCTAACATAAAAAAAATAAATCTTAATTACTAAAAGGAATCGTGTGAAGGCTAAACTATTTTTTTTAATGAGCTTAATGTTGATGAATATTCAGGCAAGTGATCAAAAACGACGAGCTAATGTTTTAGAGCAATCATTTTATTATGTCATACCAGAAGACTATCATGATCTTGGAAACATTGGCTTTAGGCACATTTATCAAATCAATGCAAGCACTCCATTACAAAATCTTGAGTCATTAGAAAAATATATGATGAAGTTTGATACACTTTTAAGTACTTATCAAAGGCAAGATATTTATAGGGAGTGCCCAAATTGTTTTTATGTTCCCTTTTTTTACTTTAAATATGTAAGAAAATTAAAAAAAGAGAGAGAAGAAGCAGGGCTTTTGCTAGAAACTCAATTACCTTACAATGATCCATTGGTATTAAGGGATTTTACTATAAAAATGCGCAGAATAGATCCAGTGTTAGCAGAATCTGTATCACAGTTAACCATAGAAGAATTTCATGAAAATCTTACAGGAGCTATTGCTGATTTAGCTGAAAGAATAGACAGGCCTTAAAGCATTAACTATTCCGTTCAAGTGAGGCGATTCCCTTTTTTTTAGTCATTGACCAGGTTGGAGAAATTTGATGTTTTCCGCCGCGAGGACTTTCTAAAAATCTGATTACTTCCTCTAAAAAGCTTTCTGATATTGAGCAGTCATCCATTTCGAGCCTAATCCAAGTGCTTAAAGATCTCATTTGCATATATACAGGTAATTTAAAAAAAGTTTCTAAATTAACATTAAAATACTTTATTGGTTCACCGTCATCATCCACGCCATCGGATGGTGCAGCAATGACACTAAGAGCTTCAAGAGTAAGTTCTTTTAAAAAATTTTCTATTTGTTGTAATTGATGCATGGTTTTTGTAAGATTGTTTTTCGCGCGATCATCGCATGTAAGTAAGGCTGGCATTACGGAAGAACGTATGCGATTGCGCAGAAAAGCATCATCAGTATTTGTTGGATCAACACAAAATGGAATAGAATATGCTTCTAAGTATTCTAAAATTTCTTTTTTTGGAACATCGAGCATTGGTCTCACATAAAAAGCATTGATGGATGCCATGCCGCAAAGGCCAGTTAGTGATGTGCCTCGAATTAAATTAATAAAAAAAGTTTCTTGTTGGTCGTCAAGATGGTGAGCTAGTAACACCGCGTCGGCATCGTACTCTTTTAAGGTTTTTTCAAAAACATATCTGCGCATGTCTCGAGCAAGAGCTTCTTTTGATCCATTAGAAATAAATTGTTTTTTAAGAGTACTTGCGCGCTCAAGAACAAAAGCTACATCTAATTCTGTGCATAATTTTTTACAAAATGCCGCATCTGCTTTTGATGATTCGCGCCATTCATGATCAAAATGAACAGCAATCAAAAAAAACCCATGCTTATTTTTAAGTTCATGTAATCTGTGCAAAAGATAGACAGAATCGGGACCTCCCGAAAGTCCTATCACGAGCCTACTATTCTTAGGAATAAGATCTAAATTAAACATCGAGGTTTTTTGCAAATCGGCCATTTTTTTCAATAAATTCCTTTCTTCCACTTACATCATCACCCATTAACGTTGCAAACCAAGCATCAGCTTCTAACGCATCTTCGATAGAGACTTGCAATAAAGAACGTGTGTCACGATCCATTGCGGTTTCCCACAATTGTTCAGCGTTCATTTCTCCAAGACCTTTGTAGCGTTGTATATGCATGTATGGTTTGCTGATGGTTCTAATCATAGTTACTAAATTAATGATGCCAGTTCCTGTTACGGATTTATTTTTATCTTTTATTTCGAGCACCCAAGATTTTTCAGCATCAAAAAGTGCATCAATATTTTTTAAAACAAGATATGTTTCTTCGCAAGTAAAAAATGTTAAAGGCACTTGCCATGATTTGTGTAAAATTTCAAAAGTGATCCATTCTAAAGGTGCATCTACAAGTTCTTTTTGTGCTTCTTGGCAGGTGATAGAAACTTTATATCCTTTAAAAGAAGATCGTAATGCGTCAATAATATCATGAGGTTCTGAATGTAAAGAAAGATTATGTTCGCGAATAGTCAGTAAAAGTTTATGCGCTTGAGAATGATTTAATCTGAAGATGATACATAATTTATCAAGTTCGTTTTCGTATTTAGTGATATTTTGTAAATAATTTAACCAAGCTATTTCGGTTAAATTATGATTGTCGATGGTGCATATAAGTTGTTCTCGAGCCCAATCAAATAAAAAATCTCGCAAAGCGCGTTCATCTTTAAGATACTGTTCTTTTTTGCCTAATTTTGCTTTATAAAGTGGCGGTTGAGCGATATAGAGATAACCATTTTCAATGACTGGTTTCATATATCTAAAAAAGAAAGTTAAAAGTAATGTTCGAATATGCGAGCCATCAACGTCAGCGTCAGTCATTAAAATAATTTTGTGATAACGAACTTTTTCTACATTTAATTCTTCAGCAATTCCTGCACCAATAGCAGCAATGAGCGCTTTAATTTCTTCGTTAGAAAGAATGCGATCAAGGCGCGCTTTTTCGACGTTTAAAATTTTACCTTTGAGTGGCAAGATTGCTTGAAAAAAACGATCTCGTCCTTGTTTTGCAGAACCGCCTGCAGATTCTCCTTCTACGATAAACAATTCAGTGTCAGCAGGATTTTCGTTAGAGCAATCAGTGAGCTTTCCTGGCAAAATAGTACTTTCAAGTTCAGTTTTTCTGCGTGTTAAATCGCGAGCTTTTTTTGCCGCTTCTCGCGCTCGTTGAGCAAGTTCAGCTTTTTGAATAATTTTTTTAATAATCGCAGGATGTTCTTCAAAGTAGGTATCAAGACTTGCAAATGACCAAGTTTCTACAATCCGTTTGACTTCGCTGTTGCCAAGTTTTCCTTTTGTTTGACCTTCAAATTGTGGTTCAGGAACTTTGATATTAATAACAGCGACTAATCCTTCTCGAACATCTTCGCTCGAAAGATTATTGCCTTGTTTGAGCATTCCTAAAGTAGTTGCGCGTTTATTACATGTTTTAGTAAGTGCAGCTTTAAAGCCAGCAACGTGCGTTCCGCCATCAATCGTATTAATGTTGTTCACGAATGAATATAATTGTTCTGCATATCCTTCGTTGTATTGCATTGCGATTTCAAGAACATAGTCTTTGTCTTCTTGCTGAAAATAAATAACTTCAGGAAAAATAGGATTTTTTTTCTCGTTAATAAATTCAATTAACGAAACAATGCCACCTTCGAAAAAGAAAGAATGTTCTTTTGCGGTTGATTCATCAAAAATATTGATACGCAAGCCTTTGTTTAAAAAAGCAAGTTCACGTAAACGAGCAGAGAGCGTATCAAACGAGAAGGTCGTAGTTTCGGTGAAAATTGAGCCATCAGGAATAAAGCGAACCATGGTGCCATTTGGTTTTGTTGTTTCTCCAGAGAGTGCTAGCGGTGCAAGCGGTTTACCTTTTTCGTAGCTTTGGCTATAGACTGAACCGTTTTTATAAATTTCTAAATAAAGTTTGATAGAAAGAGCGTTGACTACAGAAACACCGACGCCATGAAGACCGCCAGAAAAACGATAAGAATCTTTGTCAAATTTACCGCCGGCATGCAGTTTGGTTAATACAACTTCAGCAGCAGATATTTTTTCCGTAGGATGAATATCAGTAGGAATACCGCGACCATTATCTTCTACAGAGCACGATCCATCGGTATGTAAAATAACTTTTATAGTGGTACAGTAGCCTGCAAGCGCTTCATCAACAGAGTTGTCAACGACTTCGTAGACTAAATGATGCAATCCTTGCGGTCCAGTAGATCCGATATACATCGCAGGACGTTTTCGTACCGCTTCAAGTCCTTCCATGACGCGAATTGAGGTCGCACCATATTCATTTTTTTTTTCTAATTCTTTAGACATACAATGGCCCCTTTTGCATTCCTACTCATTTTTAATACAAACGTTATATAGTTCTGATTTTATTTTTATTTTTTATACAAAAAAACTAAAAATTATAGTATGTAAGTATACTTTAAAAAATGATAATTCACTACTAACAGGACAAAATCAAAAAATACAATTTTTTTAATAAAGGCTTTTTTTATGAATCAAGATAACGCTTCAGATGAATATTATATGCAGATTGCTTTACACTATGCCAAGCAGGCTTTTGAAGAGCAAGAGGTTCCGATTGGAGCGCTTATTGTTTCAGATAAAGAAGAGATAATTGGATACGGCTCTAATAAGGTCGAGCGCAACAAAACACAAACTGCTCATGCAGAAATGGAAGCACTACAAAAAGCTGCTTTGCAAAAAAATAATTGGCGGCTTGAAAACTGTCGTTTGTATGTTACACTTGAGCCCTGTTTAATGTGTATGGGAGCCTTGCGATTGAGCCGAATAAAGCATGTTTTTTTTGGAGCGCATTCGCATCTTTTTGGGAATCATCTTGACAGAGATTTTTTTATTCCTTTATATAACAAGAATATTTCCGTGATTAAAGGGGGTATTAATGAAGAGGAATGCGCGGCCATATTAAAAAAATTTTTTCAAAATAAAAGGAAAAAAAGTGAGTGAAGCAAAAAGAACCATCAAAGAACTTGAAAAAATAAAAACAGTACTGCTGAATCGAAAAAAAGAATTAGAGCATGCTATTGCTCAGTTACAGCAAGATGATGATTCAGGAAGCCAAGTGCAAGATCCAGGTGATCAAGCAATTTCAGCGGCTTTTGAAAGCTTGAAAAGCTCTTTGCATAATAATGAATATGAAGAATACAAGGTGATCGAAAAAGCTCTCAAAATGCTAGATTCTGGAGAATATGGTATTTGCGCAGATTGTCAGCAGAATATTTCTCAGCGACGCCTTGAGCTCTATCCGAATGCAACGCGTTGTTTGTCGTGCCAAGAATTGGTAGAAGAGCAGTCGTATAGAGATCGATCAAATAACTTTTTTTAATAAACATTTGTGTGCAATTTTGACTCAAGCTTTGTAAAGGGTTATCCTGAGCTTTTTTAGACTGCCGGTGTAGCTCAGTGGTAGAGCAACTGATTCGTAATCAGTAGGTCGTCGGTTCAAATCCGATCACCGGCTCCAGAAAAATCGTTAGAATTGACAAGATTCATGATCGTGTTAGACTTTCAAAATCATAAAATAATAAAAAATTCCTTTTTAAGGGTGGTATAAGATCAGATGGTCAGAGCTAAAGAAGAACAAAAAACAGTAAAAAATCAATCAATTATTGGTGTTGTTGGGCGTCGTAAATCAGCTGTTGCTCGTGTATGGCTTCGTAAAGGCCAAGGTGGCGTTGCGATCAATTCTATGAAATGTGCTGATTATTTTCCTACCGAAGAAACTAGAGCAAATGCTATCAAATCACTTATTGTGTGCGATGCTCTTGTTAAATACGATATCGTTGTAAATGTTTATGGTGGCGGAAAATGTGCTCAATCTGATGCAATAAGACTTGGCATAGCTCGCGCTTTGGTTAAAGAAGATGATTCATTTCGTGCGCTTTTAAGAGAAAATGGCTTCTTGACCGTTGATCCTCGTAATAAAGAGCGTAAAAAACCTGGTCAAAAGGGTGCACGTCGTAAATTCCAATTCGTAAAACGTTAAGAATGGTTGATTGTTTTGGTGTGTTTATCAATACAATCAGAATGCTTTTTAAAGTAATGAGTAGCGATGTGTAGCGTTGTTGGTTATATAGGACATCGTAAAAGTTGTGCTTTGGTGATGCAGGGGCTTTCTCGTTTAGAGTATCGTGGCTATGACTCTTCTGGTTTTGCGTGTATCGAAAAAAATTCTCAAAAACTTGTATGCGTAAAAACGGTTGGCGGCATAGCTTCGTTAGAAGCTGCTTTAGATAAAAATGCTGTTGATGGATTTGTTGGTATAGGTCATACTCGTTGGTCAACGCATGGCATTCCTTCCGAAAACAATGCTCATCCTCATTTAGATTGTAAAAAAAAAATTGCAGTCGTTCATAATGGTATTATAGAAAATCATGTTGCTTTAAAAGCTGAACTAGAAGCTTTAGGGCATATTTTTTCTTCGCAAACTGATAGCGAAATCATAGCCCATCTTTTTGAGCAAGCATTAACCGAACATCAAGATTATCGATATGCTGCGCAGATACTCGCATCGCGTCTTGTTGGTGCTTATGCAATCGTGATTATGATGGAAGATTTTCCGGATGTTATGATTGCATTGCGAAAAAATTCTCCTTTGTGCATCGGCGTTGGCGATAACGAAATGTTTGTAGCGTCCGATGTGCTCGCGTTTTCTGGATTAGTAGAAAAAGTTATTTTTATTCCAGAGCATACCATTGTTTATATTTCAAAAGAGCAGGCTCAGGCAGTCGATTTTTTTAATACACCACTTAGACTTACCGTTCAATTTCTTGATAAAGTGTGGATAGCATCAGAAAAAGATGGCTATGAACATTTTATGCTTAAAGAAATTTACGAACAAAAATCAGCTATTTATAAAACAATTGCGCATTATCAAAATATGCAAGATTCGTTTTTTACCACAATCGGTTTTTCAGGCGATTTTTTTAAAAATATCGATGCTATAAAAATTATTGGTTGCGGAACGTCGTGGCATGCAGGCAGGATAGCTGAATTTTTTTTCGAAGAACATGTTGCTATTCCGACAACAGCGGCCTTAGCTTCTGAATTTAGGTATCGCACTTTTTTCCCTCGAGAAAAAATAGTATATATTTTGGTTTCTCAGTCTGGAGAGACAGCAGATACGTTAGAAATCGCTCGATTTTTAAAAAAATATAATCAAAAAATATTAGCCGTAACAAATGTTCTTTCTAGTTCATTAGCGCGCGAAGCTGATGGCGTTTTATTGACGTATGCAGGCCCAGAGATGGCCGTTGCATCAACAAAAGCATTCACCACACAAATCGTTTCTCTCTATTGGTTAGCTCAAAAGATTGCATTAGAACGTGGTATTATTGATAAAAATCAATTTGAACATGAACAGGATGCATTATTGTTAGCAGGTGAGTTTTTAGAAAATAATCTTGTTGCTTATAAAGAATATATTTTTGATGTTTTGGCGCCTTTGTATGCGCGTTATGCAAATTTTATTTTTTTAGGAAGGCATAGCAGCTATCCTTTTGCGCTAGAAGCAGCATTAAAACTTAAAGAAATAGCGTATATTTTTTCTCAAGCATATCCTGCAGGCGAACTAAAACATGGTCCTTTGGCACTTATTGATGAGCATACACCTGTCTGTATTTTTTCTCATCCTGATCCGATCATTTATCAAAAGTTAGTTTCAAGCGCGCAAGAAATCAAAGCGCGCAAGGGACACATTTTAGCATTTGTTTTTGAAGGGCAACAGGAACTCAAAGACCTTGCAGATCATGCAATTGTGCTTCCAAAAACGGAACATCATTTTGGCATTATTCAAATGACAGGCATTATGCAATTGTTAATGTACGCAATTGCAAAAGTTAAAGGTTGCTCAATCGATCGCCCGCGAAACCTTGCAAAATCAGTTACCGTTGAATAATTGAAAATTTTACAACTTACTGTTTGATCGTAAGTAGCCAAGCAAGAATAAAACAGCACTGAGATTTATGGTTAAAAGACAGGCAACAATAATATCAATCATTGTCCAAACGAGCTCTATCGACATCAAAGATCCAGTAATTGCAGCGCCCGTAAAAATAAAAATAAAGAGAGTTTCATATTTTCCGTTCGTGATGTAAAGCCAGCACTGGCGCGCGATATAACCATACGGAACAAAAACGCCAAGCCCAAAAATCATAGTTAACGCGGTAACAATATAGCCGCCAGCGATGCCAAAGACTGATTCGTATGCTTGCGCGACAAGAGCAGCACCATCAGCGTTTCCATTCCAGACGCCACTTGCAATCAAAGCAAGAGAGACTAAAAGTGTGACGACATTAATGCTCATAAAAACACTGAGCATGCTCGTGAGTGCGTCTTTCATAGGATTACTGTTGTTTGTGTTGCCGTAAAAAATGGCAGCTGTTCCTAATCCAGCCTCGCACGCATTAACGGTTCGTGATATAGAAAGACCAATCATTTGCCTGACGCCCATTCCAACGGCAGCTCCAGCAAGAGCTTTTGGATAAAATGCAGATTCAAATATGAGCCATAAAGCCGGAAGCAGTTCGTGACGATAGTAGCCAAGGATGAGCAAAATGGTAATAAAAAAGAGACCAACTTTAAAAGGAATAATGGTATCAGAAATCTTGACAATCCGTTTTGCGCCACCAAACATAACATATAAAACAAATGATCCAAGAGCTATTGCAATCATCGATGCGGGGATATGAAAAGTATGCTGTAAGACCGTGCTGATCGAATTGCATTGCATTGCGTTGCCGCCAACTAATCCAAATATAAAGCAACAGATGGCATACAATGTTGCTAAAGCTGCTCCAAAAGGTAATTTGTCGATATATAAAAAAGGTCCGCCAAGAACAGAAGCGGTTTTATTGCGTGCTAATTTTGAAAAGGATACGGATAAAAAAACTTCAGCGAACCTAAATACCATTTCTAAAGCGCCTGCGCAAAACATCCAAAAAACAACTCCAGGTCCACCAATATGCAAAGCTGCAGCGACTCCTGCTAAACAACCGTTTCCAATACTGATATTCAGAGCGCTTAAAAATGCCTGGAAGACAGACATGTCACCTTTTTCTGTGGTCGTTGTTGTTTCGTTAGATGATCCTAAAGCTAGTTTCCAGCTTTTAAAAAAATAACGGAATTGAACACCTTTTAAAGCTACGGTAAGGAGGATGGCTATTCCAGCAATCAACCCTAAATAGATGGGCGAAAAACAAATAGCATCACGAATAGATGTTACAATCTGCAAAAGCATGCGATTTTTCCTTTATGTTACGATATAATGTTTTAAATGTACCAAATTGAAAAAAAATTTATACTGTTTGTCTTACTAATTAATGTTTCTTAAAAGAAAGATTATGCATGAAAATAGCGGCATTAGATCTTGGAGATAGATGGATAGGAACAGCTATTTCTGACGCATCTTGTATTTTAGCACGACCTTTAAAAACTATAGAAAAAGATACATTGTTTGTTTTTATTGAGCATTTATTGCAAGATGAAAAAATCAGTGAAATAGTTATCGGGTATCCAAAAACTTTACGAGGAACAGAAAGCGAGCAGACAAAAAAAATAGTGCTTTAAAAAGAAGATTTAGAAAGAAAATTTCCAGCCGTTCGATGGATTTTGTGATATGAACGATTAACGAGTCAACATGCTCATAAATTACAAAAGGCAAAAAACAAAGAGGACATACATTCTTTGGCCGCAGCTTTAATCTTAGATTCATATCTTTCGTACAAGATCTTTCAAAAACAGATGGATGCTGATTAGAATATCTTTCTAAATCTGTTATTCTTTGTAAAAGAAAAAAGTGAAAAAAAGGGAGAAAATATGAAATGCAAAAAATGTTCTGGTCTGATGGTGCTACAGTCGTTTTTTGATCATTTTTTAAATTTTGATGGTTGGAAATGTTTAAACTGCGGAAAGGTTATCCCGCGCAAGGAAAAAACTTTGGAATTTGATACTTTCGGCATATTTTATCAGCAGCAAAAATGCAAAAACAAAAAATAAATTATTCATACATCGTTATTTCGGCTTCGTATACTTCCGTTTCGTGTGGTCTTTATGAAGGTCCTGAATGCGTAGATTCTTTTGTTCAGGACAAAATGACCGTGAGCAAGAATCTTATGGTCAACATGAATGCGTTATTAAAAAATAATGCTATGCCTTACCAAGACCTTTCTTTTATAGCGGTTAATTGCGGCCCAAGCCCTTTTACGACATTACGTGTTGTTATTGCAACCGTGAATGGTCTTTTGTGCGCGCTCAATATCCCGCTCATTGCTGTCGATGGTCTTAAGGCATTTTTGCATCCGTATGATGCAACGGAATATCCAGTTGTTGCGCTTTTGAATGCATTTAATAATGATCTTTATTTTGGCATTAAGATTAAAAATAGTATAAAAATTGGATGGGAATTTTATGGAACCTTTTTATATCAACTTTCTTGCGAATATAAAGATAAAAAAATTATGTTTATCGGCAATGGAGTTGCTTTGCACCAAGAATTATTATTGAATTTATTCCCGCATGCGTTATTTGAGCAAACGTTAACAGAATATGTTGAACTTTCTGTAGTTGCAGAACGTGCACTCAAGGCGTGGAATAATAATCAAGAAACTTATAAACCATTAGTCCCTTTATATTTAAAGACTATGGAATACAAAGAATCAACGTGATGTTGCTGTAATTTTAAGCAAAAAAACTTCGTAGTACAGTTATTTGTTCGGTTAAATAAGCTACTTGAGTTGTTAACTCAGTTGTTTGTGCATGATTATGTTGTCTGTCTGTTGTGAGAGCTTTTTCTAACTGAGCCATTCTACGAGCATATTTGTCTTGTGCTGTTTTTATCGTTTCTATGTTAGTTTCTAGGGCTTTCATTTTAGCAGTTATTGTTTCTTCTGATCTGTCTATTAATGCGCTGATTTGTTGTTCTGTAAAATTCATGTGCGATCTTAAGCAAGCTATATTTACACTCATAGCAGATTTTAGTCTTTCTACCTGTAGGCTTAATGTTTCGTATTGTGCATTTAATGTTTCAGATTCTCTTGTTACCGATTCAGCAATTGCTGTTGTGACTTCTCCATGTATTCTTAATTCTTTTTCTAGGCTTTCACGATCAATACGATGTTTAGTTTTATGTGTTTCTAGTTCATCTATTAATGTCGTTATTCTTGCATCAGTAGCATCAATTTGTCTTTGTAATTGAACTAAAAGGGTCGGTTCTTCTGGTAAAGTCGGTTCTATGTCTACATTTTCTGCGGTTGCAGCATATGCTTTACAAAAAGTTAAAAGTGCAAAAAATAATATTTTTGTTTTCATGATTTTTTCTTTTTTATTAAAAGTTAGGAAAGTTTTGTGGCAGCAATTTGAGCTTCTAAAGCGGCTATTTGTGATTGTGTTGAAATTATTTGACTTTGAACATGTTCTTTTTGTGTTTCAATTTGACTCTGAAAGTGTTCTTTTTGCGCTTGTATAAGAGCATATAAAGTATCCATTCTGGCTCCTAAATTTTGAGCAGAATGAACTGATGCTTTTTCTGATTGATCCATACGAGTTGCATGACGCATACTAATTTCATCAAGATCAGTTCTTGTTCCCTTTGTAAGTCTTTCAAGTTCATCTAATCAGATGTCTGTTCTTGTTTGTTGTGTTCGAAATTCTGCATTTTCGACTTGAAGTCTTCTTATTATTTCAGCGCTTTCTGTTGTTTTTTTAATAGCGGCATCTACAGCGATTGGAAGCACTATACCGAAATTTTCTAATGCTTGAAGCCTTCGTTCTATGCTAGGCGTTCTCAAACCAAATACGCTTGCAAGCATTGCTTTTGCAAATTCTTCATCGCTTGCAGCATGCATATTACAAAAAGTTAAAAGTGTGTATAATGCTATTTTTTTATTCATAAAAATCCTTATGGTTACATAACCTACTTATGTGAAATCTTAAGCAGAGTATCATTTTTTTTATAAAAACATAGAGAATTTTAAGTTAAAAATGTTCTTAAAAAGCCAGTCATAATCGTTAAAGCCTGTTGGGATCGTAATATCGTAGCGGTTAACAAAGATGATTTGAATCCAAAATTTTCTAATAATTGTTTTTCGTGCGCGGTAAAATCGCCTTCTGGTCCGATGGTAATGCAATAGATTTTAGATTGTTTATCATGGTCTAAGGTTGTTTTTAAAGGGGTGCCATATTGATTTGCATATAATTTTGTTGCAGCACTTAAAAAGTTGCGAGTTTTTTCTTGTTGTAAAAATTCTGTTAACGAACATATTTTGCCTTGATTGAGCAGATTTGGATATGCAAATTGTTTTGATTGTTCTGCTGCTGCGTGCATAATTTTGGTGATGCGAAGCATTTCGTGTTCTTGCAATTTTTGACGCGAACATTTTTCTGTCGTAATGAGCTGTATACCGGTGACACCAAGTTCTGTGCAGTTGTAGATGGCTTCTTCAAAAGCTTCTCGTTTTAAAAGAGGCAGTAGGACGTATAGTTCGGGCGACAATAGTGTATTGGTTGTTACGGGTTTGCAAAAAACCGTAATATTTTTTTGTGATATTGTTTTGATCGTGCATGCAACATGAACTTTTTGATTAAAGAGTATAATTGATTGACCAATTTTACAACGAATAATAGTAGTAAGACGGCGCACTAAATCTTGATCAGTTAAAACAAGTTCGTGAGAATAGACTGAAAAAACGTTATCATAAAAAAAGGCAAATTGATGCGTGTTCATAGGATTATGTAGCAGATGATGCTGTTATTGATAATGTTTCTAATGTTGCTTTAGGATTAACGGTAATGTCTGTTTGTGTTGCCACATCTTTTAGATTCGTTACTCCTAGCATAGAACAATGATACCGTTTAGAATTTTCAGCATGAATTAGGCTAGCAATACTTTCTAGATATATTTTTCTTTCTCCAGAAGCCTTGCTTAATAAATCTCGCAAAGTAAAAGAGACATTTTTTTCTTTTGGATTATTAGATTCTAAAGGTGCTCCTAATTCTAATAATTTTAAAAATATTGGTTTTGGTATTGCTACTTCTTGTCGAATAAGTGCCTGAAGTAAATTGTCATCATCTTCTCGAATATTTAAACAAAGTAAACCGCCATTTTTTATCGAAGCAAATAATTCTAAGCAATTTATTGTGTCACCTTGAACATAACAAACAGTTTCAACAGCTCTAAATTTATCACCGCTTGGAATTAGTGCGGCTGCATAAAATTCTATAGGCCCTCTTTGGTCTAAGATTGTTTTTAATTTTGCATAATTAGCTCTTGCGGCTGCTGTGCGAATTTCTTCTCCTAATCTATGTATTCTATCATCATAAACGTCTGAAGCTGGAGCTAAAGCAGCAGTTGCAAGGGCGCTTGCTCCACTAGCAAGACTTTTTGCTGCGCTACCAAGAAGAGCAGCGGCAGATAAAAGCGTTTCATACGTCGTACTTGGATTAGTAAGAGGGTCTGCTTGAGGAGGGGTCTTAGGTATCTCAAATGTTTCTTCTGTGTCAGAAGAAGCTGTACTATTAGATCGTTGTGGTTCTGTTGAAGCAGCTTTTGTCATGAACGCAGAAAAAAAGAGCATGATAATTATTTTATTTTTCATATGTTTTTATTCATTTTTATCTTTTTCTTCTGAAGCAGTACTAGAAGACCACCAGGATTTTACGTATGCAAGCAATCTTGTGCTGCAGCATAGACTAGCACTATGTCTTGGTTCTTCAGTTTCTAAGCTTCCTCCTGGTCTATCAAATGGGTTTTCACGCATCGCAGGTCCAAAATGTCCAGCAGGAATATCGAATCCTGTACCTTGAGAACTTGCAGCAGCAGTTAAAGCATCCATGGGTTGTTCTGCATTATTGTCTTGATATTCTTGTTCTGATGGAGTACTTGATGCGCTTGCTATTGATGCGGTTAATGAATCCGTTGGTTCTGGAAGAGGGCTTTTAGGACGTTCAGAAGCATGTATGCAGCATACTAATGAAGATAAAAAAGCAAAAATTGTTAAAGATCTATTCATCGCAAATTCCTTTATATTTTAATTATAATTTTAAGACTGTATTTTTGCCGAAAAAAATAAAATTGGCAAGATTTTTAGCTTATTTTTGATAATTAGCAGGGTACGCCACTCGTAAATAATCTTCCAATCAACTCTAAAAGTTTGCAAATTCCTTCGCAACATGTTCCACCGCAGCATTCTTTTTTGTTTTGACTATTTTTAATATACGGATATGTTTCGGACCGTTTAGGTTTTTTTGAAGTGCCATAAGATTTTATCCTGGATTCTCGATCTCTAGGATATTCTAGATCATAATCAATGTCAGGTGATAAAGGTGAATGAGGATAGGCAAGAGCTAAAGGTGTTGCTGGTGCATTTGGCGAAATAGATCGCGGCGGCGTGCAAGTAGGTTGTAATTCAACCCATGGATTGGGCGTATCTCGTCTTTCTAGTTCTGCAAAAGCGCGTTTAGTGTCATCTTCGAATTCAAGAGAAGGCAACGCATTACGTCGATTTGTTGCTCGATTTTCTGCAGGATTTTTTTGAGCATCTTTTTCTGAAGCGTGCATAACATGCATAGCACTTAACATTAAAAATAGTATTTTTGCATTCATTTGTGTCTCCTTTTGTTAAAATTTACTTCAGGATAAAGAAGACACAAAAAATTAAGCAACGATTTTATTTTTTTGTCTGGAAAGATTTTATGTACGCAATGAGTGCGTAATAAGCAGGTTTTAGTTTTGATTCATAAAAACCGATAGCAGTGATTTTTAAATAAAAAGGAATGTCAGAAAGCTTAAAAACTTTTGGTTGCGGCGTAATAATGATAGGGCTAAAAGGTGTTTCTGGTAAAGCGGTTTCGTTAAAAAATTCTGTTTCAAATTCTTCTAAAAACAAATCTTCTGTAAAAATGTTTTGTGTAGTGCATAAAAGAGTAAAAATCAAAATATATTTTTTCATAAAAGTGGTTCCTTTTTTATAATTTTTTTCTATACCAAAGCCCTACTGATAGGGGTTCTGATTCTGCTGGTTCAAAACCAACTTTTTCGTATAATTTTCGAGCGCGAGCATTTTCGCTTCTCACGAATAATTTTACAGAAAGAGCGCCTTTTGCTTTGAGCTGATCGCACGCGTAACGTAAAAGTTTTTCTCCGTATCCTTTGCCGCGAAACTTTTCATCAACTGCTAAATAAACAACCCTTCCTAGCGCTTTTGTAAGCATATAATACGTGACAACTCCAGCTGGCACATTATTTTCGAACATCATCGTAATATCCATTTTTCCAAAATATTTAGCTTCGTGCGTATTTGGAGAGAGCGTTCCAAAAACAAAATCAACATCGCTGTTTGGATCAGCGGTTAAAAGGTACCAATTGTCTTTGAATAATTGTTTTATAAAAGGCCTATCGCGTAGATCGTTGTAACAAACAAGCCCATCATTAATGCGAGATTTTTTTATGTATGATAAGCCGTAATAACTGCCGCCAATGAGTGCAATTAATCCAACACAAAAGAGTATTTTTTTGATTATAGTATTCATGCAAGTTTATTCCTTTTTTTAATTTTTATAGTCAATAGTAGATAAGCATAATCCATGAGCAGGTGCGGTAATCAATAATTTAGCCCGTTTGTTTTTTTGAGATAAGGTCTCTTTAAGCTCTTGTAAAGAAACATTTTGATGACTTGCAACGGCAAATGCTGCGCCAACGATTCGTCTGATCATGTAACGCAAAAACGATGTACCTTTTATCGTGATGATAAAATGTGTATTTTTTTCTTCGAGCATAATTGATGTTATCGTTTTGATTTTTGATTTTTCTGCAACAGCTTCTTTGCAAAAATAACTAAAATCATGCGTGCCTTCGAATACGCGTAACGCTTCTTGCATGGTTTTTATATCAATGTCCCAGGGAAAATAATATAAAAATCGAGATTCTTGCGGCGATGGTTTTTGTAGAGAAAAAGAATAGGTGTATGTTTTCATGAGCACGTCATGATGCGGATGGAATCGATCTGGAGCATGAATGCAAGAAACGATCTGAATATCGCGCGGCAATGCACGATTCAAAATAGTCATAAGTTTGTGAGGCTCAAGCAATAGATCTGTTTTTAATCGAGCAGTCTGACCGCGTGCATGAACACCAGCATCCGTGCGAGACGCGCCAACAAAAAGAACATCTTTTTGTTTAAAGCTTCTTAAAAAGGTTTTTCTGATAACGCCCTCTACAGAAGGTCGATCGTTTTGAAATTGCCAGCCGTAATAATCTGTACCATCGTAAGCAATAATAAGTCTGTAAGCATGTTTCATAAGACATAAAAAAAGTGAGAAAAACAATATATATTCATAGAGTTTTTCTCACTTAAAACGTTTTAATAAGCTGATGAACAATAAGGCAAGAGAGCCATTGTTCGAGCGCATTTAATCGCGTCGCCCATGCCACGTTGATGCATAGCACAGTTTCCAGAAATACGTGAAGGTAAAATTTTACCACGTTCTGTTAAAAAATGTTTTAAAACATGCGTGTTTTTGTAGTTGAGCAATAATGCTTGTTCATCATTTGCGCAAAAACGGCATTGTTTTTTTTGGTTCGAAGAACTACGACGATTTTTCTTTTTTAAAAGACGAGAACTAACTTTTAATTTTATTTTTTTAGTCATGGTCAAACCTTTTCGGTATCAACAGGTTTTGTAAAAGTAGGAGCTGCGGCATCTTTATCTTTTCGTGGATGTCTATTATATGATGATTGATAAGGAGTTCTAGGACCGCGATCTCTGCGGTGTTCGCGTTCTGGCTTTTCTTCGCCACCTTCTACAGAAGGGAGCAAGCCTTCCATTTTATTTTTTCGTAAAAAATCACGAACGTCACCTGTTGGAGCTTCTTCTACAATTTCTTGACGAACATATACAGCAGGCTCATTTTTATCTAATTTTTTCATAAGATGTCTAATGACTGACTCGCTATATTTCATGGTTAAAAACGTATGAATTGCATCAAAAACGCTTTTAGGATCAGTGAGCGTAAAACGAATTAAAAAATAAAGGCCGTATTCATGTTCTCCAATAGGATAAGCAAGTTTGCATTTACCCCATTTGTCATAAGAAGTGATAACACTTCCCGGAACACCTTGTACTATTTTTTCGATGCCACGTTCTATGGCAGTAGACTCGTCCTCAGTCATATGAGGCACGGCTAAAAGAAGAATCTCATAACGATTCATAACATACCTTTGCATTGTTTACTAAGTGGAAATCGCGCACCATGCGCTCTTATAAAATATCACTCAGAATTTATTTTATTTAGCAAACTGCTACAAAAAGAGTACTAGAATCATAAAAAAAAGATAGCTCCACTTTTAAAAGCAAGAATATACCGGCTTTTTAAGGAAGCTATCTTTTTTAAGAGCTTATAAAAATTATAGGAATTTTTGAATGCGTTGTACAACGCGGCCAATAATTCTAAAATGATCTTTTCCGCGCACAAGAGCAATAGGAGCTTGTTTTCTGCTTGGAGTTTCTAAAACGATAAAGTCATCGCTCATAGTAGCCTGCATAATTGCTTTGATAGGGGTATCATTACCATATTCTACTGCAACGATGTCGCCAGATTTGGTCCATACTTCTGGTGAAACAATCAAGAGGTCGCCTTTTACAAATACTGGCGCTAATGAGTTGTTATCAACAGCAAAGGCAAACATTGCTGAATCATTTAAGTTTAAAGTTGGCACAAAGACATCTTTGTAGCCAGTCGTTGTTTGGATCATTTGGTTGTTGTACGGTGATGGATTAGAAGGGATTTCTCCAACAACAGGAACGACTTGAACTTTGAGTTCAACGTCAGAGCGCTGTGGCATGCTAATATTGCTATCAATATTATCCGTACGTTTGCGTTTTTCTGCAAAGAGATCGATAGGGGTGATCTCAAAAGCATTCGCTAATTTTTTTAATGAGTCTTCGTTCCAGCGTCTTGTCCCATTTTTTATATGAGTAAGATAGCTTTCTGACATACCAGTTTTTTCGGCAAGAACTTTTGTAGTCCAACCTTTTTCTCGTAATAATTCTTTGACTCGTAAAGCTGTAGATGACATAATTTGACTCCTTTTTGCAAAGTCTTACTCTTTAATACGTAATAAAAAAGAGCATAGTTAAACAAATAAATAAAAACACTGCGTATTTTCTAATAGAGTACCAACAACTTTAAACTTGTCAAATGGAAAAGTTTTTTCGAAAGTGATTTGTTTTAAAAAATGGGCTTAGAAAAAAAAGTTTCATCATCAGAATTTGAAGCTAAAGTCTGGTCTGAACAGGCTTATGTTTGTGGTATTGACGAAGTTGGAAGAGGTTGCTTTGCAGGGCCAGTAGTTACTTCTGCGGTCATTTTGCATCCTTTTGCAAGCCATGAGTTTTTAAAAGATTCTAAAATTCTAACTGAAACGCAAAGAATGATAGCTGCGGACTGGATTATAAAAAATAGTTGGTATGCATATGGAATTCGTTCAGCCTTTGCAATTGATACGCATAATATTTATCAAGCGACCCAACAAGCGATGAAGCAGGCTTTGTGCGCTCTTTATTCACAATCATCAGAACGGGCAGCGCGCCTAAAGCTTGTTTTAATCGATGCTATGCCTTTGGCTGTTGCGTACGGTACTTTTGAAATAATGAGCTTTCCATTTGGCGAGAGTCGTTCAATTTCTATCGCTGCGGCATCAATTTTGGCTAAGGTTAAACGGGATGCGCTTTTAAAAAGACAGGCTCACGATTACCCTCTGTATGCGCTTGATGAGCATAAAGGGTATGGAACCAGAGATCATCAAGAAGCTTTAAAAATGCATGGCCCTTCGTTTATTCATCGAGCTACTTTTATTAAAGGAGTAATGCATGACGCGGCAACAGAATCAGAACAACAAAAACAACAAACAACTTTATTTGGCTGAAGTTATACAAAGCTCTTTGCAGACATTTACTGCTCAAAGTTGGCAGTGGGATGCTTTTCCTGCTTTTGGATCATTACTTACGATTGCCACGCAAGATAAGCTTGTTTTTGGGCTTGTATATGCAATTCAAACAGGGTCATTAGATCCTTACAGGACGGCATTTGTATATAAAAAAACAGAAGAAGAATTGCGCATTGAGCAGCCTCAAATATTTGAATATATGCATACGACTTTTTCGTGTTTAATTGTAGGTTTTTTAAAACATGATGAAGTCTTTTATCAAATTGCTCCTGAACCGCCTAAAATGCATGCGTTTGTGCGATTAGCAACGCCTGATGAAATGCAGCTTTTTTTTAAATCGTGCGCTTATTTGCATATTATTTTAAAAACAAATATTCAGATTCAAGTGGATGAATTATTGATTTCTTTATTGCAAACGCAAGCTGAACATAAGCTTTTGAGCTTAGAATCTTGTATTACATTTATAGAGACTATTCAATTAATTGTAGGGGAGGATTATCGTCGTTTAAAAATTTTAATAGATCGCTCTGAATCGATACTTTCGAAAGTGTAAAAATTGACAAAACCTATGGGATCAGCATGCTGTAAGGATGTTGGTTGTTCTTTAATGCGAGGATATATGATATTTTTTTTATTACTCTTTAGTCTTTTGCTTTGTTCATTTGATACACTTGTTAGTGTGCAAACAAAGGTATTGCAACAAAAAAAACATGACATAGAAAATTTTCCATTTGGATGCAAGTCTAGCTCAGAAGCGAGTCTTATGGCTGATGGTGCTACAGAAAGAAGCATTGGTGGCCATAGATCATTTTTAGCTGCAGATGGAAAAAGTGAAAAAATTTGCGCATCTTTACATTCAAATTATCATGTTGCCAATGTGTATTATAAGAGCGATGGAATCATGGAACTTGAAACAATATGGCTACCATCAAGTTTGTATGATTTTGATTATTTGTGGAGATCTAAAAATTTCGAAAATTTTTTAGGCTTTTTTAATCTTATTTTGGCTGTAATGGAAGGATATGATTTTACTTTATTTATTGATAGCAATGTGCCAAAGAATCAAAATACAGACATGATTAAACCTTTTAAAGTAACTTTGCATTACACAAAAGCATCTAGCGAAAAATGTATTAATAAAAAAGATTGTGTTTTTTGTAAGATTTTAGATAAAACAGCACCAGGAAACATTATTGCAACAAGTGAACATGCGTTTGCATTTTTAAAACATAGGCCTACAGTTACTGCTGATTTTTTAATTTCTCCGCGAGAACACGTTGCTAATTTAAAAACTGATTTTTGTAATCTTAAAAAATATGCAGAAGTGCTGCTTGATATGATTTTGCTTGCTAACAAAATAGCCGATAAAAGACCTTATACTTTGCACATTAATAATGGCAGCAATTCTTCTCAGGTTATATATCATTTGCACGCGCACATTGCTGGTAATTGGCCAAGTCCAAAATTATAATTTATGAAGAAAAAATTCCAGGTTTAATCAAAGCCGTAAAAGATTTAGAAAAAAGAGATGACAGAAAATATTCATTTTTTTAGAAAATAAAACAAGTTATTTTGCTAGTTTTTTCATTAAACGATAAGGAAATACAATGAAATCTATATATGCAATAGCGCTTTTGTGCGCACTTAGTGTTGTTAATCAAGCTCAACCAATGGCTGCGAATGGAGCTAAAGGATTTGTGGCAAGAAATTTTATGCCATTCGTAACGGCAACTGGATTGCTTACTGTAGCACGATTGGCATATCCTCATTCTCCTCAACATTACTATAATGTTGCAAATCAAAAGATTGTTCATGCAAAAGCACTAGCAGAAAGAACATTAGCAAAAAAACTAGAAGAACAAAATATTGGTAGATTGGAAGAACAAACGGTTTGGTGTTTTGATGAAAAATTTCCATCAGCTTTTTCTGCTCGTTTAGGTGTAGGCTTAACTTGTGATCCAAAAATAGTAGAAGATATTTGTTTAGAAGGTGAAACGTCTCTTCGAGAAAATAGAGATTATACAAAACGTGCTTTAATAACAGATAAGAAGATTTATGTAATTTATAATGCAACGGAAAGAGACTCAAAGGATTTATTATTTCAAGATACTTTGACTGATTTATTTGCTCATGCTTCTAAAGATGAAATTCCAGGTTTAATCAAAGCCATAAAAGATTTAGAAAAAAGAGATCGTAGAAAATATTCGTTTTTTTTAGAAAAAGACAAAAAAGGTTATTTTGCACGCTTTGCTGATTGGGCGCTACAAAAATAATAAAAAAAGAGCATAATTTTTAAAAAATAAGAGCTGCTTGTAAAAAAGTGGCTCTTATTTTTTAATTAAAAATTAAGCTGACAGGCTTAAAAGGCTTGCATAGTCCGCTTGCAATAATCATTCTTTATGATATTATTTCAATTAGAAATAGCTTTTTTCATTAAAATATAAAGGAAATACAATGAAATCTATATATTCAATAGCGCTGTTATGCGCACTTAGTGTTGTTAATCAAGTTCAACCAATGGCTGCAATGCGAGCTGGTGCAAGAAATGCAATGGCTGCAAGCAGAGTAGGTCTTATGGCTACTGCTTTAAGATCAACGAGAGCACCAATTGCTTCATTAGCTCAAGCTGCAGGGCAAAGATCTTTCTCTGCAAAAGTTGCAGGAACGGTAGAAAGTATGCAACAAGCTGCAAAGCAAGCTGCAACTCGAACCAAAGGATTTGTTGCAAGAAATTTTATGCCATTCGTAACAGCAACTGGATTGTTTTCGGTTGCAGCATTGGCATATCGTAAAGAAGTAAAGCAAGTGCACGCAATGTATGAAGCTTCTAAACTTAAAGGAACACTAGCTCAAGATGCGCCAGTTCAAGCTGAGCAAAATGTTTGGGATAACGTTAAGCAAAGAAAACTTGATGGTAAATATGATGTTAATCTATCAAGAACAGAAAGAACAACTATTGGTGTTGGTGGTGAAATCTATGCATTAGAACTTGTTTATCTTCAGGGTGGGCATCCATACAAAACAGGAAACATTGAATATTTGGCTTTAGCAGAATTGCATCATGAAGGTGGTTCTACTTTATATGAATATGGATTTTATACTCATTCGAATTATGATTCATTTAGTGAATTGGAAAAAGCAGTTCAAAGAACTTTATGTATGATTGATGAAAATATGCAAAAACAACAAAATATTTATTATCACAGATATTTATTTTTTCCTAATGGAGAAGTAGACATAGTTTTTGCTCAAGGGCTTGATTGTAAAGATTCTAAAAAACTTATTAAACAAATGAGAAAAGCATTAGAATATTGCGATAAAAATTGGAAAACTGCGCGTCAAACAAAAGAAGCAACAAAAGCAGCAATTAAAGCTTTAAGCGAACGAGAAGGTATAGATTTTTTAACAAAAGTTGAAGAAGGCTATTTGACTCGTACTTGGAACTGGCTTTTAGGAAGATAATAAAAAAAAGAGCGTAATGATGAAAAATAAGAGTTGCTTGTTTATTTAAAGTGGCTCTTTTTTTTTATCACAATAATTTTATAAAAACTATAAGGAAATACTAATGAAATCTATATATTCAATAGCGCTATTATGCGCACTTAGTGTTGTTAATCAAGTTCAACCAATGGCTGCAATGCGAACTACTTTTAAAAATGGCGCAGCTGCAAGCAGAGTAGGTCTTATGACTACTGCTTTAAGGTCAACCAAAGCATCATCAGTTGCTTCTTTAGCTCAAGCTGCAGGAAAAAGATCTTTCTCTGAGCAAGCGCCAAAAACTCCAAATACTATGAGGGAATTTGTAAAGCAAGCGGCAAAGCCATCATTTTGGGACCGAACTAAAGGATTTGTTGCAAGAAATTTTATGCCATTTGTAACGGTAGCCGGAGTAGCATATGGATCATTTTGTTTGGGTAAGTATTTTTTTAAAAAAAATACTGTAAAAAGTGATTCATCTTTTTTTTCAGTATTAAGTACAAAAATTGATGAAAAAGAAATTAATCTCTTGCAAAGCTTAATGGCAGCTGAAATTAATGTATTGAATGATCTTGTAAAAATAGTATGCAATAAAAATAAAAATCCAGAAACAAAAAAATTTGCTGAAGAATTAAAAGATAGATTTAATGAATTAAAAAATTCTGCAACAAAACCGAATCTTACAGCAGCAGAATTTTCTGAATTACGTATAGAATTTTGTGCAGCAACTGCAAGAGTAACTAGCATATTAGCTTTGTTGATGCCAACTTTCAGCTTGAATGTGAAACGTTTAGAAGAAAAATATCCTGAAATATCTCCTATTTTTGATACTAGAAAAGAATTGTTATTAGCTAATCCAAAATATTATTCTTTGCAAGATGAAAACAGTGATGAGAGTTTGGCCTACTGTAGGCGCTATTCTCGTTCAGACAAGTTAATAGATCCAACAAGGTATGATAAAATATCTGTTGAATTAACTGGAAATCCTTATTATTTATAAAAAAATAAAAAAAAGAGCGTAATGATGAAAAATAAGAGCTGCTTGTAAAAAAGTGGCTCTTATTTTTTTTACAAAAGATCTTCTAAGATTTTTTTCCTGTAGTCTTTCATGAGCGTGATCATAAAATGAACATTATGAATGCTTGCAAGATGATACGCTGTCAGTTCGTGCGCTTTAAAAAGATGCCGAATATACGCAATAGTATAATGTGCGCAGGTATAGCAGCTGCAGTCTTTATCAATAGGTTGAAACACTTCTTGATACTGCGCATTCATCAATTTAATCATCCCGTTTGACGTAAAAAGCAATCCGTGGCGCGCACAGCGCGTTGGATGAGAAGAATCAAATGTATCAATACCTTGCGCAATTGCAGGTTCTAATGCAATTACATCGCCGATGCCTAAAAGATGTTTCGGATATTCGGTAGGCAAATGAATGACCGTATCATTGATTACGTTAAAAAGTTGTTCATGATTTTTTCCTAAAGATCCACCGATAGCAAATCCATCAAAAGCAAGTTTGGTCAAAATGTTACAGCTTTGTTTTCGTAGCTCAGGATCAACGCCGCCATGAATGACTGCGTACATCGCTTGGTTTTGCGTAGCTTTGTAATGCTCATCAAGTGATCGTTTTTGCCAGCGATGCGTCCTTTCAAACGATATTTTGAGTTTTTTAGGATGCAAATGGTAGGGTGGAAGCTCATCAAGAGGAATAATAATATCAGCGGCAAGATCTTTTTGCGCTTGCACAGAAGATTCTGGAGTCAGCAGGATAGGAGAACCATCACGATACGATCTAAACAAAACACCTTCTTCTGATATTTTTAAAATAGAATTCGATTGTTTTTTGGTCCCCTTGCTTTTTAGTTCATCATTCACTGATCCATACATTAAACTAAAGACCTGAAAGCCGCCAGAATCAGTGATTAAAGGTTGCTTTCGATTCATAAAGGTGTGTAGGCCGCCTGCATGTTTAATAAGTTTTGTTCCAGGCTGCACGATTAAATGATACGTATTGCAAAACATAAGTTGAATGTCCAATTGATCGGTTAAGACGCTATCAAGTGCTTTTAAACTTCCGTTTGTGCCAACTGGTACAAAATTCGGTGTATCGATAATCCCGTGAGGTGTATGAATCCGACCAACGCGGGCTTTTGATTTTTTTGATTGATGAATGATTTCAAATTTCATGTTGTTGTAAAGTCTGTTTGGTAAAAGGTTGTAACGGTATAAATCGACGGCAAAATGTTATAAAAGGAACGCCAGAAAAAATGATAATGCTTTTTATCAAAAGTGAAAATAAAATAACATGAAGCACCGAATGAACGGTTCCAGAAAGGGCTATGCAACTAAAAGCAATGGTATCAAAAAGCTGACTCACCAAAAGCGCAATAATATTTTTCTTGAAAAAATGTGCAGTGCCCCAACGCAAAGAAAGTGCATGATAAATGGCATAATTCAGAGCTTTTGTTGCAAGGGCAACTAAGCAAGAACTCGTTATGATAAAGGGCATAGGAGCAAGTATTGTCGTATAAGCGCCATTCGTAATATCAAAGCTATTAGGTTGATACCATAAAAATAGCTGAGCTATGCTTATAAAAAAGATGCTGATATAAAGACAGAGCCAGATAGTTTTTTTGGTAATATGTGGTCCAAAATATTCATACATAAGATGAATACCGATGTCAGAGCCAATCGAAAGTGCATCGCACGCAACGATAGAAAGGCCAAAAAGCATGATCTGTTTTTGTATAAAAAGATTACTTAAAAGCGCGCACAGCGTTATAAAAGACGCGCATCCAGCGCTGCCAAAGAGCACTGAGCCAAGACCAAAAAAACTTACGGCTATAATTTGTATAAAAAAAATAAATTCATTAAAAAACAACATTCTTGCACCTTCTAAAAGATCCAGTATATCGTAAAAATATACTCTCGTCATCCTCAGGGAGCAGCGCGACCGCAAGGATCCAGTTGTTGTTTTGTAATAGCTATGGTGTGATTTTTATAACAGAAAGCAGTTAGTTTAGAAATAAAAAAGTTAATAATTTTTAAAAAAACTTTCGAAGTCTGGATCCTTGCGGTCGCATTGCTCCCTGAGGATGACGAGAGTTCGAAAGTTTTTTTAAATTGAAGGGTTTAAATTATAACATGTTTTTAATGTAATTATTTTTTTTAAGGAAATTTTATGTATAAAAAAATAATCATGATTTTTTGCGTGCTGCAAAGTTCTTTTTTTGTAAAAGCATTCGTAAAGCATGAACAGCAGCAGTTTTATTGTTCTGTATGCAATGCGCCACTTACGATTTTAGATGTATTTTTTGTGGAAAATGAGCCTAAGCCGTATTGTTTTGCCTGTTATAAAAAGTTGCAACAGCGCGGCCTGTCTGATGATGAAGAGCAAAGAGAAAAAAAAATGTATAAAGCAGGGCGTGATTTTTATGAACTTGATAGTTGGCAAATGTCTTTAAAAGACATACAAAAACAAAAAAAGCATTTATTAAAAAGGCGTGTTGCAAAAAATATTAAAAAATCAGTAAAAAAAATCTTGCAAAAGCCAGAAGCTAAAAAACCTTCAGTGTCTATTGTTAAGCTAGAATCAATGCCAACCGATGTTCAGGAGGCAGACAAAAAGCCTTCTTATTTTTGTTATAAAACTAAAACACCGACAGGCCTTTCTACCGAGCTTGTAATTCTTGAATATTACGATGAAGAGGCTATGCCTGAGTATGATTCGGTTATTGCGGCACTGCCAAAAATAAAACAAGATAAACCTGTGCGTTATTTTTGCTACAGAGAACAGATGCCAGAAGGTCTTTCTGGCTTAAAGATCCTTGAATATTTTGATGAAGAGACGCTAGTCAGCGACGAGGCGCTGTAAAAAACAAATATCCAAGCTTAACTTTTTATTTTTCGCATTTGACAAACCCTTTTATTTATAATAAAATGACTAATAGTAAATATTCTATATAAGTAAAAGGAAAAAAATGAAATATATAAAAATTGGAGCTTTTTTAAGCTTATTGTGTGTTCAGAGTTATGTGAACGCAAGTGTCGCTGCGATGAAAAATTATTTCTGGCCGAAAGGTGTTAGTTCAACTTGCGCAGAAAAGGCTACTCATTTTACTTCAGCAGCAATAATTCCAGGACTTTGTTTAGGAGCAAGTTGTTTGTTAAGAGATTCAATTTTCAAAATACCATTTTTGTGTGCAGGAATTGCTCATGTCGCTATGCATAATACTTTAAGTACTGCAAGTATTCATACAGGAAGGCCAGGAAGTAATCTTTTTGGAGCATCTCTTGTTTCGGGAGCTGTTGGTGTATTGGCTTGGGCAGCTGTTTTGGGCGGCGGACTGTCTGCTTAAAATAATTTTTAAATTTTATAAGGAAAAAATATGAAAAAAATAAAAGCACTAACGATCTTGAGTCTGTTTTGTGTTCAAAGTTATGTGAACACAAGTGTTGCCGCGATGAAAAATTATTTTTGGCCGCAAGATGTTAATTCAACTTGCGCAGAAAAAGCTACTCATTTTACTTCTGCAGTAATAATTCCTGGGCTTTATTTAGGAGCAGGTTTGGCTTCAAGAGATGTAAGTTTTAGGACACTATTTTTGTTTGCAGGAGCTGCTCATGTTCTTATGCATAATGCTTTTATAAGTTCAAATTTAGATAGACGGGAATATAATTTTGTTGGAATGCCTTTATGGTTGGTTGCTTTTGGAATGCGTGCTATTTTTTTACGTTGAAAGTTTTTATGATAGATTTTTTTGTACAAGTGCCTGTCTGGGCTTGGTTTGCATTATTATTTTGCATAATGCGTGGAATGTATGCTTTAAAAGATCGTGCTGTTTCATTTTTTTCTTTAATAATTTTCTCATCATTTTTTTTAAGTGCATCGTTATTTTTTATGTACAAAAAATATGGCATTAGTTGGTGTATTGTTAGAATCTATCTTTTAGGAGCATTGCTTGGCATTGGTCTTGGAATGTGGCGTATTTTAAAAAAACAACCAGAAGTAGTAGATGCTTCAAGACGTATTATTCGTATAAAAGGCAGCAAAGATATTTTGATTATTTTGCTGTTATTTTTTTGCATAAAATTTTTTAATGGTGCGATGATCGCTCTTTATCCTCTGTATAAAAATAATTTTTTGCTCTATGCAATTGATGTTGCAAGCACAGCGCTTTTAAGTGGTTTTCTGATGGGCAGAGTGATTCAGTGTTGGCGACTGTTGCAGCAAGGAAAGTTCGTAAGCCGTTACTAAAGGATACGTTTTAAAGCCAATCAAAAGACATTCTGGTTGCGGCAAAATACCAAATTCACGATAGACCTTTATTTGTAAAGTGCGCGCTAGATCAATAATATCTTGCGATGTTGCTGTTCCTGTGTTGACGAGCATATTAGCATGTTGCCACGAAACTTTTGCACCACCTTTTTCTTGAACGCCTTTAACGCCGATTTTATCAAGATAGAATGCTATAAAAATCATTTTTCTATTGTTAGAAATTAAAGAGACTTCGTCTTCGTGAAAATTTCTAAAAAAACTTCCGCATGTATTGGCCGTTGGATATCGTGAATTGCGATGACGGATGATTTCGTAGCGCCTGCCTTGCGCGTAAGCAACTTCGGTATCGCTAGATTTTTTTAGTTTGAGTGTTACTGATATAACGTAATACTCATGATTCATGAGTGTTGATTGATTGTATCCAAATGTGAACCATGCAGCGTCAACCATAAAAATTTCGCCTGTCGATCGTTTGATGACAGAAGCTTTATGAATAAAATCACTTAAAAAATGAATAAAGTAATGCAAGTTAATAAACGTCGATCCGCCTAATGTTCCCGGAATGCCGCTAAAAACTTCAAGCCCGGTAAGACTATCAGCAAGTGTTTTTTCGATAAGTGCATCCATCGTAAGCCCAGCACCGCAAGTTACTAAGTGCATCGTGTTCGAAATTGCTTCTAGTCTTGTATAGTCAGTATTTTGTGGCTGAATAACAAGGCCATCAAAGCCTTCGTCGCTTATGAGTACGTTTGCTCCTTGGCCTAGAACAAAAATTTCAAGACCATGAGTTTGTGCAAAAAATAAAGCTTCTTGGAATTCTAAGCCTGTTTTTGGTTGGCAAAAATAACGAGCGGCTCCGCCCGTTCTGAACCAATTTTTATCGTGCAGGGCTATGTTTTCTTGGATTACGAAAGACATTAATTTCCTTTTGCTTATGCAGCGATACGAGCTTCTTTTGTGCGTACAGAAACTTTATTATTTTTAATAAGTTCAACGCAACTTACACTGCATGATTGTCCAAATGCATCTTTACAAGACGCGCAGACAAGGAATTGTTTATTGCAAAACGCATTTTTGCAATTTTCGTAATAATCAGTTGCTGTTTTGCAAAGGTTGCATTCGCTTAAAAGATCATTAGAAACAGCGTGAGAAATACGCGCATCAAAAACATAATTTGAGCCCTTAAAGTGGCCATCTGGATATTGCTCGATATAGCGATGAATACCGCCTTTAAGATGCATAACATTTTTAGCAACGCCTTTGAGCTTTACATACGCAGATGCACGTTCACAGCGAACGCCGCCTGTGCAGGTCATAAGCACTTGCTTGTCTTTAAAAAGATCAAGATTTTTGTCGATATATGCAGGGAATTCTCTGAAATAACGAGTGTTCGGTGCGATGGCATTGGTAAATGTTCCGATTGCTGTTTCGTAATCATTGCGTGTATCAAGGATCACAAGATCTTCAGGTGCTTGATTCATGAGTTCGTGAGCTTCTTGCGGCGTGAGATACTGGCCCGTGTCTTTGATGGTTAGCTTTTCTGGATCGATGCCAAGATTTACAATTTCTTTTTTAACCATGATGCGAAGGCGCGGGAAATGTGCTGCACTGCCGGCAGCGTCTTTAAAATCAATATTGGTAAATAAAGGGTGCGCTTCCATGGCCTCGATATACTTTTTTGTAGCTTCTTCTGATCCGCCAACAGTACCATTAATTCCTTCGCAAGCAAGAATTATTCTACCTTTAAGCTCTAAAGAGAGGCAAAGTTTTCTTTGCCAGTCAGCTATTTCTTGCGGGTTTTCTAGTTTTATATATTTATAAAATAAAAGTATTTTTCCAGCCATGGATTATTCCTCGCTTATTGTTTCTAATTCTATGATTATCTAGAATACCACGGTCTTTTTCTCAAGACTAGAACCATGATAAGTTGCGGATGTTTTAGTTTTATTTTACTCTAAAATTTCATAATTCTTTCTAGAAGGACCTATCATGAAATTATCATTACGCTGGGTTTGTGATCATCTCAGTATTGCTTGGGACGCTCTTGATCTGCAGGCACTTGTGCATCATTTTAATACTAAAGTTGCAGAAATTGAGACAACAACTGAATATTCTTTAGATCTTGGATCGTGGTATGCAGGAAAGGTTCAAGAGATATCAGAAAATTCAATCACGTTTTTTGTACCAGAAATTAGACAAACAATAAGTCTGCCATTCCGTTCAGATGCTATTATGAGTGCGATCTATTTTGTCAAAAAAGAAGGATCTCTTTATTCATGGCTTTTGTACAGCGATATATATATCGAAAAAGAAGGATTGGTAGGCGTATTTGCTTTAGAGCAATCATTGTTAGAACATGGTTCATGGCGTAAAAAAATCGAAACAACTGATGTTATCATTGATATTGATAATAAGTCTATTACGCACCGTCCGGATTTGTGGAGCCATAGAGGTTTTGCGCGCGAAGTCGCACCATTTTTAAAAACAAAATTACGATCAGAAGATGATTTTTTTGCACCGATATCAATAGAACAATACGAAAAAGAATATCAGGCAACGCAAGCATTCCCTTTTACGTTAAGCATCGATACACAAGAAGTGTCTTTTTTTTCGATGCTTTATTACAAAAATAGTATGTTGAGCCCTTCAGTTTTATGGATGGGTTTTAGATTGTCACGCGTTGGACAAAGACCGATAGATTATGTTGTTGATGCAACTAATTACGTTATGTTTGATATTGGTCAACCATTGCACGCATTCGATGCTCAAAAAGTTTCAAAATATATAGGTCCTCGCAAAGCAAAGAATGGAGAGCAACTTATTGTTTTGAATAACGAACATCTTACGTTGCAAGAAACAGATATCGTGATAGCTAATGATACGCAGGCTTTAGCCTTGGCTGGTATCAAAGGGGGCATGGCTTCTGGAGTTAGCACAACAACAGATTCATTGTTGGTTGAAGCGGCAACATTTAGTGGTGGCTCTATACGAAGATCATCATGTTTTCATAAATTGCGATCAGAAAGTTCAGCGCGTTTTGAAAAAGAACTTGATCCAGAGCAGGCATTGCAAGGGCTCAAGCGATTTGCGCAACTCTTGATACAAGATGGTATTGCAAAAGATAGTGTACCATCAGGTGTTGCGATTGGTTCATTGGTAAAACCTATTGTAATCAATATAACCCAAAGTTTTATAGAAGATCGCTTGGGCATTACGTTTAAAAAAGATGACATTAAAACTATTTTGGAATCAGCCCATTACAAAGTTATTGTCACCAAAAAAAATGATGATCAAGCATTTACGATCACGGTTCCATCGTATCGAGCAACTAAAGATATAAAAATCAAAGAAGATATTGTTGAAGAAGTTGGTCGTTTGTATGGTTACGAACATATCCCCGAAAAATTACCAGTAGTTGCAAAAAAAGTTTTTGTAGATGCTTGGCAATCTCGACTCTACGCAATAAAACAGTTTTTGGCAGTGACGGGCAAAATGCAAGAGGTTTATAATTACGCACTTTTAGATAATGATTTTTTAAAAAAAATAGATTGGAATATTGTATTGCCCGTAGAAATTGCGCATCCACTTTCTGAACAAGCGACAACATTAGTCGATTCGCTCGTTATTCCTTTGCTTAAAAATGTTGATGAGATTGCAGCAAAGCATGAACAGGCTGCTTTCTTTGAATATGGTCGTGCGTGGCATACCGATCCTGCGCAATCAAAAGTTATTGAACAAAAAAAGATAGCAGGCATTCTGTATCAGCGAAAAAATGAAATTGATTTTTATAAGCAGGCTGATCTTTTAAAAGATTTGTACGCTTTGTGCGGTATAAAAATTACTTTAAAAAAATCATTACAAAAACCTTTGTGGGCGCATGCGTATCAAGTTGCTGATATTATTTCACAGGATACCATTGTTGGCAAAGTCGGTATGATCAATGGAGCCATCATGCATGGATTAGGTGGTGGCCATGCGTGGGCTTTTGAATTTGATGCGACATATGTGCTCGAACATAAACAGGCTGAAAAACGATTTGTTCCTTTTTCTAAATATCAAGGAAGTTATCTCGATATAAGCATGATGACGCCACTTTCGTATTCGGTTGAAACATTACAAATGACGATTGCGTTAGCGCATCGATTGATTAAAGAAGTTCAGTTGCAAGATGTTTTTCAGCGACCTGAATGGCAGGATGAAAAATCAGTTACGTTTCGATATTTTGTGCAAGACGAAGAGCAATCGGTTACGAAAGATATGTTGATAGAAGTTCAATTAGCTGTTGAAAAAGCAGTGCATGGTTTAGGAGTGCGCATTCGATGAAGGATCACAAATGTTATGCGTACGTAAGGAACTTGTGGCTGCTTGCTTTTATAGATTTTTTTTCAAAATCATGGGCAGTATCACATTTTAAATATCCAGTCTGCTTTAATTCATTTTTATCTTTTAATGTTGTCTATAATTATGGAATATCCTGGAGCATGTTTGCAAGTTCAAAAACGCTTGTTTTTGTTGCGATTACCCTTGTCTCTGGTTTTTTTCTATTTTATTTTTCTTGGTATGCTTATCAAAGGCGCATGAATGGCTATTGTACGTATGCAGAAACACTCGTTATTGTTGGTGGCACAGCTAATTTTATTGATCGATTGTATCATAAAGCAGTAGTTGATTTTATTCAGATTTCTTGGGGTTCGTGGACATTTCCTATTTTTAATATCGCAGATATATGCATTGTTGCAGGTGTTTGTATCATGTTATTGCAGACTATGACTGAGTCAGAATCTTGATGCATTCAGTAGTTTCGGCGTGTAAAGAGTATCTCTATGCATTGTATCAGATCATTATTCCCGCTGTTTGTGTTTTTTGTAAAAAATTAATCGCAAAAGAATCTATCGTATGCCAAACATGTGTTGCGATGATCAGACCGATTGTTTCAGCACCTTTAGTTATCACAGAAAATACAATGATCACAGTTTTTGCAGTCAGTGATTATGTCGATCCTTTGCGTATGCTTATTCAAAGTAAAAATTATGGCAACAAAGCGGTGTTTGCCTTGCTTGGAAGGATGATGTGGCAGCAAACTTCTTTGCAGTATGCAGATTTTGATATTATTGTTCCTGTGCCGTTGCATTGGACGCGGTATGCGCGTCGTTGGTTTAATCAATCAGAAGAATTGGCCCACGCAATCAGTAGGCAAAGTGGTAAGCCTGTCGTGAATCTTCTTGTTCGAAAGAGCAAAACAAAAATACAGGGGATGCTTTCGTTAAAAGATCGTCAAGTTAATGTCAAAGATATTTTTGCTTTGTCTAAAGATGCGCATTTTTATAAAAATAAGCGGATTTTGTTGCTAGATGATGTTATGACTACTGGATCAACATTAAAATATGCAAGCAAAGCGCTTTTACGATTGCGTCCGACAAAAATTGTAGGAGCAGTAATTTGTAGAGTTGCAACTAAATAAAGTGATAAAATGATGCAAGGTACGATTAATTTGTGAATTTTGTATAAATAATTATTATAGAATGCATAATAATTTTTAATATTTGTAAGGACTTTAATGAGTGATTATTCTAAAAAAACTTTCTTTTTTCTGTTCATTGTTTCTTGTAACACGCTCTTTGCTGCAGAAGCAAATCCTGATCCTGCCGCAGCAGAAATAAAGCTAGAGTCACAACTTCTAGCTTTATTACAAGTTTCTAGTATTTGTAATGCACCAATACAACCAAAAGTAGCTCAAGTTGATCAGTTAAGAAAGACAGAAGAAGAAGTAGTAGCAGAAGAAGCAGAAATAGCAAAAATGGGAAAATCGTTAATGGGTATAGCTGAGATTTTGAAAGGCGTTCAACCTGGAACGCAAGGCGCATTATATCAACGTCTTTTGCAAGCAGCTCCATCTGGAACACAAGGGGCGGCTATTAGAGAAGCTCTAGAAGCAATACACAAGGGGCGACTATTTAGAGAAGCTCTAGAAGCAATCAAAAGGCTTGAAGTTGAAGTGCCGGTAGAAGAAGATTTTGATGGAGATTATACTAATATATTTAAAAAATAATTATTTTAAGAAAGAACGTTTATGAAAATGAAAAAATATATAGCTTTATTCTTAATAATTAATTTTGTTTTTTTTGCAGGAGCTTGGCCAACGTATCCAAATGCTTATGTAGATGTGAATGGCACTTTGGTTTTGGGTCCAAAAGCTGTAAGTCCAGAACATGCTGATTCTCTTATATTACATGCTGATTCTCTTATATTAATGGATGAAATAAGTAAGATGCGTCTTGTGGCAGCAGCTCAAGTGGCAGTGGCTCAAGTAGCAGCGCCTGCAGCTGCTCATTTTAGTCTCGCAGATTTAATTTCTGATTCTGGAAGAAGACTTTGAAGAAGAGGATGATGAAAAAGAAGAAATCAGAGTTAACCAAAATGAGCTTAGAGCATTACAATTAAAAAAATAATAATTATACAAAGTCGAAAGGTGTTTTTG